>NZ_JACHVB010000013.1 GCF_014230085.1 Ruficoccus amylovorans | reverse complement strand
TCCGTCCTTGCTGAGGGAGAGGACGAGGGTATCTCTGCCCAGGTGGGCGGGTTTGGGGTTATCGAAGTTTTTTTCCTCGGCGATCTGGTTTCCGACCATGACGACGGATCCGTCTTCGAGAGCGATGGTTTTGGTGTAGGATGGGGAGTCGGGGATGTTCGTGGGATAGGGGGTGGACCATGTGTTACCGCCGTCGGGGGAGGTGCTGACGAAGAGGCGGTGGGAGTATCGCTCGTCGCGGAAGAGGGTGACCAGGGTGCCGTCTTCGAGGGCGTAGGTGCTCGGCTCGCACAGGAGGGGTTTGCCGGGGGTTCGCGGGAGGCGGCTCCTCCAGGGGTAGGAGTACTCCTTGCTGGCAGCGAGGATGGCCTGGTACTCCCCGGGGCTGACGCACTGGCTGTGCTCGAGGACGGGGAAGGCGATTTGGTCGGGGGCGGGAGGTTTGCCCTCGACGGTGAAGATGGGCCCCCATGTGCCCGCGTCCGTCAACTCGCGTGCCAGGATGCCGTAGTAGATGCGTTTGTCGAAGATGATGCCCCGCTTGCGGTCCTTGGTAGGGCTGAAGAGCGTGTTGTCGGGATTGCGGAAGCCGTCCATGGCGGTGAGCTTGGCCAGGGCGAAGAGCTTGTCGCCGACCTGGACCCAGCCGAGGGTCGTCAACAGCAGGCCGGTTTCGGATTTCTCCTTAAAGGGGCCTGGCGAGGGAAAGGCCTCGGCATGGCTGCTCCAGTGCAAGCCGTCAGGGGAGGTGGCGAAGAGGACGCGCTGGCCGGGGGCGTCCTCAAAGTGGCGGTTATTGCTCCACAGGGCGTAGATCGTACCCTTGTGCACGGTTATTTGGGCATGGTGGTTGTAGCCGCCGGTCTCGTCCGTGGCGGCAAAGACCAGCGCGTGGCGCACGCCCTCGATCTGAGGGTAGCCTGCCCCCAGGACATCGGCCCGGGGCATGGGGGCGGTCCACATTTTGACCACCTCGACCCCATGTATGTTGACGTCGCCGTCCTGGAGCTCCAGCAGGGGTTCGGCCAGGTCGGCGGCCCGCAAGAGGGGCACCGCGCTGGTCATTAAAAGGCAAAGCGAGAGGCAGGCAGCCTTCCTGGTTCGGGTCGAATAGTTCATGGACAGGGTCTCGGGTTGGGGGAATATGGCGGATTTTACCTAGTGGTAGAATCCTATTTTACGACATACGCAACCCAAAAAACGACAGTCCCGGGCAAAATCGAATCCACAAATAAACCGCTTGACTATTCGGGCTATAATCTGCTTAAAATTCCGTCGCATTAGAAGCACGATCCTTCTTAAATGCTTTCAGTTTAATTGAAAACCCCCAACGCTAATAACAAATAAGTTGTTTACATTATGAAATTCTACTCCATCAGGACTCTGGCGCTGACCGCTTCGGCCGCGATGCTGCCCGCCCTCACCCCGCTCTCGGCCGCAACAGTCGAAGGAGCCAGCGTCTACATCGATTTCGGATCGACCCTGACCCCTGAGGCAGGATTCACCGAACTGTCGGTTGCCGCCACCGGAGCGGTTGCCTTCTACGAGCAGTCCCTGTCCAACCTCGAAGACAGCGCAGGCAACCTGACCGGCTCCAGCTTCCTGCTCAATGTCTCCAATGGCACCCGCAATGTCGCCGGCAGCAATTCGTCCAATGACCACGACCCGGTCCCCGGCATCCCCGTCAGCGCCACAACCGACGGGATCTGGTTCAACAACCAGAACACCGGCACCGCCGGAGGCGAGGCTTTCGGCTTTACCCTGACCTTCAGCGACCTCGACGACAACTACGCCTACAACATCATGGTACTCATGGGCGACGGAACCACCACCGACTTCCTCTGGCAGATCGCCACCGGCTCCGGTGACCCCGACTCCATCACCATCACCTCCTCAGACGCAGTCTCCGCCGTCGCCACCTGGACCAGCGTCACCCCCACGGACGGTACCATCGTCATCACGGGACTGGCAGCCGGACCGCTCGCCGGTAGCAATACAGGAAGACTCAACCTCGTCTCCCTCACCGCCGTCAACATCCCCGAAACATCTTCCGCCACATACGGCATCGCCGCACTCATAATCGCAAGCCTCTTCTCAAGGAAAATATATCGCAGAAAGCGGTGAAGATAGCAAAGCACAACACGATGTGAGTAATGTATATCCGAAGGTGGGGACACATCTACGTATTTTGCAACTAAGTTAGGGAACATGGATGTCTTGATAAACTCTGTATACCCTATCCGAGCCCCTCTCCGAAAAGATTGGGAATAAATTTAGATTCAATGAATATCAATCCTCGGCTATTTCTACTGTCGTGCACATTATTTGTTGCAGCGTCAGGTGGAGCAGACGCTGCCGAAGCACAACGCCCCAATGTCATTTATATCCTTGCTGACGACCTCGGATATGGGGACCTCAGTTGTCAGGGGCAGACCAAATTCGAAACGCCGAATATCGACAGGCTGGCAGGGGAGGGTATTCGCTTTACGAACCATTACTCTGGCAGCACCGTCTGCGCCCCCTCTCGCTGCTCGTTAATGACAGGCATGGACATGGGGCATGCCCAGATCCGGGGAAATGAACAAGGGGAGGGCCCGGAAGGACAGTTTCCAATGCCCGAGGGGACGTTCACGGTGGCCAATCTCTTTCAGCAAGCCGGATATCGGACGGGGGTTTTCGGCAAGTGGGGGCTAGGCTATCCGGGGAGCGCAAGCGATCCTCTGAACGTGGGGTTTGACCGCTTTTACGGCTATAACTGTCAACTACTTGCGCACTCCTATTATCCCGCTTGGCTATGGAACGACAACAAGCGAGAGTTTCTGTGGGGTAACGTCGGCTCTTTTAGCAAGGATTACGCCCCGGCCTTTATTCAGAGCGAGGTTCTGAATTTCATCCGGGAGAATAAAGACCGTCCGTTCTTCTGTTATTACGCGATCATACAACCGCATGCAGACCTGATCGCCCCTGAGTCGTATATGGAAAAGCACCGCGGAAAATACATGCCTGAAAAAGTGTACAAAGAAGGCTATTACAAGGGACAACCGGAGGGGCACGCCGCATTCGCGGCCATGGTTAATATCCTTGATGATTACGTTGGCGAAGTGATGGCCGAGCTCGAAGAGCTTGGAATTGCCGATAACACATTGGTTATCTTCAGCTCCGATAATGGTCCTCACCAGGCGGGCGGGGCCGACCCAGACTACTTCGACTCCAACGGCATATACAGGGGCTATAAGCGCGACCTCTACGAAGGAGGCATTCATATGCCATTCATTGCCACCTGGCCCGGCACCATTGAAGCGGGAACCGAGTCCGGCCATATCTCCGCTTTTTGGGATTTCCTTCCCACGGTAGCGGAGTTGCTTGACCAACCGATTCCTATCCCTGTGGACGGCATTTCTTTTCTTCCCTCCCTGCTCGGAGAACAAGGCCAAAAAGAGCATGATTACCTCTATTGGGAATTCACAGAAAAGGACGGGCGGAAGGCCATCCGCAAAGGGAAATGGAAAGGCGTTATTTACGGCATAAACAAAAGCCCACACCCCGAACTGGAACTGTACGATCTCTCGAACGATCCCGGAGAGACCAGAGACCTCGCCCGGGAATACCCTGACGTTGTCGCCGAATTAAATGCCCTGATGGAGCAGGCTCGTGTTCCATCCGCAAATCCCAAATGGTCTTTCACGGATTGGGATAAAAATGAATCCGATTTCCAAGAGAATTAAAGTATCGTCTTAATGCCCAAGCACCAGACGGATGACCATTCGCATGCGTTCCCGCGCTGTAGTTCAGTCTGGCAGCATACGAACGATAAACCTCCATTACCCCGTTAGCGTGCATACTTTAGCTGTGCATTAACCGCGGAAGTTGAACATAAATAAAGTACTGAACCCTCGAATGATTACCCCTCTTAAGCTGGCAGCGTTTGCCGGGATAAGTATGTTTGTTTTTTCGGCTGCACAAGCTGAGCGTGAACGTGTAAATATTGATTTCGACTGGAAATTCAAAGCAGGAGAGCAAACCGGTGCGCAGTCGATCGACTACAACGATGCGGACTGGCGTACCCTGGATGTCCCGCATGACTGGTCCATCGAGGGCGAATACTCGGCAGATGCCCCCGCAGGAGGAAGTGGAGCCTATCTGCCTACGGGAATCGTGTGGTACCGTAAAACCATCGACATCCCCTCGGACTGGAAGGGCAGGGACGTGTCCATTGAGTTTGACAGCGTGTACATGAACAGCACCGTCTGGGTTAATGGCGTGGAACTCGGAAGCCGTCCCTACGGCTATGTGACTTTCGCCTACGATCTCACGCCTTACCTCAGGTCGGGTAAGAATGTCATCGCCGTACGCGTGGATAACGAGCAACAGCCCTCCGCCCGCTGGTACACGAGCACCGGGATTTTGGGGAGCGTTTCCCTCCTTGCCACAGATCCAGTGCATGTAAAGCGCGGAGGCATTTTCTTTCAGACATTGACAGCCGATAAAGAACGGGCGCTGGTGCAGGTTGAAACGGAAATCGTCGGCGATGAGAAGGCCACAGTCCTCAATCAGCTTATTTCCGATGACGGCAAGGTCGCAGGAGAGGCCCTCGGTGCCGGGAAACAACAGTTCGAGGTCAACCAGCCGAAACTGTGGGGGGTGGATGAGCCCAACCTCTACACGCTACGCACCACGGTGACATCCGAGGGTAAAGAGGTCGATGCCATCGAGACTCAGGTGGGCATTCGTACGTTGACATTCGATCCACATACCGGCTTTGCCCTCAATGGCGAACCCATGAAAATGAAGGGGGTCTGCGAGCACCATGATGGCGGGCCAGTCGGCGGGGCCATCCCACGAAAGATATTGAAAGAGCGCTTGGAGTTGCTCAAGGCGATGGGTTGCAACGCGATTCGCACATCCCATAATCCGCGCACTCAAGAGTTTTACGAGCTGTGTGACGCACTGGGAATCATGGTGATGGATGAGATCTTTGACGGATGGCATCAAAAGGCTGAGGCAGACTACGGCGCCCGGTTCTTCCGCCAATGGTGGAAAATCGACGTCGAAGAATGGCTCCGCTCCAACCGTAACCATCCATGTATTGTCATGTATTCTATCGGTAATGAGACCGGGCAAGATGACCTGCATGATATTACCGGCTACATCAAGAAGTTTGATGACACTCGGCCGACAACAGGTGGAAGCGTGTTTCAAGGAGTCGATATTCAGGGCTTTAACGGCCCTGGTGGCATGCCGGGAGCGATGCAGAAATTTCACGAACAATACCCGAACGAGCTCTGTGTGCGTACCGAGGTTCCACACACTTTGCAGACCCGGGGATTTTACCGTGTACGGACCTGGTGGCGCGACAAGGACCGCCCGCGAAACGAGATTCCCGAGTACGGGGCCGAGCAAATATTCTTTGACGGTCATCCGCGCTATAGCTCCAGTTATGACAACTGCGGGGTACGCATCTCCGCGCGTACGAGCTGGCGTGAAACCCGTGACATGCCTTGGGTCATTGGCGAATTTCGCTGGACCGGCTTTGACTACCTTGGTGAAGCTTCTTTTGGGGATGGGGAATTCCCGGCGCGCATTTGGAATTTCGGCATCATTGATCTCGCCGGCTTTCCGAAGGATCTTTATTGGTTCTACCAGAGCCAATGGACAAAGGAACCGATGGTGCATATCCTGCCACACTGGACCCATCGCTTTCTCGAGCCTGGCACTCCAGTCCCCGTGGTGGCGTACTCCAATTGCGATGAGGTTGAGCTTTTTCTCAACGGCGAGTCGCTGGGCCGAAAGTCGGAAGACCCCGAATGGCTGGAGTTTATTTGGAGGGTCCCCTATATCCCAGGCGAACTGAAGGCTGTTGGCTACGACAATGGCAAACCCGTTGCCGAAAAAGTATGGAAGACGGCAGGCCCACCGATTACATTGGGACTTGAGACTAACAACATTGAGTTGAAGGCTGACCGTCTCGATACGGCGACACTGACCGTTCAGGCACTGGACGCCAACGGCAACAATGTCCCGTGGGCGATGAACCGTATCTCATTCACGATCGAAGGACCGGTGGAGAATCTAGGATTCGAAAACGGAGATCCCGTCGATGTGAATCCACATCGGGTAGATTACCGCGATCTTTTCTATGGATACGCTCGCGGTTTCTTTCAGGGAACCGACGGCGATGCACCTATCCAGATCACCGCGGCGACTATTTTGGGTGACACCTTGTTCGAGGACTCGGAGCAAGTGGCCATCGATGTAGGTCGTGTCATGCTTCGAGGCAAGCTGCCGGAGGCCGACATCGAAATACGCTACACCACTGACGGCAGCGATCCGTTGTCGGGTAACCTCTACAAAGAACCATTCACGCTCCGTGATTCGACCACCGTTCGGGCCGTTGTTGTCCGCGACGGCACACCGCTGATGGTTCTGGAACAAGAATTCGTAAAAGGCAAAAAGCCGAGGGTCAGTGATATTAGATGGTCGCCGGATTACGAAGAGTCCGGGTGGGAATTTCAGGCCGGTGAAGGATACCGGGGGCCACACGACCCGCAAGTCACAGGCACATGGGAGCGGGGTGGCACTCTCTACGAAATTCGCGAGGACGGGGTCATGTATGAAAGCCCTGGGACCCCTGACGAGAAGCCGTTTGCCTACTGGGTCTACGATTACCCCCTCGACCCCTTTGAGGCTGGGCACGAAAATGCCGGCAGCGGACAGGTCTGCTGGCTGCCGCTCGGGACTGCGACGTCAAAAGTGAAGTTGGAAAACCAGGACGCGGATAAGCTTTTGATCTACAAGGGGGAAAACCCGCAAATTTACCACCGGACCAATTAAGCTCCTCTCTCAGGCCTCCCCGATGCATGGCCATCCTCGCCATACACAACCTCACAAACGGACCCAATAATGCGAAAACTTCTAGTGATCACTGCCATTGCCGCGGCCTGGATGCCTTTGGCCTGTGCGCGTGTGATCAATGTTGCCGACGAAGGAATTGTGCCGGGAGCCGATGTCACGCTCCGGTTGAATCTGCTCATGGCATCGATCAAAGACGAAGCGGACGTGACACTCATTTTCCCCAAAGGGACCTATGAATTCTATCCGGAGGATGCGCAGGAGATTTACCGGCGGGTGGCCAATCACGACAACAGTCTCAAGCGTATGGGATTCCCGCTTTTTGGCTGTAAAAACATTACGATCGACGGCGGCGGCTCCACGTTCATGTTTCATGGGCGCATCGTTCCATTTGTCGTGGACGGGGCGGATGGTGTCACACTCAAAAACTTCAGCATCGACTGGGCACGTGCGTTCCATGATGAGCTGCGTGTCATTGAAAGTGACGAGAACGGGAAGTTCGCCATTCTTGAGGCCGATCCAACGCGGTACCCGCAAACGATCGAACGTGGTCGGTTGCGATCTATAAAGTACGACTGGAAAGACGATATGAGCGCCTGTCTTGTCTGGGACCCCAAAACCCGCTCACCGATCATCAACACACAAGACTATGCAACAGGCCTGAGCAAGCACACGGCCACCCGGGCAGGGGATAACCGCTACAGGTTAGAGGCAAATTTCGGTAAAGCGGCGCCACCGGTCGGCAGCGTTCTAATTTCGTATGGTGCCCGTCCGACCAGCCGTCTTTGCCCGGCGATTCACTTAGCCAATTCCAAAGATATAACCGTCATGAACGTCACCATCTATGCGGCCGGGGGGATGGGGCTTATCGCCGAGCGCGTCGAAAATATCCATGTCGATGCGATGACTGTGACATCGACTCAGGAACGTCTTATCTCTACACGCGCCGACGCCACCCATTTCCTCGGGTGCAAAGGGCAGATACGGGTCGAGAACTGCCTTTTCGAGCACATGCTCGACGATGGCATCAACGTTCATGGCGCTTATGTCAAGATCGTCGAATATCTGGGTAACAACACCTTTCTGTGCGAGATCAGCCACTTCCAGCAATGGGGTATTACCTTTGCCGAAGCAGGCGACAGGGTCGCGCTGCTGTCGTCCGTAAATCTCCAGCCATTCCATCAAACGACCGTGATTGAGACCAGAACTCTCAATGAAAAACGCTTTCTGGTCACTCTCGCCGATATGCCACAGGATATGCCCGAAGGAGCCCTTGCGATGGAGAATCTATCGTGGTACCCTGACTTGGTTTTCCGCAATAACATTATCCGTGAGAATCGTGCACGGGGTTTGCTTGTAAGCACAAAGGGAAAAGTGCTGATTGAAAACAACATCATCGCCTCGCAAATGCACGGCATACTGATCGAAGGTGATAACAACGTCTGGTATGAATCCGGTGGCGTCGAAGATGTGACGATTCGCAACAACACCTTCGTCAACGTCGGCTTCGACGGCGCCGAACGCTATCCCCTGTACGCCTCACCCAAACTCACCGGAAAGCAACGCCAAGGGGACGAACGGTACCACCGTAATATCACGTTTGCCAATAATACAATCAGGAGTTTCAGCGGCAGCCTCGTCTTTGCCCGGTCAGTCAGCGGACTGACCATCGAAGACAATAGCATTGAATTCAGCGCCGATTATCCTGAGGTGACGGGATTTCCCGCGATTGATCTATCCTACTGCGATACTGTGAGCATCAGCGGAAACAAGGCCAACGGCTTTGGGCGGTCGCTTATTATTCGTCCATGCACCCATTGCACAAA
This sequence comes from Ruficoccus amylovorans, assembly GCF_014230085.1. Classification (NCBI taxonomy): domain Bacteria; kingdom Pseudomonadati; phylum Verrucomicrobiota; class Opitutia; order Puniceicoccales; family Cerasicoccaceae; genus Ruficoccus; species Ruficoccus amylovorans. The sequence continues at coordinate 303,972 of NZ_JACHVB010000013.1, read as the reverse complement.
TGTGAAGATAGGCGATAACAACGGTTTTGAGGGAAACTGATCCAGCTTGCCTATGGAGCAGGCTATCCCTATCGTTAGATAGCTTCAATGTATCTGCTTTAGCTCCCCATGAAAATACAAGGCATTATCCCCCCCCTCGTCACTCCCCTCAAGGCTGACGAATCACTCGACTTAAAAGGCGCGGCACAGTTGATCGAGCATGTCATCGCAGGCGGTGTGCATGGCCTCTTCATACTCGGAACCACTGGAGAGGGACCGAATCTAGGCTATGACATGCGCCGAAAATATATTGATTTTGTCACCGAGAAAGTTAATGGGCGTGTTCCGGTTATCGTAAGCATCAGTGATACCGCCTATGCTGAAACACTCTCTCTGGCAGAGCACGCAAAGAAAGCCGGCGCCGATGCCGTGGCTTTCACTCCTCCCTTCTATTTCGTTCCGGGCGCGCCCGAATTGTATGACTACTTCAAGCGTATTGCGGAGCACATCAGCCTGCCATTTTTCCTTTACAACATGCCGGCGCTGACGAAGTCCTCTATTCCGCTGTATGTTGTGGAGATGGGCTTTTCGATGGAGAACTGTCTCGGGCTCAAAGACAGTTCTGGCGACCTGATTTACTTCAAGAAAGTCAAACGCCTCATCGGGGACCGCGACCTGAGCCTCTTGATCGGACCGGAAGAAATACTGGCGGAATCCATGCTGGCTGGCGGGAATGGAGGAATTAATGGAGGGGCAAATGTTTTCCCGAAAGTTTACGTAAAGATTTATGAGCTTATGCAAGCTGGCAAAGTGCACGAAGCCGAGATATTGCAGCAGGAGGTCATGGAGATTTCCTGTCGGCTTTTCACTATCGGGAAGCATGGTTCCAGCATCATCAAAGGCATTAAGGGCGCACTCGAAATCAAAGGACTCTGCAAGCGCCACCTCGCCTCTCCTTTCGGCGGCTTCATCGACCATGACATCAAACGAGTGGGCGAAGTCATCAAGGCTCTGGAGGCACGCCCAGCGTTACATGGGCTGCTGGATTAACACGCTCGCTTATCGCTTTCTCCTTGAGGGTCCATCAGCGTAAAGCTTAAACCTCACTACGATAGGCTGACGGCAAAACTCCTTCAACCTGGCGAAACACGCGATCCAGTCGGCGCGTATTTCCAAAACCGGATTGCCCAGCGATTTCGTCCATCGTCATTCTTGTTTCCAATAGCAATCGTTTCGCCCGTGTTATCCGTACTTCCTGAATGCGCTGGAAGACCGTTGAGTCTAGTTCCGACTTGAACAGGCGTTCGACCGAACGTCGGTTTAGCCCGCTATATCGGCACACGTCCAACACTGTTGTTCCCTGCTCCACCGTCTCTTCGATAAAATTTAAGATATCCCTCAGGCGTTCATCGCATGTCGCCCGGCAATCAGTTGACCTACGGGCAATGACCCCCAGAGGGGGCAGGAACTTGGCCGAACATTTCATTTCTCCATCCGCCTCTAGAAGCCGAAACAGATAGGCTGCCGCCTCGCTCCCAATCTGCTCGGCAGGCACCTCAATACTGGAAAGGGCGGGGACACTCATTTGGCATTCAGAAACATCGTTGTCCACGCCAAGGATGGATATCTCATCCGGGACCTGAATCCCTAATTGCCAGCACGCTTCGCATAGCAACTTGGCTGGTATGTCATTAGATGCCAATACGCCAGTCGGCTTGGGCAATTGCTTGAGCCAGCGCTCAGTTCCGCGATCGATATAATTCCAGTCCTGCCCAAACGGGGAGCTTGCTAGAGAATCGGCATTCAGGCTTGAGACGGGATAGCCCAGGCTTTCCAGACGAGCGCGAAATCCTTTCTCGCGATTAATAGAAGATTGGATCGAACGGCTCCCATAATAAGCAAAGAAACGATGGCCCAAGCCCAAAAAGTAATCCGCAGCTACACGCCCAACCGCCTCATTGTTCACATCGAAACAAGGTATCGTCAGGTCTGGGGTGGTATCTCCCACAGAAACAATCTTGACCCCGAGTTCATGCAAACGCTCAACGATGCCCCGGTCCCACCTGTATAAAATCACTCCATCCGGCTGCCAACGTTCCAACGCAGGCAAAACACGGACATCCGGCGGAGCATGGTGGAACATCCACTGAAGTTTATGAGAATCAGCATAGCTCAAAACCCCGGCAAGCACACGCCGACAGTACCCCAGTTCCTTCCCAAGCAGAAGTGCGATTCGATTTGACGTTTTTTGACCCATTGCCTACGAATTTTTGCTTTGTTACTATACATTAAGCAGAAAAACAAAGCATGACGTCGCTCTCCTTTTCGCCCATGCTCAAGCAGTCTCAGGACCCGAAATAATCTAGAGGCCTCGTTTTCAAGCAACGCTTAAGGGGCATGACGTTCTTATTGTAACAGGTATCGAACATATAGAAATCACCAGCTAAGATCGTGACTGCTTCCCCAAAACCTCGCAATACATTTCGACGGGCAGCCTGTTGGGATGCTCTTGTCGATGGCCCCCTCCTGCTCTCTGAATTAAGATGGATAGTCTGGTCTGCCGAGTTTGCCAGCGGAAAAACCAAGCAAGTATGCGCTAGATCGACAAACTATCGCCTTTCATTTGATCGATCTCTGGAGCGTTGGAGGAACTTGGGGCTACTTAATTTTGGGCAACCCAGTGCAGATCAATTCCCGATCACTTACGGGATGGCAGCGAGACTGGCCATGTTTACGCTTCTTGAGCGAGGCCAGTTGTCTGCGGCAAAACCGGAAGGATATTTCTGCTTGTACTTCGGGCGTTCCTGGTGCGCAGTCGTTATCAATTGTGGAGAGGGACTAGCCGTCAATGTTGGGGCCATCCCCCTGCATTTAGAAGAGCGGTATACCGTCGTTTCGAACACCCCGGTCGATTCGGACATAACCCTCTCGGCAAGCCTCTCACAAGCGACATGGCCATTGTTCTCGGCAGATACTGGCTCCAGGATATCACCGGACGAATGGTTATCCACTCCAGCCGGACAAACAAAGTCCGAACAAGAAAATGAACTGCAGGAAGAAGTTGAAATTTTTGCGAAAGAAGGCGTCGCGCTGAACGCAACTCGCCAGTGGATGAGGTTTCGAAATTGAGCTCTTACGGGCTCTCCGTTCTTCTTCTTGGCGTATTTCCTGCCCCGGGTATGTTGTGGCCACGTTAACCTCGTATCTGACACCTGTGGCCGTAGCCCGACCACCAACCCGTTGGGTATGTTTCTGAGGAGCTTTTGGACCTGTTTACTTACGTGGCATAGTGGCTCAAGCGAGAACTATTTATCCGGTTATCGCGACGAGAATGAGGACGCGTACACCGTGATTTCGTTGAGGCCAAAAGCGGGAGGAGGTCTTAGCTGGCCCTTGTCGTTATACCATCGGAACGAGATGTTGATCGTGGCGAATATTGAATGCCTTATAGTAAATGTTGATAGAATAGAACGACCCTTTCCCTGAAGCGTCAGCTGGAATGCCGAGCAAATTCCCCGGTAGACTCTATTGCCACTGTTTGAATCCTGATCTATCTTGACAAATTGGCAATAATGACAAATATTGCCATTATGCCGGCCATTCATGACATCCATACCTTGCATCGCTCAAAGAGTCTGCCTGCGGCGCCCGCATCAGACCTGAAAAATGCATTCAAGAGCGTTTACCAGAAGGTCTTACAGTCAGGGCCGGTCACGATCACACGCAGTCGTAAGCCCGAGGCGATTCTACTTCCGGTAGAGCTCTACGATCAGATGATTGAAGAACTGGCGGCGAGGGACCCGCTGGAAGTCTTTCGAAAGGAGTATGAGGCGCGGTTTGCTAAGATGCAGTCTGGTAAGGCTCAGAAGGCCTACGAGGATGCTTTCAATGCGCCGCCTGATGAACTGGGCAAGGCGGCAATTGGCTCTCAACCGACAAGGTAATGGCTGTCAAGCAGCCGGTGATTTACGTTCTTGCGGGAGTCAATGGCTCCGGTAAGAGCAGTGTCGCTGGCGCGACGTTTCGTGCCAAAGGAGTGGAGTATTACAATCCAGATGAAGTCGCCCGCAGATTTCTGGACGACAACCCGAGTGCTTCTCAGTCCATGGCGAATAGCCACGCATGGGCCTTGGGAAAGGCACTGCTTGAGAATGCGATTTCGAACAAGGCAACTTATGCGTTTGAAACCACTCTGGGAGGGCAGACCATTCCGGCTTTACTCATTGAGGCTGCAAAGAGGGGGGCGCATGTCAAAATCTGGTATGTGGGGCTGGAATCGGTCGAATTGAATATTGAGCGGGTGCATCAGCGCGTCCAGCAAGGCGGGCATCCGATTTCCGAGGAGAAGATTCGTGAGCGTTGGGATGGCAGCCGTCGAAACCTGATTCGCCTGCTTCCCTATGTACACAGCTTACGGCTGTTTGACAATTCATGGCAAGCGGACCCCCGTGAGGGACAACAGCCCCAACCGATGCTTCTGCTGGATGTTGGTGCTCAGAAGATCCTTGGTCCAGGTGATCTATCTCGGACCCCAGAGTGGGCGAAGCCCATTGTAGCGGCGGCCATAAGCACGAATGGGCAGGTGTGATCGTCTTGGCCGTAGGCAGTAGGACAGTTTCGACATGTTCATGGGACTGCCAGGCCCTGCATGCTAAAAAAGGGTTAAAGGCCATGGGGATGGCCGGACGGTTGGGGCAGGGGTTGCCCCTGAAGTGGGCTTCATACAAACTGCCTGTCCGCCTTCTCGCCTATGTCCGTTTCTGAAGAACGTTCGTTAATCACCTTTGAAGATTTCCTAGCTCGCACTATGGGCAGCGAAATCGAGGCCGGTTTTGTGGAATTTCTGTCCCTTTGGCGATCCTCAGAGGGGGTGCAATTGCTTATCCGGCAATTCGTTGAGAATGCGGGAGGGACGTCAGCGAGCGGTGTAGGGGGCGGGGCGGTGAGCTCACCGGAAGAGGAGTATTTGGCTCACGAGCGAAGTGCCATCTTTGCCACTGAGGTTGAAGAGCGTCTGTCCCAGTCCTATGGCGGCCTGACTCGTAAAGAGCTGCTGATTTTCTTGGAGCGGTACAAGTCAGGCAATCGGGACTTGGGGGTCTATCTGTTGGTACGCGCCTGGAAAAAGTCCATGGCTGGGGAGAATGCATCTAACGACCCTCGTCTGAGGCAACTGACTCTCGACTATCTGGGGCGGGCTATCGCCGAGAATCGGACCGATTTCTTTCAGCAGATTAAAGACACGCTGACTTTTCTCCAGAAAGAGGAATTTCACGCTAACGGCCAATGGAATCATGACCCGGGGCAGTGGTGGCAATTTCACCTGCTGCTCTATGTGCCGGAGCATCCCAAGGATAAATACCCGATGCGGGAATTTGTTCGATACTTTGAGGCAGAGGTCGGGGCTACTGCCATGCCGACTCTCAAGACCCTGCGTCACTTCTGCCGTTCGGTGGGGATTACTCTGGACTCCAGCCCGGGTGCCCCCAGGAAGACCGAAAGAAAGGGCAAGAAATAGGCTCTTGAACTCACTAAGCGATTGAAAGTGCGGGGAATTAACAATCTACTGGCGTAATGGATCGTTATGCTAGTTCGATGCTTCGTGCCCTGGACATGGTGGCGATTGAGAGTCTTTTTGTGCAATAATCCCACGCGATGTCGACGCAGAACTATCTAGCCATCTTTCAGGAGCTTAAAGAGCTGGTTGCCGAAGAATCCCGGGCGCAGCAGGCGAGCCATGAAAAGCTGCTGCGGATGACCGTGGGGGAGCGGGTGCTGCAAGGCAAGTGTCTGGAGAAGATAAGCTGCCGACAGCGGCGAGAGGGCAATATCCTGCGCTTCGAGTGTGAGGAGAACCTGTCCGAGTTTCGCGAGGGGGATCGGATTATGCTCCATACGGGTAATCCCTTTGAGCCGTTGGCCCTGGGATTTTGGGTGGGCGATGGTCCGACCCAGAGCGGACGTGAATTCATTGAGGTCTCTTTCTCCGAGTCCGACGCCAAGCATATCACCCAGGGGCAGGGCGTTTTTACGCTGGATGCGGGCTTCATCGATTTAGCCCCGCAATTGAATCGGGCCCTGGACGAAATGGGGGCGACGGAGCGTGGGCGGAGCCGGATTCTTCCCCTGATCGAAGGCCATGCGCAGTCCGACGGGTTAGATCCTTACGAGTACGACGCGGCGGCCTCTGCCGCCACCGAGGCTGGTTTTAACGATTCTCAGCAGGAGGCCGTGGGGATGGGCGCAGCCACTAACTGGTGCGCGCTGATTCAGGGCCCCCCTGGAACAGGGAAAACGCGTGTGCTGGCCCAAATCGTCCGGCAGCGGCTGGCTCTGGGCCAGCGTATTCTGGTCACGGCTTGTACGCACCGGGCCATTCACGAGGCCCTGAACAAGGTGTGTGAGATGAATCCGGAGCTCGAACGGGTCGCTAAGGTCGGTGTGGCCGGTTATGACGAGACGCTGGAGGCACCCGTCTATGAAAACTTTGCCGAGTGCGGCTTTGATGACCGTACGGAGGGTTACGTCATCGGGGCGACGCCCTTTGCCGCGTTTAGCGAGCGGCTCAAGCGGGCGGATTTTGACTGCGTGATTATTGATGAGGCCAGTCAGATGACGCTTCCCTTGGCGGTCATGGCTATGCTCAGCGCGGACACCTATGTTGTGATCGGAGATGAAAAGCAGTTGCCACCGGTGCTGGCGTCCAAGAGTTCGTTCGAGGCGAAGGACTACGGACTTTTCCAGCGGCTGCGTTCTGCCGCCGATCGCGAGATGTTGACCGTCACTCACCGTCTGAATGGAGAAATTTGCCGCTGGGTCAGTTCGGAGTTTTATGCGGGCGAGCTGGAGCCCCACGAGAGTTGCCGTGACAAGGCCCTGCGATTGAGCAGCCATCCCGGCCAGCCTTGGTTAGGGGAGGCCTTGAGCGAAGAACACAGCCTGGTATGGGTTCCGACTCAGGTAGAGGCCACCCGTCACTATTCGATGGAGGAGGCCGACCTCGTCAATCAGTTGATGACGGAACTGCACCGGCGGGGCCATCCGATCGGGGATGTCGGCGTGATTACGCCGTTTCGTCGGCAAGGGCGGGTCATTCGGCAGCGTCTGAGGCAGAACCGCGTGTGGGACCCGGCAGAATTACAACAGGTGGTGGTTGATACCGTTGAGCGTATGCAGGGCCAGGAACGCAGTGTCATTATCATGAGCACGGCGGCAGCCGATGTCCGGTTCTTGAGCGCCATCCAGGAGTTTATCTACCTGCCTTCGCGTCTGAATGTCATTGTCAGCCGTGCCAAGGTGAAGCTGATTGTGCTGGCGGCTGATAACTTTCTGAAGACCGAGGGCGCCAGCGACGAGGCACGGGAGGCCATTGAGCATTGGCGAAGCTTGCGGGAGGCGAGCCACTTTATCGAAGTCTAGCCATGGCCCGTATGTTACCAGACCGACTGCCCCTGAAGCTTCCCGAGCACCTCGTGAAGGTATGGCGGCAATTGAAGGCGATCGACGATGACGAGCTGATTTGCCGCATCAGTTTTCAGGTGGGAAATGCGGATTACCCGGACTTCCTTGTTATCTACCGCAACCGGGCGGCCTTTTTGTTGGCTGTCAGCAGTGCAGACACAGAAGACGTGGAGCGGTATTTTCAGGGAGACTTGCTGGAGGATCGCGGGGAGCCGCCCGTTGGCCTGAAGCAGGCGCACAGTCTGGATGCGTTTACCCGCCTGGTGCTTGAAGAACTCGGGGCCGGGGCGGACATTCCTCTGCAACACTGGGTCCTCTTTCCCAAGGCTTCCGATGACTCGGTGGGGCGGCTGGCGCAAAGCTGGCAGGGGGCTCCCTATTTGTTTTTGGGCAAGCAGGCCTGTCGGAGTGAAGCCCTGTTGCACCACCTCAAATCCGCCGATGACCGGGAACTGGATCAGCAGGTGCTCAATCTGATCGTGGGTCGCTTTGCGCCGGAGGCGGCGATCCCGGCACATTGGGTGACGCGGGCGGAGCGACTGGCCGATAAAGCGGTTCCTCAGCAGATGGACTTTCTGCTGGACTATGATCAGGAGGCGGCGATGAAGCGTGACCTGGAGCTTTCCAGTGAAGCTTTCAAGGCGGCTAGTTCCGGGCATGTGCGTTTGGTTACCGGCACGGCTGGCTGTGGGAAAACCCTCATCCTGCTTTTTCGCGCCCGCCTCTCCGCCAGCCTTGATACCAGCCAGCGCGTCCTGGTTTTGATGCACAATAAGCCGTTGCGGGCGGATCTGGCCAACCGGGCACGCGAGTTGGGGATGTCGGGCAACATTGAATGGCGGACCTTTTACAGTTGGCTGCGCTCAATGATGCATTTCGAAACCATCGACCCGGCCACGCGGAATGACTATCTGGATCAGGCATTGAAGGACGCCAAACTGGAAGGGCAGTTCACGCGAGAGTTTCTGCTCGAAGAGTTTGAATGGATCTCGGACAACGCGCTGGAGAATCCCACCCTTGACTGGTATTTGCAGAGTGAACGAACGGGGCGTAAGCGGGCGCTTCAAGCTACGCAGCGGCACGGCGTCTATCGCCTGTATCTGAACTACCGCAAGATGCTCGATGAGGACAAGCGGGTGGACTGGCCCGTGGTGCCCCGGCTCTTTTTGAAAAAGCTGCGTGAGGGTGAAATCACGGGCAATACCTACCACACGATCTACATCGATGAGGCGCAGTTCTTTGCCCCCATCTGGTTCGAATGTGTGCGCCAGTCGCTGCATCCAGATTGCGGGCGTCTCTTTATGGCCGCCGATCCCACGCAGGGATTCTTGCGTAGCGGTCAATCCTGGGTGCAGGTTCTGGGCGGCGACATGCGGGGACGCTCCCAGCGGCTGACCCGTCCCTACCGCAACACGCGGCCTATCATGGCGCTGGCCAAACGCTTTTACATGAGCCGTGTGGGCAGCGAGGAAGATGAGGTCAACCTGCCGGATCAGGCCTACATCGATTCCATGCCAGCCGGGGAGGAGCCGCAGCTCATTCAAGCCGGTAGCCGGTCAGTCCAGAATGTCTTGATCGAGCAGCTCAAGCAGCTCTTTGAGAGCGGACTCAATCCGGGTAATGTGCTCCTGATCGACGCCTCCGGCTTCGGTGAGCTGCATGAGCGGGCGCATCTGGAGGCTCACTTTAAGGGGCGCATTGTCTCAGCCTCAGATGCGACGGATCGTACCCAGATGCGAATCACCACGATCAACGCCTGTACAGGGATTGAGTCGCCGATCGTTGTTGTCATTGGTCTGGATCGCTTGTTCGAGCAGGAAGGAGCCCTGAGCTTGGACGACACTGACCGGGAGGAGTTGATCCGCAAGAATACTAAAAAGGTCTTCGTCGCGATCACCCGGGCCGCGCAGAAGCTTGTCGTGATCTACAAAAATGCCCATACGCGGGCCTGCCTCTTGGCCGAGCCTGTTGCTGATTCAGCGTTGCCGTCTCGCTTTGGACCACCACTCGCAGACTTGGCCGTCGAGGCCGATGGGCGGGAGGGTTAGTTTCTGCCAAGGGCCTTCGCAGTGCTGGAGGACGCACTCGAATTTCCGCAGCTTGCGGGAACTCATGCGGCTGGACGTAGTAGCGGTCTTCCCTGTGCTTGTTGAAGGAGCGCTTGCCGCCGGAGACGCCATGGGATTTGCGCCAGACCTCGTGCTTGCCGAGACAGTCGGCGGCGGTCTTGGCGCTCTCTTCGTCGGCGGCCTTGAAAATGACCCGGTTGGCCATGTTGGCGATAAAGACCTTGGCCTTGTCCGCGCCCATGGGCGGGACGAGGCTCTGCGTGGACTGCGTGCCGGTCATGACCCATGACCTTGGCCTCGCGGAGCGTGTCCACGGTGTTGTAATCGCTGAGCCCGGCCCCGCTGGCCGTCGCCACCTTCTGAAATTCGTCGAAGAGCCCGACCAGCAGGTTGTGTCCGTCGCGTTCGCTCTGCGTCCGGTCGAAGCGCTGAATCCCGTGTTTGTAGAACGTCAGCTTCAGGAGCGTGTAGATGTATTTTCGCTCGACGGCGTATTTCTGGGGCGGGGAGACGGTGACGACTTTGCCCGCGTCCAGATCGGACAGGCGGAGGGTCGAAGGCCCTTTCGGACAAAAGACCTCCGCGATCTCCGGGCTGGTAAAATAGCTCAGGTATCCGGCGATGCTCGATTGCACGCCCCGGAAGGTGTCTTCATTGAGGCTGAGGTAGCTCGACTGAAAGTGCGACCAGACCGTTCGCGCCTCCGGCGTTTTCAACTCTTCGAGCAAATCCATGGTCGTCTTCAGGTTCTCGTCGTTAGTCAGCAACTCGTAGCAGCGCTTCAGCGTGACCGGCTCGCGGATGACCTTCAGGCAGCGCAGGCCCCATTCGATCTGGATCGTGGCCTGCTGCGGGAAATACGGGTTTTCGCTGCCCTTGCCGAGCAGCGAACTGGCGACATCAACGATGGTCTTGGCGTGGTTGGAGTAGGGGATGCCCGGCACCTCCAGGAAGTTGAACGTGACCGGCGGCTGCCAGTCGGCGGGGCTGTCGTCCGAGCGCACTTCAATGACGATCAGGTCACTTTCCTCTTTGGTCGGATGGTGCTTGAAGATACCGCGCAACACTTCGATGAACGCGCCCTTCTCATCGAGCACGAGGCCGCCCCAGTTGGGGACATGCTCGCACAATTGCCAGATCATGCGCCGAAAGAAGAAGGTCTTCCCGCTGCCGGTCTGACCGGAGACGAACCAGTGGCGGCACGCCTCCGACTGCCGCCAGGTGAAGCGTCCGAGGCGGAAAACGACCGGGTTACTCTCCGGCTTGGTCTTGGCTTTTGCGCTCGTCGCGAGATGCAGGCGCAGGCATTCGCGGAAAAACTGCCAGGCGGAGAGCGTTCCGAAAATGTAGCCGGTGGACGGAGGGATCAGGGGCGAAGAGCGCCCGAGCAGCACGTAAGCTACCGAGCCGCTGAACAGGCTCAGGATAAGGTTCCCATAAGGCATGACGCAGTACGTCTATGCCGCCTGCCGGGCGGGGACAAGGCTATGCGGCCAGCAGTTCTAAAGTTTACCCTTTTCTGACACAGTGATCTTGGTGATGAAGGGGCTGTCCGAGTCTCGGGCTTGGTCCGATGCCTGCGTGCAGGCCTGCATCCATTCGACTTCGGAACGCCCGATTTCGGCGGCCAAGTCCTGCAAGTGCTCCCCCTCGACCGTGACCTCGTGCGTCCGGTAGCTGAGATGGATGTTCTCCGCGCCCGACTGGGCATCGAAGTAGGAGAAGAACAGATGCGCCCACGGCATGTTCCAGCGCCGCCCGTCGCGGGTGATGATGGCGAGCGATGTTCGTTTCTGCCGGTGAAGCCCGGAGGCGTGGCAATGGCTCCCGTCGGCGCGGTAGGCTTCGAGTTTATTTTTTGACGTTTTCGGCTAATGACATGATTGGGATGGGTTGAGGGTGTGTTGTGGTGAAAAAGGCTAAAGACTGATCCCGTGCGACTGGCTTGGGCCGGAAGGAAGTGGGTAGTCGTCATCGATTCGCGACCGGCGCGGCGGCAGCTTGACCGCCACGTCTTTCCTTGGCGAAGCGCACTCCAGGTCCATGGCGAGGGGTTCGTCGCCGGAGCGCAGGAGATTCTCGCGCAGGGACTCTTTGGAGGCGGTGTAGATTTTGATCTTTCGCCGCGCCCGCGAAATGGTGACGTACCACTGCCGCCGATCGGTGGCGGCGCGGTTCTGAGAATCGCTGAAGAGCACTGTATCCACGGTCTTGCCCTGCGAGGCGTAGGAGGTGACGGCGTAGCCGAGGTTGGCCAAGTGCTGATTGGCCGCGAGCGTCTTGCGGACACCCCGGTCATCTACCACGGACAGGTGCCCGTTTTTGAAAATCCGCGCCACGGTGACGAGTTCGCCATTGTCCAGCGGTTTGCCGTCCTCGGAGCGTCCGTTGAACTTCAACTGGAGTCGGTCACCCCGGGCCAGCTCGATGGAGTGAGGCCGAACCACCACGAAGTGTTCGGCCTGCTTCAGGCTGACGGCGGACAGCTTGCCATCTTTGCAGAGGGAGAGGGAGTTTTCATCGACGGATTCAACCGGCACCAGATCGCCTTTGGCGAAACGCCCGTACTTGCGGATGAAATAAACGTGATCGCCGGGGTGGTAGTACCGAGCATCCTGCTTTTGGGCCGAGTCCAAATCGCGGCTTTCGTAGAGCGTCACCGGGACATCCTTGCCGAGCAGGCCCTCTTCCTTGAGGCGCTGGCGCACCGCAGCATTGACAGCGTGAATTTCGTCCCAGGTCTGCGAAACGACGAGCGTTTTTTCTCCGGCCTTCCGTGCCTCGACGTAATCGAAGGCCAGAGCCTCCCGGCGTTCGTCACCGTCGATTTCCTCGATGCAATCCATCGCGTCCAGCCGCTCGAAAGATTCGAACGCTTTCCCTTCAGAGGCCGCCTTGACCACATTGCGGTATTCGGCGATGAAGGCGCGTTCCAATTCGTCCCGGCCCAGCGTCTGCGCCTCGAAGCCGTCGCGTTGCAGCCCGAGCACCTGCTGACGCTGCGGGGCCAGGGCAAGCGTCTGGAAGCCTGCCTGCCGCAGCCCCCGGTCCACTTCCTGCAAGGTGAAGGTCTTGCCGGTTCCGGCTCCGCCCCGGAACAGCGTCACGAAATGCTCGCTCGCCAGCAGCGACCGGACGGCGTCTTTTTGCTCATCGGAAAGGGCGGGGGAGGGTTGGTAATTTTCACAGAACGGCGGGTGGCTGTTCACGCCCAGCACCGCCATGTTGACGATCTCCTGTTCACGCTCTCGCAGTTGGCTCGTGCTCACCCAGTGCGGGTGATAGGCATCGCGCAGATAATCGCGCCGCTCCATCTCCGCGTTGAGCTCCTCCAGCGTAAAAGTTTTGCCACGGCCACGGGCGAGCGCGGCGGCCTTGAGCCGGTAATCTTCGGTCACGGATTTGCGCTCGAAAACGTGCGCCTCGGACCAGTCCACCAGCGCGGGTACATCAGCCTCATCTTTCAGATCACCCTGTGTCAGGCTGCCGACCGCAATCGACACGCGTTCTTCATCGGACATTTGCTCCCGCCAGAGATCGTGTAGTTTTTCCGGCGGAAAGGCGTGGATTTTCCGGGCACGGTTTTGATGCGCAATCTGCGCCCGCAGTTCCTTGATATTGCCGGGTCGTTCACCGTTCGACAGATACTCCCTGACGCCTTCATCGATCTCCAGATGACGCTTCGAGAAACGCTCAATCAACTCGGGGGACACACCCTCCAACTCGAAGTCTCGGGCATTATTTTTGATCGGATAGCCGTAGCGATGGAGCCCCTTGGCCAGTTCGTGGTAGTAGTAATTTTCCACAAACTTTTGGGCCTTCAGCATCTCGTAATTCTGCAACGCCTTCCAGCGTTTCTCCACCGGGTCGAAGGTCGCATTCATGATCACGCAGTGCGTGTGCAGGTGCGGATCGAGCGCCCGACTGGTTTCGTGGCGGAAGGCCGCGCCGATCACATTGCCGGTTTCGCGATCGTCGCTACGGCCCAATTTGCGCACACGGGTCATGGCGAATGTCTCCAGTTCCCGCATCGCTTTTTGCACGGCTTCGTCGTGGATTTTGACCAGTCGTTTGTCTTGAAAGAGCGCCATCAGCGAGACGCTTTTGGGCGGGCTGATCGTAAAGTCATAGAAGATTCTTCGGTTGGCTACCTCCCGATCCCCGACCTGGCGGGTGGTATTTTTGCGCAACGTCAGGCGCATCCCCGTCGCCGGATTATTGCCTTCACACAGCTCCATGAACTCGCGTTCACCGACTGCACCGCGCAGCCCCAAGCGCTCGGCACCCTGGCCGAACCACTCACCTTGAATGGCATTATCATGGGCGTAGTAATCGCCCACCTTCAAGTGTTCACGAAAGTATTGCTTCGCATTCTTGAGGTTGAACTGTGCCTTAGGCGTGAGCATGATCCGGGCGCGACGAGGCGCGGTTTTTTAGTCTTTAAAACGCACTGGGCGTTTTTTTGAGCGGGACGCCTTACCCCTTACGTGTAAGGCCATCATACTACACCCGCGCCCACCCGAATAGGGAAAGCCCAACCTTCCGAATTACCCGATTATCACTCAGCTCACCTCCATATTCGTGCAGGCATTCGTATCAATGCTTGCGTTGGCATATGCAGCCCAAAAGTGTCTCCTCTACCGGGGGCTTGGTAGAAAATATCTTTTCCCACTCTTGTTACGTTTCACACTGACGCGCATACTGACGCCTGCGTTCCTACTCTTTCATGAGGAACCCCTTCGAACAAACTGAGATAGGTGAGCTTTCAGTTGTCTGCCTGAACCGTAAATACCTTAGGGACTGGATTATCGATGTCTTTCCAGGGCGCAAGCGTGATGCGCTTTCAGAATCACCGCCGCTGTCGTTTCGGGCGACTCTGCTTCGGTGAGGAAGCGGTGGATGCACTCGCCGAGCCATTCCTGGAACTGGGGCCAATAGGCGGCGCGGGGGCGCACGCTGGCTTGTTGGATCGTGGTGCGGGTCTGGGTGAAAAAGCCGCCCGCGATTTCGTCCGCCTGCGGGTTTTCCCAGGCGGCGAGGCTGGCGGGTTGTCCGCCTGCGGTGACGTAGCCGGACTTCTGAAACTCGCTCCCGCAGACAAAGGCGGCGTAGGCGGCCGCGACGCTCGGATGCTGACAGTGAGAAGAGACGGCGAGCCCGGCTCCTCCGAGCAGCGCGCGGGAGGCGCCGGGGATGGCGGCAAACCGCAGCCGGTGGGGGCGGTAGCCGGGGCGGGCGTAGTTGGTGTAACCGAAAAGCAGCGGAGCGTAGGCGATGGGGGCTCCTTTGCTCATGGCCTCAAACACGGCGATCGGGTTACAGGAAAGACAATCGGGATGGCAAACCCCGGCCAGCGTCCGTAACTGGCGTAGTGAATGTTCGATACGCGCGGGCGAAGCCAGCGCGGAGGCGTCGTCGGCGAAGCGGGCGCCGTTTTGCGCGCACAGGGTGAGGAAGCTGCACATCGCGTCGGTGGGGCAGAGGGCCATGCCGACGAATTGCCCGTTGGCCCGCAACTGCTTTGCCAGGGCGCTTACCTCCTCCCAGGTGTGCGGGAGCGCTTCGGCGGGCAGCAGGTCGGGGCGGGTCACGGCGACTTGACAGGCGGCATCCACCGGCAGGGCCCATGTATGACCGCCGAAGCGGTAGCTGGCGAAGGAGGGCCCCAGCGAATCCTGCGCAAACGCCGCCAACTGGTCGGCAGCGATGAATTCATCAAACGGCATCAGTGCGCCGGAGGCGGCGGCCACCCCGGCGTGGGGGTGGTCGATCACGAGCAGGTCGTAAGCGGCGGCGAGCTCGCGCAGGTCCGCGTCGCCGAAGTCCTTGAGCGAGCGCTTGTCCCACGTGATCCGGACCGGGTGATCCCGCCCGTAGGCTTCGGCCGAGGCAAGCAGCGGTGCATAGCCGCGGGGATGATCCCAGGTGATGCCGCGGAGGGTGATGGGCTCGCTCATGACCGGGCCTGCCGCTGAAGGCTGCGCTGGTAAAACGCCTGGATCTGCCGCTGCCCGGCTTCGGAGAGGTAGTAGCCCTCCAGCAGTTGGGTCTCCATCGCCAGGTGGGCGGCGTCCACGCCGCCCCAGGCCGCGTGGGCCAGTTGCTTGAGCATGCGCACGGGGGCGGGTTCGCGTTGAGCGATCTTTTGGGCAAAGTCCCGGACTTCTGCGGCGAACGTTTCCTTCGCAAAGACATGGTTGACCAGTCCCCAGTCCGCGAGCGTTCGCACCTCGACGGGCTCCCCGGTGACCAGCATCTCCAGGGCGCGGTTGAGGCCGATTTTTTTCGGCAGGCGTTGGGTGCCGCCGCCGCCGGGGATGAGATTGAGCTGGATCTCGGGCAGGCCGGCGCGGGCGCCGTCGGTGGCCAGGACGAGGTCGCAGGCCAGGGCGATCTCCAGCCCCCCGCCGAAGGCGTAGCCATTGACCGCGGCGATGACCGGGCAGCGGTGCCCCTCGATGGCGGCATAGACGGAGCGCCCGCGCGACTGGAAGCGGTTGAAGTCGGCGCGGCTCTGCTGCGCGTACTCGGTGATGTCGGCCCCGGCCATGAAGGCCTTGCCCGCGCCGGTGATGACGACCACGCGCACCTCCTCGTCGGTCTGCGTGTGCTCCAGCGCCTCCAGCAGCGCGTCCATCATGCGCGCGTTCATGGCGTTGAGCTTATCGGGCCGGTTAAAGGTGAGGGTGGCCACACGGTCTTCGACCGAAAGGAGGAGGGGAGTCTCGTTCATGGCTGGGAGGGGCTGGGAGTGAGTGCTTCGGTCGTCACCGTGCCCTTTTCGTAAAGCGCGTCGATCTGCTCGGGGCTGAGTCCGCACTCTTCGAGGATCTCCCGGCTGTGCTCGCCGATGAGCGGTGGTGGGCGGCGAATGTCGCCGGGCGTCTCGCTCATGCGAAAGGGAATGTCCGTCACGCGCAGGCGTCCGGCCTTGGGGTGCTCGATCTCGCGAAAGGCATGCAGGTGCCGCACCTGCGGATCGTCGGCGACGTCCTTTTGTTCGTTGACCGGGGCGACCCACAGGTCGAGCGCCAGCATGATGTCGAGCCACTCGGCGGTGGTGCGTGTGACGGTGACGGCCTCAATGGCGTGAAAAACCTCGTCGCGTTGGTCGAAGAGCACCTGCTGATCGTCGTAGCGCAGCAGGTCGGGCTCGCCGAGGGCTTCGACGACCTTCGGCCACGGGTTCATGGCGATGGACAGGTAGCCGTCGGCGGTGCGGTAGATGCCGAAGGGGGCGCCGTTGCCGGGATGAGCGATGCCCGAGTCGGGCCGCTCGAAACTGCGCCCGCCGTTGTGCACGGTGAAAAAGTCCTGCATGCAGTAGGCCAGCACGGATTGCAACAGGTTGACCTCGATGCGCTGGCCGTGGCCGGTTTTTTCGCGGTAATAGAGCGCGGCCAGCACGCTGTAAACGATGTGCAGTGCGCCGAGCTGGTCGCTGAGCGCCGTGCCCACGGCGACGGGGCCGTGGCTGCGCTGGCCGCTGGCCATGACCACGCCGGCCAGCCCCTGCACGAGCAGGTCCTGTCCGGGCCGGTCGCGGTAGGGGCCGTCCGGTCCCCAGCCGGTGGCCGAGCAATAGATGAGCCGCGGGTTAAGTTTGTGCAGGGCCTCGTACCCGTAGCCGAGGCGGTCCATCACGCCGGGCCGGAAGTTCTCCACGACGATGTCCGCCTCGCGGGCCAGGCGCTGAATGACGTCGGCGGCTTCCGGGCTTTTCAGGTCGAGGGCGAGGGAGCGCTTGTTGCGGTTGCAGGGCAGGAAGCACAGGCTCTCGTCGCCGCCGATCCATTCGTTAAAAAAGGTCAGCTTGCGGTAGATGTCCCCGCTGCCGGGCTTTTCGATCTTGATGACATCGGCGCCGAGGTCGCCGAGCATCTGCGTGGCGTAAGGGCCCTGGAGCAGTTGCGTGAAGTCCAGGACCTTGAGTCCTTCGAGGGCTTGGGGCATGGGAAAATTACTGTTCGGGTTCGTGGTAGCGGGGCAGGGTGCACAGACCGCCATCGACCTTGATGTCCTGTCCGGTGATGAAACTGGCGGCGTCGCTGGCCAGAAAAAGCGCGGCGGCGGCGACCTCGTCCGGTTCACCCATGCGCTCCATCGCGTGCATCGCGCTGAGGCGTTCGCGCAGCTGCGGCCCCTCTTCGCGCATGCGGCGTTCGTTCATCGGGGTGTTGATCGCGCCCGGCGAGAGCGCGTTGACGCGGATGCCGCGGGCGGCGAACTCGCCCGCGAGCTGCGTGGTCATGGCGAGCAGGCCGCCCTTGGCGGCGGCGTAGGCCGTCCAGTGCGGCCAGCTGCGGTGGGCCTGGGTGGAGGCCATGTTGATGATGCTGCCCACGCCTTTTGCCAGCATGTGGGGGAGCGCGGCGCGGATCGTCCGGAAGGCGCTGGTGAGGTTGGTGTTCAGCACGCGCTGCCAGTCCTCCTCGGACATGTCGGTGATCGTGCCACCGAGGGCGACGGCGGCGTTGTTGACTAAAATATCGCAGCCGCCCAGCTTTTCGACCGCCGTGGCGATCAAGTGCCCGACCTCGGCGCTGGAGGTTACATCGCAGGCAACGGCGCGCACCTCGACGGCGTACTGTTGCCGGATGGCCGCCGCCTCGCGCTCCAGCGCGGGCAGATCGATGTCGCCCATGGCGATACGGGCGCCCTCGCGGGCGAAGGTCTGGGCGATGGTGAGGCCGATGCCGTGGGCCGCGCCGGTGATCACGGCGGTTTTTCCGAGAAGCAGGCTCATGGGAAGTAACTTGGCGTTAAGGGGTGGAAATCGCAAGAGGTGGCGATTTCATACATGGGAAATGACGGTCAAAAGTGACCCTGTGGCCCAGTAAAACACGGATTTCTAATATGTGAACTCATTTAGGTTTTCCTTGGGCGATGGCGTGGGGTAGGTTTTGCGGTCATATGGCTCCGCGCAGGACACAACGGGACATCGCCGAACGGCTGGGCCTTCACGTCACGACCGTGTCGAAGGCGCTGCGCGGAGACGAGCGCATCGCCCAGGCCACCCGCGAGCGGATCCGGCGCGAAGCGGAAAACATCGGCTATGTGCCGGACCCGGCGCTGTCCTCGCTCATCGCCTACCGGCAGCGCAAAAGCACCGCCTATCGCGCCAGTATCGGCTGGATTTTCAACCATGACCGCCAGACCGACATGAGCATTTTTCCCGGCTACGCCGACATCCTGCGCGGGGCGCGGGAACGGGCCCGGCGGCTCGGGTACGCCGTGGATGAATTCTGGCTGCATGAGGACGGGCTCAGTGAAAAGCGCCTGGCCGCCATCCTCGACACCCGCCACATCGCGGGCGTGGTCATCGCGCCGCAGATGCGCCGGGGCACGCCTTTGCACTTGCCCTGGCACCGCCTGGCGGCGGTCAGCATCGGCCACACCCTGCTGGAGCCGGAGCTGCCGGTGGTGGCGACGGATCATTTCCGCGCCATGACCTCGCTGCTGGATACCCTCCGCAAGCGGGACTACCGCCGGATCGGGCTCGCTCTCTGGCGCGAGGACAACGAGCGGATGGACCGCCGGGCGCAGTCGGCCTTCCTGGCCTACAGCGAGGGGCTGGACGTGACGGTGGCGCTCTACGAGCAGTTGGAGCGGGAGCGCTTCCTGGACTGGGTAAACAAGCATGAACTGGACGCGGTGGTGGTGCGCGATGCGACCCCGCTGGACTGGCTGACGCAGGCGGGCTACCGCGTCCCGGAGCAAATCGGAGTCGCCGCCTACACCTTGCCCGGCGAGCACGCGCGCCTGTCCGGCATCTATCATAATCACGCCCGCGTCGGCGAACTGGCGGTGGACCGCTTGGCGCAGATGCTCCAGTTCGGTGAGCGTGGCTTGCCGGAATGCCCGGATCGGCTGCTGGTGTCGGCCAGTTGGCGCGAGGGCGGGACGGTACGTCTTTCCCCGGCCATGACGCATCCCTATGACAACAAAGGCCGTTTCACGGAGGAACTCGGATGAGCACGCCCGCCGGGGAGGTTTTGCACCTGTATGTCGGCAGCTACACCGAGGCGCCGTCACCGGCCCCCGCTCCCCAGGGCGCAGGGATCTCCGTCCTGGCTTTTTCGGAAAGGACGGGGGCGTTGGATCTCGTTGGAAGCGTGCCGGCGATCAACCCGAGCTACCTCGCTCTGAATGCGTCAGGAACCCATCTGTACGCGGTGCAGGAGCGTTCGCTCGAAGGCGGTCCCGCCGTCTGTGCCTACCGGATGGATGCGACTTCGTCTTTGCCCGTGCTGCTGAACGCTCAGCCGCTGCCGGATGGCTACCCGTGCCACCTGGCGGTGTCTCCGGATGGCCGCGAGCTCGCCGTTGCCTGCTATGAGGGGGGAAGTGTCTGCCTCCTGCCGATCGCCGAAGACGGGAAGCTGGGAGCCGTCAGCCAGGTGCTGCGCGCTTGCGGCAGCGGACCGCATCCAGTCCGGCAAGAGGGGCCGCATGCGCACATGGTTCACTACCTCGATGGCGATTCACTCCTGGCCACGGACCTGGGCACGGACTCGCTGCGAGCCTACCGGCGTGACGGCGCGGCGTGGAGCCTTGACGTTGCGCTCGCGTTGCCGCCGGGGAGCGGCACGCGCCACTTTGCCCGCCACCCTGACGGAAACCATCTAGCCGTGGTGGGGGAGTTGACGGGGGTTGTTTCTTTATTACGAAGGCATCACGGGCGCTGGGAACTGGTTGCGTCCGCGCGCACGCTGCCCGCGGATCACGCCGGGTCCATCAGTGCGGCCGCGATCCGTTTTTCCCCGGACGGCGGCGAACTCTACGTCTCTCACCGCGGGGGCAATGCCATTGCCCGACTTGATTGCAATATACTCACCGGCCATCTGCAACTGCGTGAGATGATCCCCTGTGCGGGCCGTTGCCCCCGCGACTTTATCCTGTCCCCTGATGGCAAGTGGCTGCTCGCGGCCGGTCAGGATTCCTCCACGATCGAGGTGTTGCGTCGCGAAGGCCGCGGCGGCGCGTGGATCGCGCAGCAGACATTCCCCCTCGGAACTCCGGTCTGTCTGGTTGGACGAGTTTTAGGCAGCATTTAGCTGACTGGGACAAGGGGGGGGAGGGATCTCTGCGCAGAGCAAAGTCCGGCTTGCATGATTCTGGAAAATTGCCTTGACGTTCTATTGACTGATATAATAGAAGAAATATCTATCATTGACTAACCCCAATTGAAACCTCCCTATGAAGAATAGAATCCCTCATATTCCGGCAGTGTTTGCCGCTTCTTTCGCTCTCACGGCGGTCGCTCTGCCAGAAGTGAGTGCTCAGACAACCTTGGCAGAGTGGATACTCTCGTATCCCTCCGGCACCGTGAACAGCGTGACCAGCACCGGCGACAATGCCACGACCGTAACTGCTCCCAGCGGCAACGAGCCGTCCGGGGCCATGTACGGCGAGTATGCCGGTACCAGCTTCAACCCTTCGGGTTCGGGCGACTGGTTGCAGTCCTCAGGCGTGGTGCCGTACCTGAATTTCGCTGCCAGCAGCGCCTTCACCATTGAGGCTTGGGTTTATGCTGAGTCCATTTCTTCGGTTGGACGGAATATTCTCAGTAACCGCACCGTTGGCTCTATCGACCCGACTAATCCCGGCTTCTCGCTCTATCAGCGTGGGACCGCTGCTGGTTCGGGTTCCGGTGAGCTTGGCTTTATTGTTGATTTCGGTTCTGCGGCCGTCGTGGTGAATTCGACGGGTACTGCGATGTCATTGGATACGTGGCACCATGTGGCTGTTACACGCACCGAGACAGGTGTCATCACTCTCTATCTGGATGGTAGTGTCGTCGGCCAGAATACAGCTTCCAATATTGGAGCAATCGTATCCCAAGACAGCACCTATATTGGTCGTGCCGCAAACAGTGGCGATGTAAACTCCATGTGGGATGGCGGGATCAATGTCGTACGGATATCGGATGCGGCGCTGGCACCAGCCAACTTTGTCGCGCTGCAGGCGGCAATCCCCGAGCCCTCGCAGTTCGCCGCGGCAGCCGCGTTGATGACGCTTCTGTTTGTTTATGTCCGCCGTCGGCGCAGCTAGAAGGTTTTTTAGTAATCCAAGTCAATCAATGGGTACCCTGTCCGAATGCTCGGGCAGGGTGCTTTGTTTTCCGCCGGCTCATCCTCCAGCGTAAGTAAGCGAGGTCTGGGCTGACACGTTATTAACCATCATGGACGTCGGAAAGCTGCCGCGTTGACACTGCTTAAAGCATTTTAATGTCAAAACCAGGTGATCCTTTGGGCGAAAAGGGGATGTTCCCGGGGGGAGGGGAAAAGCACGCGGGGTGTGGCTGTCACGACACTTGATGACCGCACGAAACCCGTGGTCATCGTGTTTTGGGGAAGCAACCGGTGGCAAGCTTGGTCCAGCGCGACTCGCCCTCAGACACAAACAAGCCCCGGAGCACGCGCTTCCGGGGCTTGACCGTATGTTATCCCTAAGCCGACCGGCTGAAGTTATTCAGCCCGGTTGGTCAGAAAATCCTTTGCGTACACGAACGCGTTCGAGACCCGTACCGCCTGGATGATGCCGTCAAAGTACCCGTCGGCGCTGGTGCTGTTGGCGGTGCGGCCAATGAAGAGAGGTTGGGGAGAGTGCAGGGGGCCATTCTGGGTGGTCTTTGCGCTGTCCACACTCTTGTGGTCCACCACGAGGTCGAGGCGGCCTTTCTCGTCGCGGCGTACAGCCAGATGATGCCAGGTGTCAGGTTCCAGCGGGGTGGTGGAGGTCAGGAATACATCCTGGTCTCCGAAATCAATAAACGCTCCGACTCCTCTTGCCCCTGACGATCCGGTGCCTCTGATCATGAGCGTTATGCCCGGCATTGCCGGGTCCTGGCTTTTGAAGGCGCGGTTGCTCAACATGGAGCGGCCACTGTCGGAGGTGCTGTGGTATTGGAACCAGAGTTCTATCGTGAACGGCTGGTTGGCCTCAAAGGCGAGTACATTGGTTGCCTCGCTCAGCAGCATTTGGCGCTTCGCCGCCGTAAAGCCGGCCGAGACGGTTTCTCCGGTCTGCACCGCTTCTGGCTCGAAGGCTACCGGAGAGGTCAGGGGTACCTGCTGGCTTCCCGTGCTGGTGGCCGTTTGGATAAGGCTGCCGGGCGTCTGGTTGGAGAAGGTCCATTCCATGACGGTTTCCGCTGCGAGCGCGGCTGGCAACAGCAGGCTGGCCAGGACGGTGGTCAAGAGGGTAGGGGGCATTGGATTTCTCATAATAGCTGGTTTAGATTGTATTGGGGGCATCATCTTTAGTTTGCGCTTTTAAAATATCAATAAAAATATCAGAAGTGGCTACAGGTACAATCGTATTGTAGCGCTGCATCTGGAGTTCTTATTGATATTTTAATTGACATTTCAGTGATTTGGGGATCCATACTGTCGTAACGATCGGCCTGTCCAACCCGCCCCTTGCGATGGCTAGTGCGGTCACGCGGCCATCGTTACGCTCGCCTCAGGCGCAGTGGACATATATGCTAACCCCTATTTGGATTCCGAAATGCATTACCCTCTGTCTTGTTTTTTTGCCGGTGTTTTTGTGCTGCTTCAGACGGCGCAAGCGGACACGGTGCGTACTCTGGAGGCCGACGGCTGGTCGGCGACGGTGGATGCTGGCACGCTCACCGGTTTGACTGGCCCTGACGGTCGCCCGTTGTGGGAGGCACCGTCGGCTCCGTATGGACCGGGGGTGGTGCTCGATGAGAAAACGCTCCGTGCCGCCCCGGGGGATGTGCGCTGGGGGGCTGATGGGACGGCGGTTGCCTCATCTTTTGCCGGTGTGGACGGACTGCGGGTAAACACGCGTTTTACTCTGGATGCCCAACGCAATGAGCTGGTGGTCGAGCAGGAGGCGTCCTCACCCCAGCCCGGACTGGCCGGGGTGGAGTGGTCGGTCGGCCCCCTTCCGCTGGAGAGTAAGATTATCATTCCGGCGGGAGGCGGTACCCAGATCGATGCGGATACTCCCGAGCGAGTCCTGTCTTTTAACTATCCCATGTTCTGGGAGGCGCAGCTGGCGATTGTTCAGATCACACCGGATAAGGGGTTTTACCTCTGGAGCGAAGACAGCGAACACTGTTTCAAGCGCCTGCAGCTCGTGCGCACGGATGCGGGCTGGATGATGAATCTGACGGTTTATAACTATGCACCTTTCGACACACTGACCACGGCCCGGACGCCCCCCTGGCGCATCGGGGTTTATCAGGGGGACTGGCGCGTGCCGGCCAAGGCCTACCGCGACTGGCGGGACGCGTTCATGCACCCCTTGCCGCTTACCCGACAGCAGCCCTCCTGGGTGGCGAACACGCGGGTGCAGGTGCTCAATGACGGCGATACGGATCGGCTGGAAGCGCTGGCCAAGCAGCTCGACCCTTCTCAGGTGTTGCTTTATATCCTGCATTGGCGAAAGCAGGAGTTTGACCGGGACTATCCGGAGTACTCGGAGTTCGCGCAGACTACCCTGCCGATGATCAAGCGCGCGCATGAGCTTGGGTTCCGCGTCATGCTGCATGTTAACCACTTTTCCGTCACGGATACGCATTCGAGCTTCCGCGAAAAGTACGCGGATGTGATCACGCGCAGCCCGTTTGGCCAGCATGAGATGCTCGCGTACAAAAATACCCGCATCAAGCCGCCGATTGTAAACTATTACGTGAATCCGGCCAGTCGGGCGTGGCGTGAGGATTTCGTTGGCCGGATGAAGGAGTTGGTTGAACTCAGTGGCGTTGATGCCTTGCACCTGGATCAGAATGTTCACGTGCATAATGACTATAACGGCCTCATCGATGGCATGACCTATGTCCAGGGCGTGCAGGCGCTTCACCGCGAGTTGCGCGAGGCGCTGCCCCAGGTTGCGCTTTGCGGCGAGGGCGTGAACGAGCTGACGTTCCCTTACTTGAGCTTTGCGCAGCGCACCGTGTGGTCGGCTATGCGGGGCACGATCGACCGTTCGAGTATCGGCAACGGGCACCCCGTCAGTGCCTACCTGTTCCGCCCCTATGTCAAGTTCGTGGGGTGGCCGGGGTATCCCTCGGGCTATGAGCAGCCGCAGCTCTACGCGGCCTGGTGGGAGGACTACCGCAGTTGGGGCGTGATCCCCTCGATCAAGGTCCTGCGGCGTGCCCCGGACGACCTGTTGGAACCGCAGGGGTTTTTCGAGCAGCAGATGGACGAGGCGCGCTTCTGGACGGAAAACCGCGTCGATCAGGACGTGGATGGCCGCTGGCCGCCGGACGTGGCATTCCCCTTTCTCACTGCGGACGGACGGCCGGTTTACCGCATGAAAGACCGCTCCACCCTTTGCGCCGGGGAGGAGATCAGCCGGACTTTGTCCGATATCACGGCGACGGATTTACCCGGCCATGTCGAAGGGTGGCTCTTTTATAACAAGGATGAGATCTTTGGTCTTAATCCGGTGCAATGGTACCCGTACTTCAAAGAGCCTCGCGATCTTTCGGCCTTCCACATTGAGCAGTTGCCCGAGGGGGTGCGCCCGGTGGCGGTGACCGCTTCGGTCGCCAGTCTGCTGGTCGAACTGGAGGCCGATGACTCCGGTGTGCTGGTGGACCTGGGGAATATGCCAGAGCGGTTGACCGGCGGGCTGCGTGACACCTCGGGGCAGGAAACCCTGCTGGAGTTGCCCATTGAGGGGCGCAGTAACGCCAGCTTGCTGGGCGGGGGCGGCGTCTTGCGCCTGACGCCTCCGGGGACCGCCCCCATGGATACGGATGCGGAGGGCGACCTGGTCAACAAGGCACAGGGGCTGGGAGAGGTCTTTGCACGTTGCACCTTGACCCTGCCGGAGGGGCCCGCGCAATTCCTCTCGGAGGTGGGCATGGACGGTCGGGCCGAGAAAAAGAGCGATGGCATGGACTTTACGGTCGTCGTCTCGGATGGTGAACGGACGGCTACGAAGACAGTCTTCACCGCCCTGGGCGCCCGTCAGCCGCTTAATCTCGATCTGGCACCGTTTGCCGGACGCGAGGTGACCGTCACCCTGTTGGCGGGAGCAGGTCCGGCCAATGACGCCACGAAGGACCAGGGCCTCTGGTATCATCCGCGCATTGTGACGTCTGCCCCGGGAGCAGAAGATTCCGCTCTGGCCTTTGTGTCGGGGAAGAGCCCGTGGCGCTGGTTGGCCGTGGACGGGGAGTTGATGGAGATCGCCCAACTGCCGCAGGAGGGTGATCGGCGATTGGCGTCCGGTTTGCCCACGCCCGATTGCTTGCTGTTTCTCGCGCAAGCGCCCTTTCCCGCCGAGGTGCCGGGGGTCCTGGATGAGGCGCCCGTGGCCTATACCGTCATGGACCGCTACGGTTACGTCGAGGGCGAGCGCGGCGGGCTGACGTTGCCGCGGCTGAGCCGGGCGATTGTTCCGGCTGGCTCGGTGGTTCGTGTAGATATCCCCTTGAGCCTGCAGGAGCTTACCTCTCCGGTCGTGGTGGAGATCGATCTGTCATTGGCGGCTCCGAGTCCCCAGCTCAAGCTGGAGTTGCGGTGGAACGGCCACCGGATCACGCTCCATCAAGAGGAAGAGGAGCCGGGCTCCTTTGTTTTCCGCAGTGAGCCGGTCGATATCCCGGGTGGTGTCGGCCTGCTGAGCCTGACTCTTGATGCCAAGGCCTGCCGCAGTGATGTCACATTGGCATCTCTGGAAGTGTTGATGGATACAGATTTTTGATATATCAATAGACATTTTATTGTGGACAGGCCGGCTTGTTTTTGTAATATATCTAGTAATCTATGAAAAGCGCATATCTTGATAAAACCAATGGAGTTGCCGACGTGAACGGCAAGCTGGCCGGCATCGACCATTGCACTATGCTAGCGCTCAAGCGATGGAACACGCCGACCATTTACAATGGCTGGGAGCAGGTCACTGACCATGATATCGCCCGGGAATGCTTTAACCTGGAACCTGTCCGCGATTTCATGCCCCAGATGGGACCCATGGTCGGACGGGCCATCACCGTTGTATTTGAGCCCAGCAACCCCAAGCACCGCGAGAACGCGTCGGCGTGGAGCGAGTACTACGCCTATGTGGCCTCCGTGCCCGGCCCCAAAATCGCCGTGGTGCAGGATTTGGACAAGCCTGTGATGAAGGGCGCATTCTGGGGCGAAGTGAACAGTAATATCCACAAGTCTCTGGGGTGTATCGGCACGATTGTCGATGGTGCCATCCGGGATGTCGATGAGATGAATAACGCCGGGTTCAAGGCCCTGGCGCGTGGCATGTGTGTCGGCCACGCCTACAGCACGCCGGTGCGCTGGGGTGTCTCCGTGGAGGTGTTCGGGGTCGAGGTCGAGCCCGGACGCTTGATCCATGCGGATAAGCACGGCTTTCTGGTCATCCCCCCTGAGGACGAAGTCGGGCTGTTGGAGGCTGCCGAGTTCATGGACCGCAACGAGTGTAATACGTTGATCCCGTCCGGCCGCTCCGCGACAGGGAAAACTATCCCGCAGCTACTCGAAACCATCAAGCAGGCCGGCATGCGCTCGGGGCAGGCGATCAAGGAACAGTTTGGCCGCCGCGGAGAGTGGTAATGCGCGCTTTTCCCTGACCGCGTTATGTCAGTCGTGCTTGACCGTTGGCCCGAGGGTAAGTCGCTGGCGGTAGCCTGGTCCTTTGACGACGGCTTTGCCGGCGATGCCGCCGTTATCGAGCGGCTGAATACGCACGGCGCGCGGGGAACCTTTCACCTCTCGAACGCCTTCCTCGGCTCGCCGGGGTATGTGACAGCCGCTCAAATACGGGAGGTCTATGCAGGGCACGAGGTCGCCGCTCACGGGTATAGCCACAGCTACCTGACGCTGGTGCCTCCGGTCTTGCGCCGGGACGAGATTCGGCGGAATCGTCTGGCGCTGGAGGAGCTCTCCGGTCAGGCGGTTGTGGGCCTGGCCTACCCAGGGGGCTACTATAACAGAGATGTCGAGCAGGCGGCCCGGGAGGCCGGATGTGCCTACGCCCGCAGTACGGTTTCGACGCAGGATATCGCCTTCCCGGCCGCGGAGGAGTTTACGCTCCACCCGACGTGCCATGAGCGCAACCTGAGCGATGCGCTCATTAACCGGTTTCTCCATCCCGCCAATGAGAGTCGAGGTCGCTTCCTTTTGGTCTGGGGGCATGCTGTGGAATTGGACAAAGAAAAACGGTGGGACGGTTTGGAGCGGCAGTTGGACCTGCTCTGCGCGCGCCAGAAGGACATCTGGTGGTGTACGCTGAGTGAGGTCGCTCGTTACTTGGCGGCTTTGCGACGGCTTCATGTCGATCAAGACGGCGGTATCATCCGCAATGCTTCCGCGTCGGAGATCTTTCTTTCGCGTAACGGCCAGCTGTGCCGCCTGCTGCCTGATGAGAGTCTTTCCTGGAAATGAACCGGCTGAGTCCTGATCACCTGAGCTTTCATAATGTGGCGGAATTCCGTGCGCAACAGGCCGGAGGCTGGCTTTTGCAGCGGGTGCCGGAGGACGTTCGGGCACGGTTGAACCCGATTGCGCAGCAGCGGATGCAGGAGCCGTACGGTGTGGAAGTCCGCTTCGTCCCGCAGGATTGGACTCGCCCGGTTCGGTTGACTTTCCGGTCGCTGGGGAAGGAGACGGAGTTGTGGCCATTTTGGGGGATGTTCGCGGAGCGTTTCCCGCGCAAAATCGGCCCGGAGCCGACGACGCTGGAGTTCGTGATGCATGAGCGGATGCGGGAAATCGGTCCTGAAAGATTCGCGGACCATGCGTTCAAGCCTTGGGTGTGTCGTCTGCTGATGCGGGGGGATCCGGTGCTCTTCATCGAAGGGGAGGGGGATGTGCGCTTGCCGAGGCAGGGAGAGGTGCCGCGGGTCCGGCTCCTGGCTTACGGGACATCCATCACGCAAGGCATTGGAGCGTCTCACCAGCACGCCTGCTATGTGAATCAAGTCTGTCGAGAACTGGGCTGGGATGTTGTCAATCTCGGCTCGGGCGGGTCGGCGCTGTGCGAGGAGGCGGTCAGCGACTATATGGCGGCGATGTCCGGCTGGGATGTCGCGCTGCTGTGCGTGTCTGTCAATATGGTGGGCCATGGTATCCCGGCGGAAGAGTTTGAGCGACGAGTCCGCTACATGCTGGAACGCCTGACGGCGCGGCGGCGCCCGATTCTGTGTCTTTCGGTAGTGCCGCATTTTGGGGACTTGGGGGAGTCTCCGCGCCGCGCTTTAGCCGGTTCGTATCGCGAGGTTCTGTCTCGTCTGTGCGGTCGGTATGCCCGGGTGCAGTACCTCAGCGGGGAGCGGGTTTTGACGGACTACGCGGACCTTCTGGACGACTTGATACATCCGTCCGATTACGGCATGACCAAAATTGCCCGGGGGCTTGCTCCCGTCTTGCGCTCCTTGCTGGCCTGATCTTACGGTACAGTTATCGGCGAGATATAGTCAGGTAGGTACACTTGACATATCTTTACATATATCCTATGGATTCCAGTCGCAATGACCCGTGTGAAATCCAAACCCGCTCGAATCCCTGGAAATACTCCCAAGGTCAGCCTTTCCCAGAAAGCCTACGACTATTTGATGGAGAAGCTCATGGCCAACGAGCTGGCACCGGGGGATCTGCTCAACCGCAGGCAGATTGCGGAGGAGCTCAATATCAGCGTCGCGCCCGTCCTGGAAGCGGTCGTGCAACTGGAGTCCGATGGCATCCTCGAATCCATCCCGCGAAAGGGTACCCGCGTTTGCGGTGTGCGCATGGAGGATCTGCGCGGACAGTTCATTCTGCGTGAGGCCCTTGAATGCGAAGCGGCACGCGTTTACGCCGGAAGTCTCGTCCAGGGGCATTACGCTGAGTTGGAGCGCCTGGCGGCTGCGGCCGATAAAGACTACCAGGATATTCGTCTGGCCTGGAACATCGAAAACGAATTCCATTCTGCCTTGGTGGCCCTGACGGGGATTCCCATGTTGCTGACAGCTTTTGGGAATGTGATGCGTAAAAAGCTCTTCATGGGCATTCAGCTTTATCAGTCGGTTCATCCCGAGAGCATGCGTGATAGCCACATCGAGTTGCTGAAGGCTCTATCGGTGGCCAAGGCCGATGAGGCGGCGCGTCTCGTGCGGCACCACATCCGTTGTGGGAAAGAGGCGCTCTTCCGCGGTCTGCCCTGACGGCGGCATCGCTCTTTTGCATTTTTCCTGTTTTTAGTGTTGGCATTGCAGTAGGCTTTTGCTGAAATATCACGATGAATATTGAGAGGCTTGAGCGAATCCCGGTTCTGGGCCAGTACGATGTGGTGGTGTGTGGTGGAGGCCCCTCGGGGATTCCGGCGGCTCTGGCGGCGGCGCGCTCTGGGGCGCGTGTGCTCTTGCTGGAAGGGACCGGGCAATTGGGAGGTGTCGGCACCAGTGCCGGCGTGACAAGCCTGCTCGGCGGCCGCACACGTAGCGAGGGGCATCCCTGCGTCGGGGGTATCTTTCGTGAGATGTCGGAGATCTTGATCGCCCGCGGGGCCGGTATCGACCCGGCGTCTATCCCCAACCAGTATTATCAGCCTTTCGGATGGGCGCCGGGCGATTTGGCGGTGGGCTTTTATTTTGAGCCCCGCGAGATGGTCTCGCTGTTGGACGAGATGATGGTCAAGGCTGGCGTGGATGTGCTCTTTTTCACGAGCTTTGTGGATACGGTGGTGGAGGACGAACGCGTCCGCCAGGTGATTTTCTTTAACAAGGCGGGGCTCCAGGCGGTCGAGGCCGGGGTCGTCGTCGATGCGACCGGGGACGCCGATGTCGCGGCCCGCAGCGGATGTGAGTTTGTCAAAGGCAGGGAGGAGGACGGGCTGATGACGCCCGCTACCCTGATGTTCCGGGTGGACCGGGTGGATCAGGACGCGCTCGAAGCCTATATGAGGGCTCACGAATCGATCCGGCTCAAGGACATTATCCAGCGCTTGCGCGAATCGGGAGAGTGGCCGTTCTCCTTTGATATCTTCATCAGCCAGCAGGCACCGGAGAGGGGAACCTTTATGATCAACACCACGCGGATATGCGGGGTGGACGGAACCGACGGCCGGTCCATTTCGCGTGGGATGATGGAAGGGCGCTCCCAAGTCCATCAGCTCTTCTCTATTATGCGGAAGCATTTCCCCGGCTTCGCGGACAGTCGTATCATCGAGATCTCGCCGTCGCTGGGTATCCGCGAGACGCGGCGTATTCGCGGAGATTTTCTCTATACGGTGGAGGATGTCATGAAACGTATCGAGTTTCCCGACACGATTGGTTTCAGCGGCTACGGTTTCGACCTGCCTGATCCTCAGAAACCCAGCTACCAGCCACTGGATGAGCAGGGCGTGCGAGCGCCGGAGGTGATTGCCATCCCCTACAGGATCATGCTTCCGCGTCCGGTGAGGAACATCCTCTGCCCCGGGCGGGCGGTAAGTGTTGAGCGTTTGCTCCTGGGACCGCTGCGGGTCATGGCTCCCTGCTACGCGATGGGCGAGGCGGCGGGCCAGGCAGCCGTCATGGCCCTCGACAACTGTGGCAATGCCGCGCAGATCGATAGCGAGAAACTACGGGACCGTCTGCGTGAGACAGGCGCGATTGTCGATGCTCAGGCGGTCGTCGGGGCCGCTCATTGAGGCGCTCGATTATAAGTACGATAGCAGGAATTTTTGCAGATTCCTATTGATATATCACGTGAATTTTGTTGTTCTGATTCTAATACCCCTGCCATGGCACCACTCGACTGGATAATCCTGATTGTATTTACGCTCCTGCTTTTTGGAATCGTCGTCTTCTTCAAGCGTTATACGCGCAGTGTCGCTGATTTCCTTTCGGCGAATCGTGCGGCGGGGCGCTACCTGGTGACGATGGCCGAGGGGGCCTCGGGGCTGGGCGCGATTAACCTGATTGCGTACTTCGAGATGTACTACCTGGCCGGGTTTGTGCCGGCCTTCTGGCAACTGATGTTGCTGCCGGCGGCCCTCATCATCTCGACGAGCGGGTGGGTGATCTATCGCTACCGGCAGACGCGGGCTATGACGCTGGGGCAGTTTTTCGAGCTGCGCTATGGGCGTAAGTTTCGCATTTTCGCCGGGGGGCTCGCGTTTTTCTCCGGCATCATCAACTACGGTATTTTCCCCGCCGTTACCGCGCGGTTCTTTGTGTATTTCTGTGGGTTGCCGCAGAGCTTCACGATTGGCTCTTTGGAGATGCAGACCTACCCGGTGGTTATGATTCTGCTGTTGTCCACGGCGTTGTTTTTCACCCTGACGGGCGGGCAGATCGTGATCATGGTGACAGACTTTGTGCAGGCGCAATTTGTGAATGTCGTGCTGGTTGCCGTCCTCATCTTTCTGGTGCTTCATTTCAACATGGACACCGTCAAGGAAGCCCTTCAGTCGGTGGGGGGCAGCGGCCAATCCCGGATCAATCCCTTCGATGCGGGAGAAGTGAAGCACTTTAACGCGTTCTATTTTCTGGTGAATCTCTTCGGGGCGTTCTACTGGACGATGGCCTGGCAGGGGGGACAGGCGTACAACTCCTCCGCGCGCTCACCGCATGAGGCGAGGATGGGGAAAGTGCTGGCGCAGTGGCGCACAGCGGTGACGACGCTGCTTCCGATTTTTCTGCCGATTGCCGCGCTGGTGGTCATGCACAGCGCGGACTTTTCGGCCCAGGCACAGGCGGCGAGCGAGGCGCTCGGAGCGGTCGGCGACGCGCAACTGCAAAAGCAACTGACGACCCCGTTGGTCATCCGCGAACTGCTCCCGGTGGGCATGCTTGGGCTGTTCGCGACGGTCATGCTGGCCTCTGCCATCTCCACCGATAACACCTACATGCACTCCTGGGGCAGCATCCTTATCCAGGACGTGATCGTGCCGTGGCGCGGGCGTCCGCTGAACCCGAAGCAGCACATGTTGTGGCTGCGGGTGTCTATCCTGGGGGTGGCGATCTTTGCCTTTGTCTTCAGCCTGTTCTTCCGTCAAACGCAGTATATCCTGTTGTTTATGTCGCTGACCGGAGCGATCTTTCTCGGCGGAGCCGGGGCGGCGATTATTGGCGGACTGTACTCCCGCCGGGGGACAACTCCGGCGGCGTTTGTCGCCATGATCACCGGGAGCGTCATCGGCTGTGGCGGGATTCTCATCAAGCAGTTTGACCCGGCCTTTCCCTTTGACGGTCAGCAGATGCTGTTCGCGGCGATGATCACCTCCCTCAGCCTGTACATCATTGTCTCGCTCGCCCAGCGGCGCCAGTTCAACCTCGACCGCATGCTGCACCGGGGCGAGTACGCGGAGATGACCGACCATCCCGAGAACTACGGCCAGCCCAAGCCGCGTCTGGGCTGGCACGCTTTGAAACCGGGCCGGGATTTCAACCGACGCGACCGCATCATCTTTTATCTGACGATTGGGTGGTCGCTGAGCCTGTTCAGCGCCTTTGTGATCATCACCGCCCTGAATCTGCACGAGCGCTGGAGTGACGACTGGTGGTTCAGCTACTGGAAAATATTCCTCGGCATCGGGCTCGTGAAGGCGGTTATCGTCACGGTCTGGTTCCTGGTCGGTGGCGCGATCAACTTGCGGGAGCTGATGGATGTGCTTCGGCACGCCAAGCGCAACCCGCTCGATGACGGCACCGTCAGTGCGGGGATCAATCGCGACGAAAACGCTCCCGGCGAAACACTCAACCCTTCACGGCAAAACGATTGATGAAACCCAACATTACCATTCTCGACGCAGAGACTTTTCATTTCTCCGACCGCAGCTCCTGGTCGATATTGGAGCCTTACGGGGAGCTCACCCTCTATGACCGGACGGGACGCGACCGGGCGCAGATCGTCGAGCGTTGCCGGGAAGCTCAGGTCGTCCTGACCAACAAGGTGCCGCTCGACGCGGAAACCCTGCGCATGCTCCCCGAATTGAAACTCGTCTCTGTATTGGCGACTGGATACAATATTATCGATGTGCAGGCGGCCCGCCGTCAGGGCGTGACCGTGTGCAACGTGCCCAGCTACAGCACCACTTCCGTGGCTCAGCACGCCGTCGCCCTCATCCTGGAAATGTGCAACCGGGTCGGCGACCATGCGGTCGGCGTCAGAGCGGGGGATTGGGCCCGATCGCCCGTTTTCTCCTACTGGCTGAGTCCGCCCAGAGAACTTGCGGGCATGACGGTGGGACTGGTCGGCTTGGGCGAGATTGGCCGAGCGGTGTCGGAGCGTCTCCGGCCCTTTGGGGTCCGCCTGCTGGCCTATTCCCCCAGCCGGCGGGGCGGGTTTGATTGGCCGGAGTTTGCATGGGCGAACTCGGTCGAGGAGGTGTTCGAGTCAGCGGACCTGGTTTCACTGCATTGTCCGCAGACACCGACTAATGGTGGTTTCGTTAACGCCGCTTTGCTGGGCCGAATGAAGCCCGGCAGCATGCTCGTCAATACCGCCCGGGGCGGACTCATTAACGAACAGGACCTCGCAGCGGCCTTGCGGGAGGGTCCGCTCGCCGCGGCGGCGGTCGATGTGGTCGGCGTTGAGCCGATGCATGCGGATAATCCGCTGCTGACTTTGGAAAACTGCTACATCACGCCGCACCTGGCCTGGGCCAGCGAAGAAAGCCGCCTGCGCCTGCTGGAGATCACCCGCGACAACCTTCAGTCTTTTTTCAGTGGAACCCCGCAGCATGTTGTTAACGCCTGAATCTTTTTCTATCTCCAACCTTTCCCAAAAACTTACCCATGTCCGATCTGTCATCCAATTACCGCCCGGCCTCCGCGCACAGTATCCACTGTCTGGATACGGTGGAGATTGCCGGAGAGAAATTCTCGACCGCTGTTCTGCCGGAGGGTCTTCGTTTGGAAAAAGAGCTGGGTGTCATCCTGGCTGGAAACCTCACAGCCCGTCGCATCTGCCTGGATGATTTTGTCTGCCATCCGCGTAGCATCATCACGCCGGGGGGCGACTATTTGCTGATGCATCCGGCCGGACCCATGCACTATGTCTGGGCCGGACGGGGTAAGATGGCTAACCGGATGTACCAGTACCGCTCCAGCGATGGCGGTTGCTCCTGGACGCCGGGAGCGGTGGCTTGGGAGGTCCCCTACAGTATGCACGCGGCGGTGCCCTTCGTCCCGAGAGGAAGCTCGAGAATTTACGCTTTCGGGACGGAGCCTGTCGTGGAATTTCATGACGGCACAGAAAATGCCCCCATCGGTTACCGGTTCTCGGACGACGACGGTCGGACCTGGAGCCCGGCGCAGATCATCCGCCCGCAGAACGATCCAGATTTTTGCGGTATGTCCGCCATGCGCATGTGCGAAACGCGCAGCGGCGCCTGGCTGGTCGGCGCTCATGCCTCCCACTGGACCGCGGACGAGGCTGGAGAGCATGTCGTCACGCATCAGTACCTGCTGCGTAGCACCGACCAGGGGAAAACCTGGACGGTCCTGCCTGCGGCCCGGCCGAACGGCTGGCAGTGCCCCGGCACCTGCCGAATGGACGAAGCCCGGCCCATCCTGCTTCCCGACGGGCAAATCCTGCTCATGGCGCGGACGCCGGAAGGACGCCTGTGGCAGAGTCGTAGCGATGACGACGGGCTGACCTGGTCGGCCTTTGAGCCGACGCCGCTGGTCCACCTTGACGCGCCGCCCATGCTTTTCATGTTAGCCGATGGTAAAACCCTCGTGGCCTTTTTTCACAACAAGCGCCGCCCGGCGGATGGAGGAGCCCATATCTTTGCCCATGAGGCGCGTGTCGAGTTGTGGTGTGCGCTTTCGACCGATGGCAGTCGCACCTGGAGCGAGCCCCGTCTCGTTGCGGTTAACGCCTGCGAACCCGCCGTGCTCAATGGCTGGGGCGGCGTGACTCCGATGGTCTCGTACGCGGACTTGCTGGTAAATGGCGATCAGCTCGAGCTGTTTATCGACCATCAGATGCGACAAGTCATCCATGTCCGCCTGACCCGTCAGGATCTTGACCGCCTGCCTGCCCGCAGCGATCTAGTCGATACCCAGCCCTAGCGGACTCCCTGGCGCAGGTCCGAAACGTTTCCGATCATGCCATCGACTGGAAGAGGTGCGCTTCGCAAGGCTTCCCGTATGCCTTTCGCGGCGCTCCGTCCTCTGTCTGGACTACAACCCTACTGTCATGCCCACAACGGTTATAGCTGTTGGACTCAATTAGGGGATGGCACAGCCGTCGTGGTCGATTACAATGCCGGGCCCAAGCCGTTACCTCGACTGCGTATTGGACTTATTCGTTTGACCAAGGGAGTATGCCATCCTCTCCGTAGACCTGGTCCAGCGTATAGGAGCCGCTGCTTCCGTCGGCGAAGAGGAACTGCACCCGATCATTGTGTCGGAAGGAGAGTCGCGGTGAGCCGGACAGAGGAGGGAGGCTTGTCCTGGTCATGATAAAATACCAGCTGCCCACAACCTCTCCTGCGCTATTCTGGGCCTCGCAGTCCGCCAGCAATGGAGTTTTTCCGGGGTTGTTGATCTCGGCGAACGAAAGCGAGCGGGAAGCGGGGTTACTGACCCCCTGACTGTCGGTCAGCCACTTCTTGATCGGCCCATACTGTTGGCTGTAGCCGATGCCATAGTCTCCTCGCACAGAGTGAACAGCCTGGGCTGGATCATAGAAAACCTCCGATGCTTCGGTCCTTCTCCCGTTGACGATTTCATTGTGTTCGAGATAGGGGGCGATAATCGTATGCCAGGCGGTGTTGGTATTCCAGCTTTGCTGAGTCTCAGAATCTGCGCTGATCAGCGGAGGCAGGTTTCCGTGGTCCGCATGATACATGCTTAGCGCGGTGTAAATCGTTCGTTTATTCCCAATGGATTTGGTGGCCCAGGCTTGCTCTTTGATCGAGCCTACTGCGGCAATTATGATTGCTGAAAGTACGCCGATGATAGAGAGAACGACCAAGAGCTCAGTCAGCGAGAAACCTGATCGCCAGTGGGATGCATTGCGTGGGGGATGCGCACTGGTTTGGGTGGATGGGGACATGGGAACAAGTAAAAGAGGGGTTAGTGTCTGGCTTTAATATTGATATATTGAGAGATGTTTCAAGAGTAAAATTCTCTTGATGAGACAGGGCTGGCTATGCTCCCGAAGTGCAGCAGGGCATTGACCTGCTCCTGTAAAGCTGGTCTGTCGTGAGATGGGAGTGCGTGGGCAGACTTACACCATCGCTGGAAAAACAGTCCACGAGGATGGGGATCACCGAGCTGCGTAAGCCAGTCGCTGATCTGAGTCTGGATAACCGCCCGACACAACCAGAGGAACCTGACAACAACGCTGGACTGAAGATCGTGAGCAGGTCAAGTGACTCACTAGTATATCAAACGCAATGGTACGGTTCCAGGAGGTTGCGCCAAGGGCTCAGCCCGGCACA
Organism: Ruficoccus amylovorans; assembly: GCF_014230085.1. Lineage (NCBI taxonomy): Bacteria > Pseudomonadati > Verrucomicrobiota > Opitutia > Puniceicoccales > Cerasicoccaceae > Ruficoccus > Ruficoccus amylovorans. Next base: position 267,106 of record NZ_JACHVB010000013.1, on the reverse strand, counting down.
ACTCATAGAGCATGAGGTCCATCAGGTGCGGTGATCGTTGAGGATTGCGGACAGCCTGTTCAAGGCGGATTTCTTCGATAATGCCGCCTTCGCGTGTCTCCAGGCAGTCGGCCAAACCGGCATGCAGGCCATTCGCGCCGACGATGTGCATCCGGATTTCGCTGGAGGCATTGCCCCCTAAGACCGGGCGGTCCTGGCACAGGATGACACGGGCTCCCAGACGCGCGGCCGCCAATGCGCAGCAGGTGCCGGAGAGGCCGCCCCCTGCCACCAGCAGATCGCAGTGAAGATTAGTTCTTTGCATGGAGGTTATTATGGTATACCTTAAATTTAGTAACATCTTGGTTTTGCCAAAATTTGTTTTAAAAATCAATTTATTTTGGTATACCAAATTTAAAATGGAAACTGAGTACAGAAATGATACCCCTCGCGGAAAACTCGTGGCGGCCATGGTCACGCCCTTTACCAAGGAGGGCAGCGTGGATGTCGGCAGCACGGTACGCTTGGCTGGCTGGCTCCGGTCGGAAGGCGTCGATGAGCTGTTTGTGGTTGGGTCCACCGGAGAGCTTGCCCTGCTCGATGAAAAAGATCGGCTGGCAGTCATTGAAGCGACAAGGCAGGCTTCCGGAACTGGGACTGTGTATGCGGGGGTGAGTGGCATGGGCTACCGGCATGCGATCCGCAATGCCAAGGCTGCGTATCAGGCCGGAGCGGATGCGGTCGTCCTGATGAGTCCCTTCTTTCTGGCTCTGGACGAGGAGCAGCTTGTCTGCTACTGCACGGCGGTTGCGGATGCGAGCCCGTGTCCGGTGCTCCTCTATCATCATCTGCGCATGCCTTCGCCATTCTCTGTTCCGGTGCTGAAGGAGCTCGTGCGCCATCCCAATATCCACGGGCTCAAGGATACGAATGGCGGTGATAGCGAACGCTGCGAGGAGGTGCTCTCCGCTGCGTATGAAAGCGGTCGTCCCGATTTTCAGTTCTTCCAAGGCGTGGAAAGCCTGGTGCTACGCTCCATGCGGGCGGGAGCCACGGGCTGCGTGGTCGCCCAGGCTTGTATCGCTCCTGGTTTGTTCCGTTCCTTGTTGGATGCCTGGGGGCGAGGTGACATCCAGATGGCTGAGGCTTTTCAGGAAAGAATTACTTCGCTTTGGGGCGTCTTCTCCGAGCCCGGCGTTCGGCAGTCGTTCTTTCATTTTCTGCGTACGCTCAAATTGCCGCTCCAGCAGTGGGGGGTCATTGCCGGGGCGGATTGTTCGCTCCCAGGTGTACGCTACGCAGAGGAGTTTGACGCTCGCATCGCCGCCTTTATCGAGGCGCACCTCCCTCACATCCCAAAGTCCTGAATGATCAACATCCCAGCAACACTTATGATTGCGGCGATAACTTACTCCGGGCTGCCCCCGTCCATACTTGTGATGGATACTTCTGAATCCTGGAAAGCCCTTGCCCCTCTGCCTGAAGGTGTGGCGGGGCATGCCATGGCCTCCGATGCCCGCGAGGGATTATGGGTTGCCGGAGGTAGTCTCTGGCGAGACGGCGTCAAGGTAATACAGGATGAGATCAGGTATCTACAGCCGGGAGGGGCTGAGTGGCAGCACCGCGGCGGCATTCCTGGTGGCTGGGCCTATGGGGGAGGGGCTGTCGAGGGGGATGCTCTTTATCTGGCCGGAGGGATCGGAACTGACGGGCTTCGTGCGGATATTCTGCGTATCGACCTGGTTTCAGGTCACGTGTCCCAAATGGGAGCTTTGCTGGCGGGCCGGGCCTACTGTGCGGCGGCGGTGATGGATGGCGGACTATGGATCATGGGCGGCTCAGAGAATGCCGACGACTTGTCGCAAGCGGATACGCGTGTTTTTCGCTTTGATCTGGCCGACGGTACACTGCGCGAATACGCATCGGCGCCGGGAAGTGGATGGGTGAATCCGCTTCTTCTTTGCGTTGGAGGAAAGCTGTATGCTTTCCCTGGAAGCCGGTGGTCGGTTGACGCGAAAAGACTGATTCCGTTTGAAGGCGTTTTTGTCTTCTCTCCCGACCAGTCAGCCTGGGAGGTCGTGCCGGTCGAGGTGTCTCTGCCCCGGGCGATGAGCGGCGTTGCACTCGGGCAGAAAGCGGTCTGCCTGGCCGGTGGCGTTGTCACTTCCTCCTCTGCCGCCACGATCGAAGGGCATGTGTGGATCTATGATGCGCGAAACGGACACTTGTCCACGGGGCCAAATCTGCCCGAAGCGCGTCTGGGGGCAGCCATGGCAAGTACGGCCGGTCGCGTTTTTATCTCGGGGGGAGAGGACAAGCCGCGCAGCCGTGCGGCTGACGTTTGGAGCCTGGAGCTTGGGACGGCGGAACCGGCGCAATAGCGGATTGCCGTTGCTGTTCAACGTGTCGCTTGCGCTTCCAGAAAATCAAAGGCGGGGGGGACGCCTTGTTCCACCGTCTTGAAGATATGCCCGCCGGGCAGGCGCACGACTTGAGGCGGGTTGCCTGCCGCCGTCGAAGCTTGAATGTAGGCCTCGTTCATCTGACGATCAAAGGCCATCTCTCCGATCACGGTCATGAGCGCTACATCTTTCACCCGCTCGACATGGAGGCGCGGGTTCAGCTTGTTCCACACCGTCGGATCGCTACCGAAGCGGTCCTCTGGAACCCGATAATTTTGTGTCTTATCCGGGATCGGAAGACGCGGAAAATCGAGAAGTCCAATAATGGTCGCCAGCGCGCAAAAATCATCCGGGAGGCGAGTGACCGTCATGGCCGCGCCATAACCGCCCATCGACCAACCGCCGATGGCCCGGTGCCTGGCATCAGACGAGACATGAAATTCCTCCTCGGCCAGGGTGATGACTTCATCCATGTAGTCCGCATATCGGTCGGCGGAGCGAACGGGCGAATTTATGTACCAACCATCGTCGCCACGTGGCAGCACAATCGCGCAGGGTGAATCGAGCAGGCGGGATTTGGTCGCTGGAGACTCAAGTAGGGAGCGTTCGTTTCGCCCCCGGCCATGAAGGAAATAAATCACGGGGAATTCTTGGCTCGAGGTGTCGGCGGGTGTCAGGGTGTCCTCCGGCAGGATGACAATGAACCGTCCCGACCGGCTGAGCGCGGTGCTGGCGAAGTCGCATTGCCAGATGCGTGGTTCCAGCTTTTTGATTTTAAGGTCAGAGGTTCCCGAGGCAGCCGCGTGGGCCGAAGATAACCCCAAGAGTAACAGGATGGCGGCGATGCTGACAGAGAGGTTAAAGGATGGGATCGTCATGGCTTGATTTTGCTCGTAATCACCCTGGGTACTCGCGGGCTTCAGGGATATCTGATGGTTCTGTCAAAGGGGGGAGGGGATGGCAATGACCGTACAAAGAGCCGGACGGCTACCGAGGTTCGCCTGGATGAAGCATCCCCAAGGAGGGGGATTATTACTGAAGATCACCTTTCCAGAAGACGCTGTTATAGCTATCGATCTGGGGTTGGAGATCGTCCCGGCTCTGTGTTTCTATGTGGCAATCCACGTACCCGACATTGGCGAGCGTGCCGTCTCCAAAGCGGAAGCCGATCTGTGTTCGGGTCGCCACCGAGGATGAGGTGCCGGTAATCAACAGCATGGTGCGGGACGGGTCTGGGAGCAGGCTTGGCTGAAAGTGCTCCATGTTCGAGTACGGAGAATGCAGGTAGATGTTGGCCGCGAAGGGGCGGATGATCGCTCCGGGGGCTGTGTCCGCGTAAGGAATCCCCGGACAGTAAAAGATGCTGTTCTTCAGGTTTGAAGAGTCGTTCGTCCACGCAGGAAAGGGAATGCCGGGCATGGCATACTCCCACATGTTGATGACCCAGGGGACTGTCGTATTGCTCTGGTAGGGGACTTTTCCGTTGTTCTCCGTCGCAACCGTATGGAACAGCATCAGGCACTGGCGGAGGTTGGAGCGGCTCACGCTCCGCGCCGCGCTTTCACGTACCGACCCTATTATCGGGATTGTGATGCAAACGAGTATGGCAATGATAGCTATCACAACCAGCAGCTGCATCAGCGTGAAAGCGCGACGACGGGATCGTGTGTGACGGAAGTGCATTCGAATCACATAAAAGCTGAGAGTTTCGGGGCTACATGAGCTTGCTGCGGCGGGATCTGCTGCCGATCAGGAGCAGCATCAGGCAGACCGAGCCGATGACCATCTGGCTGGAGGAGGGCTCGGGGATCGGTACAATTCCATCCCCGGCAAGATTGTTGATCTCGAAGCGGGTTCCGCTGAACAGGCGCATGCCGACTGCGCCCGCGGCGTCAAAATCCGTGGTCGCCGAGAGGGTTTGGTTCCCGGATGTGGCAATGACGCTATTTTCACTATTGAGGACTGAGAGATTGAAGAACGACTGTCCCTCTCCGTCTATCCCCTGATCGACTGAGACCGTATAGGTTTGGTCTGCCGCCAGCTTGGGCCAGCCGGAATTGGTTGTCTGGGAAAACAGTGTGCCGAGCGTAGCGCTTGTGGTTGAGGCTCCGTACCACATGCGCAGCAAAGGTGTGCCCGCGGCGTCGGAGCTCAGCATGACAAGAACACCCGTATCGCTGTCTGTATTGACACGCAGGAAGAACCCTAATGACTGGGATGATCCGAGTTCGCTGATCTTGAACGTGGAGGAAATCGTCTCGGTCTGGAAAAGAGTTTCCCCTGCGTATAGTACGTTGGCCGTGCCCAGCGCCGGTTGTTCAAGAAAGCTGTTGGTCGGGTCCATCTGTGGGGTCGCATTGGCGTTCTGCGTGTATTCGACAGTGAAATTATCTGTGAATGCCGTTTCGTAATCAAAGGTAATATCGGCCTGGGCGACGGGAGAGAGAACGAGCAGAGAGGATGCTAGCAAGGCTGCTGCGCTGAGACGAGACAATGTCTGTGTGTGCATGATGTTATCAGGTTTTGAGTTTTGTAGATGTTCGACGATGAGAATCATGATGAGGAGAAAGGTTTAGTCGTCCCAACGCCAACGCGTGCCGGCGATGTAAGCTACACCTTGCAAATCGGTGAGGTAACAGACCGTCAGGAGTGAGCCGTCCTCCATCTGGAGGGTGGTCGGATAGCCGTTGTCGCCACCGCCGCCATAACCATCCGCGCGGAGCGTGCGGATGTCTTCCTGGTGCCAGGTTTTGCCGTTGTCCCGGCTCAGGGCCACGCGTACCCCCATCGGGGAGGAGCGGTAGCCGTAGGTGCATAGGAGCGAGCCGTCGCGCAGGAGGGTCAGCGATGCGGGGTGTCCGACCATCGGCGTGCTTTCTGGCTTCGTCCAGGTGCGTGCGCCATCACTCGAGCGGGACACCCACAGGCCCGCCCTGGCGTTCGCCGGTTCCTGCCGGAGCATGGCCACGATGTCGCCATTGGCCGCCTTGGCGAAGGCCGTCTCGCCGAAACCGAGCTTTTGTTCCGGGTCGGAGTAAATGGGGATGAATTCCCAGGTCGCGCCATTGTCCGTGCTGCGCAGGACGCCTGACTCATAGTACGGCTTGCTCGCGTTGGGCTTGCCGTAAATCCCGCGTAGAAGGGTCTGATCGTTGACCCGTACGGTGTTCAGCGCTTCGTAGTAATTCATCAGCAGGGCGTACCCGGGGATGTTGGCAGTCTCCTGTTTCCAGGTTGCTCCGCCGTCCGTGGAGCGATCGATGAAGTACCCGCTGGCATAGGCGTATTTGTTCGGATTGTCAGGAGTTACACGCACCTCAACGCCTTCGGCCTTGAGCTTCTTTAGGAGCTGCTGATCGGTGCTGTAGCGCCACCCCACGGCGCCAACGCGGACATAGCTGTGCTCGCCTGTTTTCCAGGCCGGCAGGACGGGATAGCGTTCCGCCGGCTCCCACGTTTTCCCCTCGTCATTAGACCGAAGGATGAGGGCACTCGGTCCGGCTTCCATGTGGCTGGAGGTTCGGCGCAGGGGCGCTTTGATGTAGAGTGAGCCGTCTTCGGCTCTCATCATCTGGGGGAAGAGGGCAAAGATGCCGGGTTGGTGGTAAATTTCGACCGACTCGGCGTTCGTTACCGACGGGGGCATATCCAGAGAGTCTTCGGGAGCGGGCTCCATCATGACATCCACTTCCTCCCAGTACGACTCGCCGGTACCCCCGCCGGTAACAGCTCCAAATGTGACCCAGGGGGTGCGCATGGCATAGCCGGGAAGGGAGGGGCTTCCAGCCAGCAGGGGGTTGCCGTCAACCGAGACCGAGAGGTGCCCATCGGCGAGGACAAGATCCACCTCGTGGGCTGACCCTGTCATGTCCACGGGAACGGTTCGCTTCAGGCGGTGAAAGTAAACCCTGTCCGGAAAGAACGTTATAAACTCCTCATGAAAGCCATCGGAGAGAGCGAGCGAGGCAACGCCCGGCTGTGAGGCGGTAACGGTGCGCATCCGCGCCATCACATCTATGCGCTCAGCGCGTGCGAGGGGAGCCCGAAACGAAGCGCTGGTAAACGCATTCCAACCAGAGGCTTTCGCGCGCTTGATGTGGAGTCCGTCCGGGGTTAACTCCAGGGTGTCGCCATCGGCGACCTGTTGGACCCAGCCTTGCTCCGAGGGGAGCGAAGTTGCCTCATAGCTTTGGATCAGTGTTGCGGATTCCTCGGCTTGGGAAAAGGCAGGCACACACGCGCATAACAGGTAGGCGAGAGTCGTGGTGTACTGGAAATAACGAGGCATCCGAGTGAGAGTTGCGGGGCGGGTATTATTTTCTTGGGCCTGCATAATTTGTATGAACTGAATACTTGACAAATGGTATACCAAAATGCAAGATAAATTTGTTTTGGCCCTAATTGAGTTTAATTTAATGATTAATAAACAATGATTTAAGTTTTAACAAAATAGGAATTCCATGAATAAAAAAAGTGACTACTCAACCCTGCCTTCAAAACTGAGGATTCTTCTGATCGGAGCCCACCCGACGGATGCGTTCGACAATGCTGGGGGGACTCTTATTCACCATATCGACCGCGGAGATGATGTGACCTGCGTGGTGATGACTCATGGAGTCCGCTCTCATTCGAACGTACTTCTTGATGAAATTCTGACCAGCGATGTCGCCCTCTCGGAGGAAGAGATCGAAGAAAAAACCCAGTTCTGGGCGCGCGAGAAGAACCGTGAGGTCGTCGATGCCTGCGAGATCATGGGAATCAAGGATCTGCGCTTCCTCGTGATGGAAGACGACATTTTCCTGATTACCCCCGAGCTCGTGCGTAAGCTCGGCAGCCTGATTCTGGACCTGCGGCCTGACGTGATCATCACTCATTATCCATTCGAAGGTGGTGGCATCGCCTATGCCCACGCGACGACCGCGCACGCGACTCTGCACGCGATCCATTACGCCTCCACGGCCCGCCAGGGAGACTCGCGTAAAATTCACCGTACGCCTCAGCTCTACTACATGGGTATTCCCTCGGCGGGTGTTGCCCTCTCCAGCATTGAAGCCACGTTTCATCCCAAGGTAGACTTTATCGTGGATTGTTCTGACACGATGGACCGCAAGGTGCGGGCGCTGGACCAGATTCGCAGTCAACGTTATGCCGGCCCTTATGCCCGTAAGCGTATCGAAACGGTGGACGGGCACTTCGGGCGTCTGGCGGGCATGGCTTATGCCGAACCTTTTATGCGCCACACCGTGCAGGTTTGCCACTACCTTCCCTTTACCGTGGATGAGCAGCAGCGCGGTAACGAGACCCAGACGGATCGTTTTGCGCGGATGACCCCGATGGTCGGGCAGGGTATCCCCTATGAAGAAACAAGCGACGTGCGTTGACGCTTAAGCCCGTCGTACTATACCCGAATCACAGTCACCACGTATGCCTACCCGCTCCAGCGTCCCCTCCAGGTGTTGCCTGCTCGTCTGGTTACTCCTCAGCCTCGTATGCTTGTTCGGCTGCGAGCGGAGTAACCAGCGACCCCGGCTGGTTGTGTTGACGCCGGGGGGCGATATTCGCCTGGCGGTGGATAAGGCTGTGGAGCGTTTCCTGCTGGCACATCCGGAGGTGGACGTCGAAGTCGTCTCCACGCCCAGCAAGAACTACTACGTGAAGTCTCTGACCATGCTGGCCGGGAATGCGTCCGTCGATCTGCTCTGGATGGGGCAGGGGTTCGGTATGTTTGCCACACGGGGAGCTTTGCTAGACCTCAATCCTTATCTGGAGGCCGAAGGCGTTAATCCCGATGAGATGCCCATCCGTCCGCCAGTGCTTGATTGGTATCGGCTGGATGGGCACCTCTACGGCATTCCCTATGGGATCGATGTCCAGGCCATCGTGTACAACCGCGAGCTGGTCGAGGCAAAGTCTCTCCCTGCACCCAACTGGGATTGGACTGGCAAAGACCTGATGGAGATGGGGCGCAAGCTTACGCGGAGCCGAGAGGCCGGGGGCACGGTTGTCGGTTTGGGATTTCAGGAATTTCCGCTCAATTACGCGGGCCTTTCGCTGCTGGATCCCTCGGCGGAGCGCTTTGCGCTGAATACGCCGGAGGGCCTCTCCTGGCTCAAGACCAACGATGAACTGATTCACGATGAGGGTATTCTGCAAAGAGGGTCGGATCAGGAGTCCGTCGATCGCCTGACGGGCTTTCTGAATGGCCAGATCGCCATTATCGATGTGATGACGTGGGACATGCCCCAGCTCAGCCGCCAGGCCATTTTTGAATGGGCGCTGGCGCCGGTTCCCCAGCCTGATGCGGACAGCCCGCGGGTCGCCTGGGCATCCAGCGCAGGTTTCTCAGTGGCGGGCCACACCGGGCATCCCGAGCTGGCCAGTGAGCTCTTGCGGTACCTGACCGATGAGGAGTTTCAGCGCGATCTCTTCAACCGCACCATCCCGGCCTCCCCCGCGCTGCTGGATGAATATATCGCCTGGCAGCAAGAGCATGGCGTGGATGTTCGCCCACTCGTAGCGATGTTGAGCTACATGCAGCCAGAGCCGCGCTTGCGCGCGCTGAATGAGGTTGAAGCGGAATGGGAGCATTGGAAGGAGCTGGCCTTGAACAAAAAAATATCACCGGAAGAGGCCCTCTCGCAGGCTGAGAAAGGCATCAATCGTATCCTCGAGTTTCACCGGAAGGAAATCAGCCGATGAAAGCCCGCCCCATCACTATCTTTTCGTTTCTGGCGCCGAACCTGATCGGGTTTATGATCTTTACGCTCATCCCGATTGGAGCTGCGCTTCTGCTGTCTTTTTATGCCTGGGATTTGTTCAGTCCTCCGCGGTTCGTGGGCGCTGATAATTACCTGTTTATCATCGGATTTCGTCTTCGGGAGAATGTGGAACCCCTTCGGGGCGGGCTTTTGATCGTTATGGGGGTGCTGTTTCTCGTGACAGTGTGGTCTCGCAAGGTTTCGGGGCTCAACCATACAGTTCGGTGGTTGCTGGCTATGGCCGGAATGGCATGCGTGGCCGCGGGTGCCTTGCAGTGGTATGAGCCGGTTAATCCGCGATTTTGGTACTATGTGTATAACACGCTTTTCCTAATGATCGGCTTGCCCTTCTCGATGATCGGCTCGCTAGTGCTGGCGTCTTTGCTCAACCAGAAGTACTTCGGGCAAAACTTCTTTCGTCTCGCATTTTTTCTTCCTTCCATTGTGAGCAGTGTGGGAATCTACCTGTTGTGGAAATGGATTTTCCAGCCAGACTACGGTTTGATTAACGCCGCGCTCGCCCAAATCGGGGTCTTTGGGCCGCGTTGGTTGGAGTCCACCACCTGGGTCAAGCCAGCTCTTGTTATGATGGACTTCTGGGGGCGGGTCGGAGGTATGAACATGCTTCTTTATCTGGCGGCCCTTCAGAACATTAATCCTGAACTCTACGAGGCGGCCGACATTGACGGGGCCAACGCCTGGCACCGGTTTTGGAAAATCACCTGGCCGATGGTTTCACCTACCACGTTCTTTATCCTGGTCATGGGAATCATCCAGGGCTTTCAGAGCGGCTTCGACGCGGCTTATGTCATGACCCGCGGCGGTCCCGCGGGTGCCTCCACGACGCTCAGCTACTTCATCTACGAAAACGCGTTTAATTTCTTCTACATGGGCCGCGCGGCGGCAGCCAGTTGGATTCTGTTCGCCATCGTTCTGGGCTGCACTTGGCTCAACTGGAAGCTGTCGGCTAACCGTATCCATTATTAACCTCTGCCTGGTGGACACGCTTCCTATGTCATCTTCAGCTACTCATCACTCTCTTCACTCGCCTCTGGTCAAGCGTATGGGCACATGGCTGGCCTGGATTGTCCTGGCAGGGTTGGCGGTGACCATGCTCTATCCTCTGCTCTGGATGCTTGGTACATCAGTGAAAACCACCGACCCGTCGCTGATCGCTATCGAAGGACCGTCCTCCAGCGTGTTTCCTGCGGAACCCGGAGTCGTAAAAAACCTGTTCCCGCGCGTCTGGCATTGGGAGAATTACCTCGAAGTCTTTCGGCAAGTTCCTTTTGCCCGGTACTTTTTTAACAGTCTTTTTGTTTCGCTCGCAGTAACGATCGGGCAGGTTGTTACCAGCTCAATGGCCGCGTACGCCTTCAGCCGTCTGCAATTCAGGGGCAGAGATGTGCTGTTCTTTTTCTACCTGGCTACGTTGATGGTCCCGGCCACGGTTACTCTTATTCCGACGTTTATCCTGCTGTCGGGGATTGGGCTGATCGACACCTATTTCGCTCTGATTGTCCCGTCCATTTTCACGGCCTACGGCACATTTATGCTAAGGCAGTTCTTTCTCGGTTTGCCCACTGAACTGGAAGAAGCCGCCATCCTGGATGGGTGCGGTCCTGTCCGCATTTATTTCAAGATCGTGCTGCCGCTTTCGGGACCCGCTCTGGCGGCCTTGGGCATATTCTCCTTTCTGGGAACCTGGCAGAACCTGCTCGGTCCACTCGTGAAGATCAATCGCGACGCGCTTAAACCCCTCTCGCTTGGCTTGCTTGACTTCATGGACTCTTATTCCGCGAACTGGCCGCTCCTGATGGCGGCTAGCCTGCTGTCCATCTTGCCGGTGGTGTTCATCTTTCTCTTCGGGCAGAAATTCTTTGTCGCCGGTGTTCGGCTGGGAGGGGTGAAGGGATGACGGCGATAGGATCAAAAATCGGGTTTGCCAAAGGCTGCGCCCCCCTGATGATGCCTGTTATGCCTGCTCATACATCCGCGAACGAAAGCGTATCGTCGCACCTGAATCGCCTTGTCCGCCTGGTGTTTTCGGAGAAATACCTACCTGGAGACCGTTTGGTCGAACGTGATTTAGCCGCTCAGTTAAACCTGAGCCGCATCCCCATCCGCGAGGGCTTGCTTATGCTCGCCGCCAAAGGGTTGATTCTGAAGGATGACTCTAGCCGGGGGATGCGGTTGCGTGATTACACACCGACCGAGGTGCTTCACCTTTATGAATATCGCGAGGCCATCGAGCTGGCCGCCATCCACGCGGCTTGTCAGCACCGTACCCAAACACAGTTGGTCGAACTCGAGTTGCTCTGTGATGAGCTTGATGCCGGGGCGGAACATCTGGACACGACGCGTCGTCTGGAACTTGAATGGAGCTTCCACCAGAGCATCGTTCTGGCCAGTGGAAACGCGCGTTTCATCAGCGATTTCGCGTTGCTCATGGTCGAATGCAATTATGTTTTTTATCACCTCCACAGCGATGGAAGAAACACCGATGAAAATGCGAATCTGTCGCTCTCTACTCATGTTCACGCGGTGGCCAAAGAGCACCGGGACATCGTGCGTATGATTGGTGAGCGTGATAGCGCCTCGGCCTCGACTGCTATGCGCGCTCATCTTTCCAGTCTCAGCAGCCGGATTCATCGTATCCTGGTCAAACGGCCATTTCGGGCCGATACCGGCGATTAACCCCCCCCCTCACAATAAAGTCTATCGCGCCTGCGATCTCCTGATTTCAGCGCTCAGTGTTTATGGCAAACGTAAGTATCAGCAAACTCACCAAGACCTATCCCGGCAGCGGCGGCCCCGACGTAACGGTCGTGCATGGCATCGACCTGGAGATCCGCGACGGGGAGTTCATGGTGCTGGTCGGTCCTTCCGGCTGCGGTAAATCCACGACGCTGCGCATGATTGCCGGACTTGAAGACATCACCGGCGGCAGTGTGTCAATCGGCGACCGTGTCGTGAACAACGTGCTGCCCAAGGAGCGGGACATCGCCATGGTTTTTCAGAACTACGCGCTCTACCCACACATGAGCGTGTACGAGAACATGGCCTTTGGGCTGAAGCTGAGAAAGTTCCCTAAGGCCGAAATCGACCAGCGGGTGCGCGAGGCCTCGGCCATGCTCGGGCTGGACCCGTACCTGGCGCGCAAGCCCAAGGCGCTCTCCGGCGGGCAGCGGCAGCGGGTCGCCGTCGGGCGGGCGATTGTGAGGAAGCCGAAGGTCTTTCTCTTTGACGAACCGTTGTCGAATCTCGACGCGAAAATGCGGGTGTCGATGCGCGCGGAGATATCCAAGCTGCACGCCCGCCTGGATGCGACGATGATCTATGTGACCCACGACCAGGTCGAGGCCATGACGATGGGAGACCGCATCTGCGTCATGAAGGATGGCCGCATCATGCAGGTGGACGAGCCACTCGCCCTCTACAACAAGCCGGACAATATGTTCGTGGCGGGCTTTATCGGCAGTCCGGCCATGAATTTCTTCAAAGGTACTTTGCGCAAATCGGACGGAGGGCTGGTCTTTGCCGGGGCCGAGGGCGACGCCGACCCGGTCAGGCTCATGCTGCCTGAGGCAGTGGCGAGCCAGGTAACCGGGCATGTCGATCGGGAGGTTGTGCTCGGGATTCGCCCCGAGGACATCTCAGAGGCGACGCCTTCCCCGGACGAAGGGCTGCTGCGCAGTATTACGGCACGCCTGGATGTGCGCGAGCCCATGGGGGCGGAAACCTATTTATACTGCGTGGCCGGTGGTACTTTGTTTGTCGCCCGCGTGCACCCCGGCGGCCATTATGAATGCGGACAGCAGGTGAAGCTTCACGTCAAAGTGGAGCACATCCACCTCTTCGACGCGCAAACAGAACAAGCGCTCTTGAGTTCGCTTTCAGGTGCTTGGATGAATTGTTATTGATAACGATCTTTGGGCTGAAACTTAAATTCTATTGTTGAGTTGGGCAGCAGGGTGAGTGTTGTTTGTGTGTCCAGTAATTATGTCTAATCGCTATTATACCGAGCTGCGAAATGGATCAGTTCGGAGATCTCGACCTCGGACCTGGGAAGACGACTGGGAGCGGCAGTTCCCGATATTCCGAGGCGTCGGTAGCGTACAGCTTGCGCGGGACGGGGCCACTGTCGGGGCTGCCTTCCAGCCGCTGTGCGAGAGCTTCGAGACCGGGTCGAGCGGCCGGTTATGCTCATGGGCAGGGGGCTGTGAAACCGCTAGAACTGCATCCCTGGAGCCCTAGCTGTAACTGAGTTTTCCGATCGTTGTTGTGAGGTCTTCGTCTAGTGGACGTTGCGGAGAGATGCCATTTTTTTGCAGTGTGCCGTGGTAGGCCTTGACGGCTTCGACCGGGCCGACATCGCCGTCTGTTATGCGGCGGAGCATTTCGATGAAGGCCAGGGGGTGCTCGGACAGATTGATTTTTCTGCCGAAGAGGGCGACTTTCGCGCCGTGTTTCTGAGCATCATGGATGAGTTGGAAAGCATCCAGCGTCGTGCCGGCGCTTCCTCCAAGAATACCGATGACCAGGTTGCTGTCGTAGGAGGCGAGCTCCTCCAGGGGACCGGGTCCGTTGTAGGGGATTTTCAGGAACAGCGGCCGACCGGCTGAGGTGACACCTGCCAGGCAGCGGATAATGCTGTCGTTGAGAAAGCCGCCGACTGTCGCCGCATCAATGCCGGGATCGACATTCGGGTTAAAGACTTCGAGGAAGTAACGGAATTTCTTTTTTTCCGCCTCGATGCGAAACTCGTGAAAAGCCTCCAGCGCCGCATAGTCCCAATCGATATTGTTGGTAAAGGTCACCGAGTATAGTCCGAGGTCGGCGCCGATGTAGGGACGGTGGTGATTGTTTTCCAGCTTGCCGTACTTGATGTGGTCAAGTGTCGCCGTACGGAAATGGCGGGAGGGCTGGCTGGGATACTTGCCTCCGCGCACAGCCCAGACATCGGTGGTGTCATTGGCCCGCGCGGCGGGGGTGATGGGGGAGTTCTTGAAGAGTCCTTCATTGATCCCGAGCCGTTCCAGGTTGGAAGCGGACAGCAGCACGATATCGACGAGCTGTTGCTTGATGACTTCGCGAATCTGCTGCTGATAATCGTCGAGCGTTTTGTAGCACTTTTGTTTTGGGTCGTAGCCATGAGGGCACGAGCCTGCGCGGTTAGGGCCGGGGGCGGTTATGCCGAAGGCCATGTCGGCGTCCTTGGCGTCAGCAAGGATGAAGTCCTTTCGCGTGTCATTACCGGCGGCAATGCGCTTGAGCTTTTGGTCGAGGGTTTTCTGGGAATGTATCATGGCTTGGGAGTCAATTTAAGGAGTCGAAAGCGGGGGTTAGGGCGTCAGCAGGTTCAGCATGTGCGTGCAGGTCGCCTGCACGGCTGAACGCCGGGTGTGGTGAAGGTAACTGCCGCAAGTCGTATGGATGCTGTCGGTCCCTGCTGAGGCCCAGGCGTTTTGCAGGCTATGGCTGGCTTGCCGGGCCATTGCGGTGTAGAAGTTCACCTTGCAGATTCCGTCCTGCGCCACGGTGGAGAGTTTATCACCGAGGCTGCTGGTGCCATGCAGGGCGAGAATGGGGCCGACTTTTTGCGTGAGCTCGCGGGCCAGTTCACGGCGGTAGTAAATATGTTCGCCGGGTTGCCCCCGGTGTTCGGTTCCCAGGCTGGGGACGATCAAGTCAACCCCGGTCTTGCTGACAAAGGTGGCGGCGCTCTGCGGATTAGTCAGGAAGGGCGAGGAGTCCTGCGGTTTCTTGGCGAGGTCCGCCTGGGAAAGGATTTTATCCGGGCAACCCTCGACGACAACGGACTCTCCATGCCGCTTCACATAGTCCTGAGTACGGGCTATGTTCGCGTCCAGGTCGTAGCCGCTGGCGTCGAACATGATGATCCCCATCCGATCGATGAATTCGTCGTTCTCCATCAACTCGCGGTCCTGGGGGATGGGCACCCAACCGTGATCCAGAAATGGAATGGCGCGCACGGATGGGAAAATATCCGGGCGGGCATAGGCGGCTATCCAGTCCAGCCAGATGAGCGCCCGGTCAACGACGGAGCAGGTGGGCTCTGATTGGCAAATCCCCTCGGCGGTCAGTTGCGAGTTCAGGTCGAGGCGACGCAGTTGCGGATGGTCCGGGTACGAGGCGGTGATGCCGAGGCCGACCGAGATGTGCGGCAACTTGCGCTGTTGGGCGAACGATTGGGCGGCGTTCAGGACGCCTTCGATTTCGTCGGGCGTCTCCGCATTGGGGCAGAAGACAGGTGCTCCGGCTTTTCGAGCCTCTTCGAGACAAGTGAGGACCTCGCGGCGATTGTGGATGATTTGCATACTGCTTCAGGAGACAAGGGAGGCTTGAGCTATGAGGGTTTGAACGGCATCGCGGGTAGTGCCGCTCAGCATCGACTGGTCAAATTGCGAGAGCATTTTCCGGTCTGGAAGTCGTGTGCGGCCTCCAAGGGCGGTGGCCACATTAGCGGCTATCCAGGCGCCATATTCCATACGCGTGGGCAGGTCCCAGCCTTCCAGCAGGCCGACGGCGTAGCCGCCATGATAGGCGTCGCCGCAGCCGGTCGTATCGACTGCCTGTACCCGGAAAGATGGCTGATGCAGGATTTTACCGCCGTTCCAGGCCCAGCTTCCTTTGATCCCGTCCGTGATGAGGAGATTGCCCGAAGTCCACTCGGCCATGCGGGCGAGGGCGGTTTCGGGGTCGTTGCAGCCGGTGATCGTCTCGGCGGCTTCCCAGGGCAAGATCATGTCCGTGCCCATTTTCAGGCAGCGGATGAGGGTGTCACTGTCACCGTGTTCGAGATCAAGCACAGTTCTTACAGCGCTTCCCCGAACTGCTTCGAGAATGACTTCCATCGCCTCCAGTTCGAAACTGTCGATGATGAGAAGGCGGGCCTGACGAATGACATCGAGAGGGATGTCCTCTTTTTTCAGTCCGCGGTAGTGGCTAAGGTTGTAATAGACGGTGCGCTCGGCTGTCTGCGGATTTATCTCGCACAGCGCCAGGGCTGGGGCGGCACCCTCGTGCATATTGAAAAGGTCGTTGCGTACGCCGCAGCGTTTGAACTCCTCGATCGCGATAGCCGAGAGGGTGTTTTCACCCAGATTCGCCAGAAAGCCGGTCCGGTAGCCGAGACGACCGAGTTGACTGGTGGTGCTGCCGGCGGGGGCTCCGCCTTGCAGCACCATGTCCTTGACTTCGTTTTTGCTGCCGACCGTTACCTGCTCGGGCGTGCGCCATAAGACATCGACGGCGACCAGCCCGACCCCGATCACATCGAACGCGCTGTTCTTTTCCATGGGAAGCGTTGGTGAAGGTTAGGCGCTCAAGCCGCAGGAGCCGCCATTATTGGTTACCGGCTGGTCCTTGACGTCCAGCCAATGATTGAGCATGGAAAGATCCTTGGCGAAGTGTCCGCGTCCCATGACCCAGTGGTGGTCGAAGCCGTTGTCGAGGATAGTGCCCATCAACTGTTCGGCGGTGTGGGGGCCGGAGGGTTCGACATCAGCATAGGCTCCGCGGAAAGCCATCGGTGAATCGACCACGTTACCCTCGAAGGTAAAGGCGCGGCTGCTGTCGGGAGAGAGATAGCGGGTTGCGGTGACGGGTCCCAGCTCCAGCAGGGACTCGACGAGCAGCCCCCAGGCGGTTTCCTCGTCGGCGTTTTCCAGGATGGAGTGGCGGCGGCACTCGTACTTGGTGCCCTGGCGCAGCAGGCGGGTGGCTGAGCCCCCGCAGTGCCAGAAACCGAGCACATTGCGTTGCGGGTCGAGCAGGGAAATGTCCATCAGGGTCGGAATCGACTCGCCCTCGCGCACCAGATGCATGGCGCACATGGAGATGAGGCCGTTCATGTCGCTCTCGTCGGCGGCAGGCAGTCCGTAGTCGTTGATCATGGACAGGGCACCGTCGGCGGCGCACTTGTAGAGGTCAAAGAGTTCGGGCCAGCACTTCAGGGCGCACCCGATGTGGCCGCCCTCTCCAGCGATCCGGAGTGTGCCCAGCGCGAGACGGATCGTCTTGTAGGCCTGTTCGGCGGGGACGTTGTCGTAGCCGCACTGGGGGGCTTCGGTCAAGGCCTTGCGGACGCGCTCGACATCGGCGTCGGAGAACTTGTCTCCCTCGTCGAAGGCGTATTCGAGGCCGATGCGATCGAAGCGAAAACCGAAGCGGTCCATGACGGAGAGCTCGTCGCACTCCGCGTCATAGAATCCTGGTACACGGCCGGTTCCGACGATGAGGCCCTTGCCGTTGCGGAAGCGTTGATACGCACGCACGCTGCGGGCGAAGCGTCCGATCAGTTCCTCTTTGCCGGGAGCTTCGAGGCTTTTGAACATCCAGGTATAGCGCACGCCGAGGCGCTTGAAGGCATTGAGCACGAAGTTCTGGCAGCAGAGGCTGTTGGCGGTCAGGCGTCCGCCTTTGACCTCCGGGTAGGCCCAACTGAAAAGCGGCATGCGGTGGTCGCGCAACCAGCGGCCCATCTGCGAGCCAATTTCGCCCGCGGTGTACGAGCCGTGGAAGAGGATAACCCCT
Organism: Ruficoccus amylovorans; assembly: GCF_014230085.1. NCBI lineage: Bacteria > Pseudomonadati > Verrucomicrobiota > Opitutia > Puniceicoccales > Cerasicoccaceae > Ruficoccus > Ruficoccus amylovorans. The sequence continues at coordinate 249,408 of NZ_JACHVB010000013.1, read as the reverse complement.
TCGATGCCCTCGGCCTTGAGCTTGTCCAGCGTTTTTAAAAGCTCTTCGGGAGACTCATAAGCCTCCTCGGAAGCGCAGAGCTCGAACTGGTCCGCAGGCAGGAGGGCTCGTACCTGCTCACAGGCCGCCCGGTACAGGCGGGAAGCTTCCGCCCAGACAAAATGCATTTTCAGGCCGACGCCGACCATGCCGATTTTAGTCGGAGCGGCTTTGGGACGGGCAGGGACGAGATCGTTGATAACTTGGCAGGCAACGCCATTTGCGGGGAATGTTTGGGTATCTTTCATAGTGTTTTCAATCGGGGGTTCTGATGGCTGGGATTGTAGCATTCCGGGCATGTTAAAAACTACCTGCCGGTTGACTAAAACTAACAAGATATTGCTCTCAAAGGTGGATTGAGATTGGTTTTGTGTTAAACTATAGGCATAGTTTGTTTGATGCGTTGCCCATGATGAAAGCTGCACTTGAGACGATTCATGAAACCCGGCATGAAACCTTTGCCTTCCGGGAGTTCGACCAGGCGCGTTTCACGTCTCCGTGGCATTACCACCCGGAGTTCGAGATCACGTTGATTGAATCCAGCGTCGGGGAACTTTTCGTGGGAGACAGGATTCGGCCTTTTGACAGCGGGGAGGTTTATGTCTTCGGGTGTTCGCTGCCGCATTATTTCCACAACTCAGAGGGCCGGTCGAAAAGGAATCGGGCGAGGGCGGTTGTGGTGCAGTTTCTGCCGGATGTTTTCGGACGGGATTTCTGGGGGCTCTCCGAGATGGGTGCGGTTCGGCGTTTCATGACAAGGGCGCGGGCAGGGTTCCAAGTCAAGGGCGTGGCATTGGCTTCGACAGTTGCCCGCATGCGGCGCATGCGCAGGCAGAGCGGAGCCGAACGGTTGTTTGAGCTGTTTCACCTGCTCGACGAACTCAGCAGAGCCGAAGACGGGTTGGTCGGGCTCAGCAGCGAAGGCTTCATGCCGACGCTGGACCCGGAGGCGAGTCAGCGGATGACCAGAATCTATCAGTATATATTCAGGGAGCTTGCCTCGGACATTTCGCTGGGGGAAGCCGCCCGCGCCGCAGGAATGACCGAATCGGCTTTCTGCCGCTACTTTCGCCGGATGACGGGGAAGCGTTTCACCGATTTTATCAACGAACTGCGCGTCTCGCGCTCGTGCCGGGATCTTATCGAGACTTCAAGCACGGTGGCTGAGATTGCGTTCGCATGCGGCTATGGGAGTATTTCAAATTACAACCGCTGCTTCCGCCAGATTACAGGCGTTTCCCCGCGAGAGTTTCGCGCCAGGCATCGTGCCGGATAGGGCTCTCCCTATCCGCCGAAAACATCTCTGTCTATGACGACGTTGCGGCGCTTGAGTTCCTGGGTATAGAAGTCCGACCACTCGACGGTATCGGTGTTGTAGTCCTCGATATAGTACAGGTGGCGCTCCAGCACATCGGCGTAAGCAGGGTCACGGGCGAGGTTTTTCGTTTCGTTCGGATCGGCGCGATAATCGTAAAGCTCGACCGCCTTGCGCTCGAAATTAAAGATGCTCTTGAAGCGCTCGTCGCGAAAGCTGTTCTGGACGCCACCCTTGACCGTTTCCGCGGGAGTGTATTCACGCCAGTCGGTGTCCTTGCCTTCAAGGAACGGACGCAGGCTGCGGGCGACGCGCATGCCCGGCATCGGCTCGGCGCCCGCGTAGTCAAGAATCGTAGCGGTCACGTCCACTCCGCTCGCGCAGTGCTGTGTGTCGATGACTCCCGCCTCAATGTGTCCGGGCCAGACGAACGTCAGCGGGACGCGCAAGGATTCCTCGTAGAGAAGCCCTTTGCGCAGGTGATTGTGGTGCCCCATCATTTCACCGTGATCTGCACTGAAGATGAACAGCGTGTTATCCCGGAAAGGGGAGTCGGCCAGAGCGTCATAAACGCGCCCGATTTCCTGATCGACCATCTCGATCATCCGGTAGTAGTAATAGTTGTGCAGGCGCAGTTCATCCGGCCCCCAGGAGTCGGAGGCGGCAGCGGCCAGCGGCTTGTCCGGATCGTAAGTGGGGGGGAGGTCTGGCAACTTGCCTTCCAGTTCGCCGTTCATACCTACTTTCATCGCCGTGTTGTCGCTGCCGAAAGAGGTGTAGCAGATGTCGTGAGGGTTTTGGAAACCGAGGTTGAGGAAGAAGGGGTTGCCGTCGGCAGGGCGTTGTGCGATAAAGGCGGTTGCAGTTTGCGCAACGTGAGGGTCGTCTTTCTCCCCGAAAGGCCGGTGGGGGTAGAGGTCGATAAAGCAGTCGGCCACGTCACGATCGACGAGGTGCCACTTACCCGCATAGTAGCAGTCGTAGGAGCGCTCACGCAGCCAATGCCCCAGATCGGGCATGTCTTCGCGGATGGGGACAGCGTTGTCCCAGGTCCCATGTTCGCTGGACATGCGACCGGTGTACCAACTGGTGCGTGCCGGGCAGCAGACGGGGTAGGCGCCCTGCGCTATCTCGAAGCTCATACCCTCGGCGCGAATGCGGTCGATGTTCGGCGTGTGAACCCAGGGGTCGCCCAGGGAACTGAGCGTGTCATAGGTCAACTGGTCAACGTGGCAGAAAATGATATTGGGGGGCTGGGTGCTCATGCTGAAGAAATCAGGCGATCTGTTTTAGGATGAACGAGGTGGCGAACTCCGTGCAGGCGGTACTGTATTGCTGCCCCGTGGGCACGAGGTAGTGCTGGGGGAGACGGTGCGCACAACTGAGGCTGTAAACCGCGAGCGAAAGGTTTTCCGTCTGACCGCGTAAAGTCAGCGGTTCATTTTGGCTTACCTCGCAGGGCGCCGGATGCTGGAAACAAAACTCATGGCTGAAGAGCGTGGCGGGGCCTGACTGTGCCAGTTTTGACAGCGGCACCCCCCCAGTGAGCAGTTCACAGTCGGCAACGGGATGATGTTCGAGATTTCCGCTTTCTTCACGGCCGTTAATGGACTGCCGCCAGAGGCCATTGCCGGCCTCTCCGCGAACCCGCGTGCTCAGGCCGAGGTCCATCGACTCCTTGCCACGGGGTTTTTGCTCGAACTCCCAACTCAGGCTATTCCCGTTGCGTCGGACCAAGGCGGTGCTCTCCACCATTTGCTCCATGCGGGCGAGTTGGTATTCGGCGCCATCCGGCTGCCTTTTGTACTGGATGCGCAGCGTGCCATATTCCCCGCATGTGGGCGGGCTTTTGCGGTTGGCCTGTTTCCATTCGACCAGAGAATAAACCAATGTTGCTGCGTCGGGGTTTTCCGGGGCTGTTTCAAGTAGCCCATTCTTGCGCACGAAATCGGCAATGGGGGCAAGCGCGTAAGCACCTTCTCCCTCGATGCTGTAGCCGGTACCTGCGCCCCGTGGAGAAATGGGTTGGGCGGTCAGGGCGGATTTCCAGGGGGTGGCTACGCCTGCAGTGACGGACAGTGCCAGAGAATAGATAAAGTTACGCCGGTGCATGGGATAGGCAGGGGTTGGAAATGAGCGGAATCAAATGAGGAAAGGCGGTTCCTGCGCAGGAGCAGCGTCCATGAGGCAGGCGATGTAGGAAGCGAAGCCGTGATTGCAACTTGCCTTGCTGCTGGAATGTTCCCAGAGAGTGCCGGTGCTCTCTGCCATCGGGGCATAGTAACTGAGAAGCTCTTGCGAAAGGCGCTTGGATTCACCGTGCCGTTTGAGGCATTCAAACCTCAGAATGTTCCCGATAAAAGCGTTGGAGGGGAAGATCTCCGGGTATTGGCTTGAGGCATTGCGCAGCGGTCCGAAGTCTTTGACCAGCCGCTGCCAGAGGGTTGGGGTGGTTTGGGGAGAGGCCGCTCCGAAGAAAAAGGCGTAGTACTGGCAGGTTTCAGTCCGCTCGGCGCTGAGAGTCAGACCATCGTCTTTTCGCAGGGCCTGATCGTGGAACCATTCGCCATCGAAAGACCGTTCGGCAGCCCGTTGCCGGAGGGATTGTCCGGCCTCTACCCAGTCGTCTCTGGAGTAGGTGCGCCCGGCAGCTATGAGAGCTGCGGCATAGAGGAACTGCGTAGGGAAGTTGACTCCAGTGGTGAGGTCATTCGACTTCGACCACTCCACGAAATTCCAGCCGGGCAGGTTTTCCAGAAAGCCCTCACTGTTGAGATAGCCAGAGAACCACTGAAATATCCCATCGGTCTTCTGTTGGGCCATTTCGACGAGTTCATCATTGCCGCTTCGGGCGGGTGTCTCGCAGATTTCTAGGATAAACCACAGGGCCCATTGGGGGATGAACATTTTCAGTGGATTGTCAGCCGGCCAGCACATAGGTAGCATTCCGGCCGGGATATTCTCGTAGGTTTCCGCCAGGAGGAAGTTCTCCAAAAAGTCGGTTTCAATCGCGTTGCATCCGGTGAAGAGGTATTCGGCGCGCGCGGTGAAGAAACTGTCGCAAAGCCACCCGGCTCTTTCGCGCCCCGGGCAATCCATGAAGATGTCGATCGCGTTTTGCCTGAAGGTCTGCCAACTCGCCTCCAATATCGGCTGCATTTTCGGCTCTGCATTCGGCCATCGCGGGCGGGGGCAAGGGTGTGTCATCTCCACCAGATCGATTCGCTCAAGATGGATCGAACCCTCCAGCGTCCAGAGTTGCAGGTATTGCAAGGTTTGCGGCTCGAACGTGCGCAGCCGATGGTGGCCTGAGCACAATTCCCAGTAAAAAGCGGGATGGCACTTGTTGCGGGAGGGGCTGACGGAGCCATCGGTCAGGACTTCGTCGAAGGTTGCGAGCAGGCTGACGGGGCGCTCGCAGTAAACTTCCAGGTCGAGGAAGCCGGTTGCATTGCGTCCAAAGCCGAGGAGCGCCCACTGGCCGGTTTGCAAGCCGAGGGGAAGGGACGGCGGAGGCGCTTCCCTTCGTTTGGTTTCGCTGATCCGCTCAAGGAGGCCGGAAATATCGACTGCCTGAGCGTTTAACGCGAGCCGGCGAAGTGGTTCGTTATACTCCGGCGCTTTCCACCAGAAGTCCATGTCATGGGCTTTTTCTTTCCCAAGAGAAAAATCGCCGCTGGCGATTATCGCCTCGACCGGGAGTTCTGAGAACAGGGGGAGCGGAGCACGGCGCGGAAGGAAACGCGGTTGGTCTTCCGGGCAAAGCGTGGTGGGCGCAACGGATTCAAATCCGCGCAATGAGGCTCGCAGGTTTATGTAGCATGCGGGGCGATGAAAGCGCATGGCCTCAATCCGTCCACGCTGTGCGGAAAATTTTTCCATAGCTTCAAGACGCCAGCCAGGCTGAACGACTTTCCAGTCCTTGCCGACTCCTGTCGCAGCGACGATCTTTCCGTCTTCCTCCCACTCCGCGGCGAGGAAAGCCGGGCTTGATGCGCGGTCAAAGCGCGGGGTGGTTTCCCATGCGACTTCAATGGCGAGAAGGCTGTGCGCGGTCGTAGGCGCGGGTGTGATCGGGATCTGGTCGATTCTCGCATATCCGGGGGCCGTGCGGGCCGGTCCTTGGGCGATGGGGACGTCGTCCAGCCAGACCCGATAGCTGTCTGTCGCGGCTATTCGAAGCTCCGCGCGCGCCCCCGCTTGGCGGGAAAGCTCGCAATAGAAGATCAGGGTTTGCCCAGCCCTGTGACTTCCGTGTTGTAGATGACTCCAGACACATTCCGCCTGCCTCATTTGGGAGGTGATGCGGGTTGCTTGTGAAATGTTCGACGGGGCCATGCGTAACAAGAAATGGGGGAAGGGGATGCTAAATTTATTGTCACAGGACTAATGCTAGTCCAGAAAAAAGTTTATAAATGATTCTTTAAGGGGATGGTTTTGATCTGGGAGAAATAAGTAACCGTTGTCTCTCTGCTTGCCATTCGAAACGATAAAGGAGGTCTTAATTGGCTTATCATTCGATTAATTGTAGGCTATATTAGTTCTTTCTGAGATGTGAGCGGAGTAGTATTTGATCTGGGGAGGGAATTCTCCAGATGATGAATTTTTAATAAATGGGTTGACAGTTTAAAGGTATTGCCGCTCTTATTTCTTTTAAAGAAATCAATATTGATTACTTAAACCCCATTCTCGTTGATGAAAGAAACGCCCCCACCATCTTCCGGCGCGTCCCGGCGGCAATTCATTCGTACTGCTGTCGTTACTGCAGCAGGAGGTTTACTTTCTAACGTCGTGGCCCGGGGACAGGCTCCGGCTGTCATTCGCAGTGAGAAGTCTAGGCGGCCAAATATTATCTACATGGTTGTCCATGATTTGGGAAAGCACTGCAGCGTGCATGGAGTTCCCGTTCCGACGCCGACGCTGGAGGGCTTGGCCGCTGAGGGAATCGCCTGCGACAGTGCCTTTTGCACATCTCCGCCATGCAGCCCGTCGCGCGGTTGTGCGATGACGGGACATCTTCCGCACCGAAATCAACTCATGGGATTGGTTAACCACGGGTGGCGGCTGGCGGATGAGCCACCCAACATGGTCGATGTGATGAATGCAAACGGCTATGTCACCGCATCAGCGGGGTTTACGCATGAGCGTCATGGGGGTGCGGACGAGATGCACTACCAGCGCGTGCTCAAGCACCGCAAATCGATGGCCGACAACTTTATCGAGAACGCGCTGGATGATGCAATTGGCTTTATGGACAGCCGCAGTAAGGGAGATGCGCCTTTTTACCTGAATATCGGCACGATGGAGACACACGGGAGCCAGTGGAAGCCGGACGGCTACTACGAGGAGCATTTTGGCCGCGGCGCGAAGAAATTCGGGATAGACCGGGTGGAGGATACTTACATCCCGCCCCAAATGTCTGCTTCTGAGTATTCCTATGAGATGATGAGGCGCTTCGCTCCTTGTGTCCGGTATATGGATTCCCAGTTGGCCCGGTTGGTCGAGGCTATTCAGCAGATGGACGATGCCGAAAATACGCTGTTTGTATTTACGACCGACCACGGGATTCTTTCCAGTCGCGGGAAGGGGACGGCCTACGACCACGGGATGGAGATCACCAACATATTTTACCAGCCCGGAAGATTGGCCGCAGGTAAGCGCTTCCCGCATCTGGTTAATAACGTAGACCTCTTTCCGACGCTGCTTGACTGTGCGGGCGTTCCGGCCCCGGAGAACTTTGGCCATTCTCACTGGAGCGGGCTCACCGGTGAAAGGGAGTACACACCGCAGGAATATATCTTTACCGAGCGTAATTATCACGAGAATTACGACCCGGTGCGGGCAATCCGCACAGACCGTTATCACTACCTGCGGAACTTCCATCCTTTTGCCAAAAAATATCCGACGGCTGCAGAGATTATGGCTTCTGATGATCGGAATATCCGTGATCGTTGGCCGGCGGAGACAACCCTGGCGGGCCCTGACCACAGCTCGGCTTCTCTGGCCAAGTATCCGGATCGGGACAAGGAAGAGCTCTACGACATCGTTAACGATCCTTACGAGACTCACAATCTGGCCTATGATCCTGAGTTTGCGGGTGTCCGCGAGCGGTTGGCGGCTTGCTGCGAGCAGGAGATGGTGCGTACCCGGGATCCGCTTCTGGCGGGGCCCATCCCTCCCACGCCCGAGCAATACGAGTTGATCAAAGGACGCACAGGGAAAACGGTCGGTCCACCTTTGGAGCAAACGCTGGGACTGGCTTAAGCCCCAGGGTAAAGCACGCGCCATTTGCGGGCGAGTGTGCGGCCCCGGCTGTTATGTATCGAAATTCTAATGACACTTTAATCCCGAATACCTCAAGATTCTATGGCCCGTAACTTGATCGACACGCATACCTTGGGCGTGGCTCTGTCCCTATTGGGAGCTGCTGTCCCCATGAGCTCATCAGCGGCTCCTCAAGAGAAGCCCAATGTCATTTTTATCCTCGTGGATGACATGGGCTGGGCGGATTCCTCTGTGTACGGTTCGACCTACTATGAGTCTCCGGCCCTGGAGCGTCTGGCTCAGTCGTCCGTGCGTTTTACGGACGCCTACTCGGCCAGCCCGCTATGTTCGCCGGCGCGGGCGTCACTCCTCAGTGGTCAGTACCCGGCGCGTCACGGGATGACGACGGCCTGGGGCCACACCGCGCTCAGGGATGACCCCGAGTATCAAGAGAAAGGCGTACCGCGCACCAGTCGTTACTTGCTGCCGACCTCAAAGCGCTATCTCGATCCGGAGCAGTACACGCTGGCGGAAGCTTTCCAGGATGCCGGCTACCGCACCGGTTTTATCGGCAAGTGGCACATGGGGTTGGATGAGAAGTTTTGGCCGGATAAGCAGGGCTTTGAGCATAGCTTTCATGGTGCGCCTGACGCGGGCCCGCCAAGTTATTTTTCGCCCTACCGGTTCCAGCGGGGGAATGTGACCAACGGGCCGGATGGCGAATATATCACCGACCGGGCAACAGATGAGGCTATCGCCTTCATGGAGGAGAAAAGCGACAAGCCCTTCTTCTTATGCCTCTGGCACTGGGGCGTTCATGGACCGTGGCAGGGTAAGGAAGAGCTGATCGAATATTATAAAAACCGCAAAGACCCGACGGGCCGCCATCAAAGTCCGACCATGGCGGCGATGTTGCGCAGTGTGGACGACAGCCTTGCGGATATACTGGACTATCTGGAAGAGAGCGGCCAGGCCGACAATACCATCATCGTCTTTACCTCTGATAATGGGGGCAAGGACGACCGCTCCGTGCCCGGTGAGAGTGTGCCGATCACCAGTAATGAGCCCTTGCGTTCGGGCAAGGGGACAGTGTTTCAGGGAGGCTCGCGCGTACCCTTGCTGATCTCGTGGCCCGGCGTCATCGACGATGCGCAAGTCAGTACCGAGCCCGTCACTGGTGTGGACATGTATCCGACGCTTCTTGAAATGTGTAATATCGGCTTGCCGGAGCAGCAGACTCTGGACGGTGTGAGCCTCGCGCCTTTGTTGCAAGGAGGAGGGATCGACCGCGAGGCGATCTACTGCTATTTCCCTGAGAATTTCGGCGAACGTTCTCCTGCCGGAGCATGGGTCCGGATGGGGGACTGGGTGCTGGTTGAAGTTTTCTATCAGACGGACCTGTGGCCGGAGCAATACGAGCTGTATAACCTCGCGGAAGATTCCGGTGAGTACCACAACCTGGCGGTGGAGGAGCCCGAGCGGGTACGCAAGATGGCTGCCATGCTCCGCGAGCACTATATGAGCCCGCCGGGAGTTCGTCCCAAACCGAATCCGGATTTTTCGCCTGAACTGCTTCCGGTGGACGGGTGGATCGGTGCAACGAGAAATGATTCGCTCTCCCTGTCCGGGGATGGGGCGGTTGAGTTGAAAGGCTCGGGTATTTCCACCCGGAACCTTCCCCGGGTCACCGGGCCACTCAAGGTTTCGTTTCGGGTACGCTCCGGAAGTGCTGGTCAAGGTCGTTTTTACTGGTCGGATCGTTCCGATTGGGTGTTTAACCGCGAGCGAAGCACCGAGTTTTCCGTAGAGGGTGACAGTGACTGGCAAACCTGCGAAATTCCGTTCGAGGTCAGTGCTGAACTGATTGGTATAAGGATCGATTTTCCGCGGAGCAAAGAAACCGTCGAAATCGATGATATCCTTTTGTCACGTGAGAACGGCGAGGTGCTGGACCGTTGGGCGTTCGATGGGAAGCGCGCCCGCCCGACTACCTGGATGGTCGAGCGCTGGCCGTACAATTTCCAGTCCTACGAGTAATAAGCCCTTATCAAACCATGTGTGAATTACCGTGCAGTAGCCCGATAGGTCTCCGTGACTGGCGCTATCAGTAGTATCTCTATCCAAGGCTAACAAAGCCCGTATCAGTTACCCCCCCATGAACCTATTGTGCCCCTTATTATGCGTGTCTGGTCTTGCATTGTTTATATGAATGGAAATTTGACGGTTAAGCTCAACGTGATTGGGTTTGAAGAGTCGGTTTCCACCTACAGGGCTGTTCGGAGATAGAAACCTAAATGTCAGTCAGCGTGAAAAATCTCAGATCAAACATTCGGTGTGGAACCTGGCTATATCTGTTGCTAATCGGTGTGAGCCTTTTCGCTGTTCACGGCATTCGAGCTGCTGAGGCACGACAGCCCAACATTATTTTCGTTGTGGCTGACGACCTCGGCTATGCCGATCTCGGGGTCTACGGAAGCAATGAAATCCAGACTCCCAATCTCGATCAGTTGGCTGATGGGGGGATCATCCTGACCGACGGCTATGTCTCGGCTCCTTATTGTGGTCCGAGCCGGGCGGGGTTCATGACTGGACGCTATCAGCAACGGCATGGCTTCTGGTGCAACCCGACGAACTGGCCGGTTGACCGTTCGCAGGGCTTGGATCTTGAGGAGGAAACCATCGCGGATGTTCTTCGGCGTGGAGGCTATCGGACTTGTGCCATCGGTAAATGGCATCTGGGTTCGGCGGAAGCGTTTCACCCGATAAATCGGGGCTTCGACGAGTATTTCGGTTTCCTGGGCGGCGGGCACCATTATTTTCCTATGCAGTACGAGGAGAATATGAAGCGCTGGGCGCGGGATCATTCGGACACGGATACGCCGTTTCTCTACAACTACGGCAGCCCCCTGGAGGTCAGTGGCATTCCTATTCCCCCGCAGGAAGGCTACTTGACGGATTTGCTCACCGATTATTCCATCGGCTTTATGAAGCGGGCCAGCGGGACTCCCTTTTTTCTGTACATAGCCTACAACGCCCCGCATGTGCCGCTTGAGGCACCAGAGGAAACCATCGAGAAATACAGCAGCATCAACGACAAAAAACGCCGGACCTATGCGGCTATGGTGGATAACCTGGATATGAACATGGGCCGCATTGTTGAGTACCTGCGCGAGAGCGGGGAATTCGACAACACGCTGATCGTGTTTATCAGCGATAACGGGGGTAAGCCTCAGAATGGCGGATTCAACGGAGAGTTGCGCGGGCACAAAGGGCAGGTCTATGAGGGCGGTGTACGCGTCCCGTTTATCTGGTCGTGGCCGAATGTCTTGCCGGCGGGGGAAATTGTCACAACCCCAATCTCATCCCTCGACTTGCTGCCGACATTCGCCGTCGCCGCGGGGGTGAATCCTGCGGGAAAGCCGTTGGATGGAATCAATGTGTTGCCCGTCTTGCTTGGTGAATCCGGGAGTGCGTCGCACGCTCGCCTGTTTTGGGAAAGGGGAGGCCAGCGGGGCATTCGTCAGGGTGAGTGGAAGGCAACGCTTTGGCGTGAGCGATCGAACTGGCAGCTCTTTAACCTCACCGATGACGTGGGAGAACAAAACGATCTGGCAAAGAGCAATCCCGAGCAACTTGAGGAGATGAAGGCACTGTACGAGCAGTGGATCGGGCAATTCGAGGGACCGCGCTGGAGCGATCCCAAGTACTAATTTTAATCTCACAGGCACAGATTGATGAGCATCATGCGCGACAGGAAGAACTGGGTGGCTTATGCCGTTATTCTCTGGTCAGTCTTTTTGCCACGTCTCGGGGCTGAACTGTGGCTGCCGAATATCTTTGGCGACCATATGGTGCTGCAGCGCGACCTGGATAACCCGATATGGGGTAAGGCCCAACCCGGCGAGCGCATCTCAGTGACCATTGGCGGAAAAGTGCGTGAAACTACGGCCGGACCTGACGGCCGGTGGTTGCTCAAGCTTGATCCGATGGGGGCCGGTGGCCCATATGAGCTGACGGTCCGTGGCGACTCAGAGACGCTTCAGTTTCAGGATGTCCTGGTGGGGGAAGTTTGGTTCTGCTCGGGACAGTCGAATATGCTGTTCAATCTTGGTAGTGCTTTTGATAGCGATGTGGAAATCGCCTCTGCCAATTATCCGGAGATACGGCTGCTGCAGGTGCCTCGTCGCGCCAGCCTGGAGCCGCTGGAGGACTTCGAGGGAGGGTGGAATGTGTGCTCGCCCCGGACAGCGTCGGGCTTTTCTGCGGTGGGTTATCTCTTCGGCCGCCAACTGCACAATGCGCTTGGTGTGCCGGTCGGGTTAGTTGCCAATCCGTGGGGTGGCTCATGTGCTGAAGCCTGGCTGCCAATGGACTTGTTGATGGCCAATGAGGAGACGGCTGAAGTCGTTGCTGAATGGAAGCAGGACGCAGCCTCCTACACCGACGAGATGTACGAGCGCGATATGGCTGAGTATAAAAAACAGCTCAAGGAGTGGGAGAGATTCGGCCAGTACAACGGTCAACGTCGGCCCTTTGGTGTATTGGACAAGCGACTATACCAGCGAACTCCCTCAGGCATCTTTAACGGCATGGTTTATCCGACCATCGGCTACGGAATGCGGGGCATTATCTGGTATCAGGGCGAGTCCAACACACCGACGGCAAAAAGAGCCGGGCAGTATCGCGATCTTTTCCCTACGTTAATCAACTACTATCGTGACATTTGGGGGCAGGGAGACTTTCCGTTCTACTGGGTTCAGTTACCCGCCTACGGTCCGGAGTTTGACGATCCCAACGGTGATATCTCTCCGCGTAATTGGGCAGTGCTTCGCGAAGCACAGAGCGGGGCGCTAAGCCTTCCGAACACTGGCCAGGCGGTTGCGATCGACCTTGGCGAGGGAAATGAGATCCATCCGGGGGCCAAGCAGGCCGTGGCTCGCCGGTTGGCCCGACAGGCATTGGCCAGAGACTACGGCTACGAATTGGTAAGCGGCAGTCCGCAATGTGCCTCCGCCGTGGTCGATGGCTCGCGCGTAACGCTGACTTTCGATCAGGTCGATGAAGGACTCTATGCCTATGGGAGAAATGAGGTGTCGGGCTTTTCAATCGCGGGTGAGGACGGTGTCTTCTACTGGGCGGAGGCCACGATCCCGGTCCGTAACCAGGTCGTTCTCCAGCATGTGGAGGTGAGGCATCCAGTGGAGGTACGCTATGCCTGGGGAGATAATCCTCCGAATAATTTGCGGGACCGAAATGGCCTCCCGGTAACTCCCTTCCGGGTCAGGCTGAATGATGAGGCAACGCGTGGACTCGAATAAAACCGAAACCTGTGTAATCGTTTTATGAATACAATAATATCTCTGTTCAGAAAGTTCGTGCTGGCTGCCGGTGCGACTGTAATCATAACGTCTGCGGCTTCGGCCCGTAAACCGAATGTCATTGTCATTTTGTCCGATGACCAGGGCTACGCGGATGTCGGCTTTAACGGTAGCAAGGAAATCCCGACGCCTGCGCTCGACTCGATTGCTAAAAACGGAGTGTTGTTTACGAATGGGTACGTTACTGCGCCGCAGTGTGCGCCTTCGCGGGCTGGGCTTCTATCCGGACAGAACCAGAGCAGATTTGGCCGTGAATGCAATACGACGATCGACACATTCGGCCTGCCTGATACGATCCCGCTGATGCCGGAGTACCTGCGTGAGGATGGGTACGCGACCGGCATTATCGGCAAGTGGCACCTGGGGGCCGAGCCTCTCTCTCCAACCCCTTCCGACAGGCCCAATGAGCGCGGCTTCGATTATTTCTACGGACACCTCGTCGGAGGGACCATGTACATGCCTCAGGAAGGGGAGGATTCGATTCCTTACCTGTGGAGAAACGACGAGCCGGTGACAGAGACGCGTTACCTGACGCATGTTTTCGGCGAAGAGGCCTGCGAATTTATCAAGAAAAACGCGGATCAGCCTTTCTTTCTCTATCTGGCCTTTAACGCTCCCCATGCTCCGCTGCAGGCCCCCGAAGACTATCTCAAGCGCTTCGAACACCTCGCGCACGAGGATGATGTCCCTGCGCATTGCGCTTATACGGATCGGATGATTGCCCATCCCCGGCAGGTCTATGCCGCTATGGTTGCTGCGATGGATGATGCCGTTGGCTCAGTGCTTTCCACCCTTAAGGACGAGAACCTGGAGAACGACACGCTGATCTTCTTCCTCAGTGACAACGGTGGACCAACTTCGGTGACCCGGGCGAACAACGAACCGCTCCGGGGGGTCAAAGGCGATGTTCTTGAAGGTGGGGTGCGCGTGCCCTTTGCCATGCAATGGCCTTCTGTTATTCCCGCTGGCCAGGTAATTGACACACCGGTTATTTCCCTGGATATTCTGCCGACGGCATTGGCCGCCGCAGGGGATGACAGTAAGATACCTGAAGGCCTGGACGGAGAGAACCTGCTGCCAATGGTGACCGGGAAAGGAAAGCTCCCCGAGCGGGCCTTGATGTGGCGTTTTCCGCATCCGTTGAGCATGCCGGAGCGCCACGGATGGGCGATTCGCGAAGGAGACTGGAAAGTGACTAATGAAGGACTGACTACCAAGCGTTCGCGCGAAGTGGGAGCTCCGACTTTGATTGGCTTGTACGAGCTCCCGAACGACATTACGGAGAGCAATGACCTGCAGCACGAGCAGTCAGACCGTTTCCGGCAGATGACCGAGACCTATCAGCGTTGGGTCGAAGGTTTGCCAGCTCAGACCACGATGAGCCAGCGCGAGCTCAGGGACTTGTACCGCAGCCTGCCTCCGGAATCGCGAGAGCGTTTTGCCCCGTGGGCGGAAGCGAACTAATGCTGAAGAGTTCAACGCTGTGTTGCCTGAATTGGCTTAACTTAACCTCTTGATACTTTGACGATGAATCTCCTACACGGATTGTTTCTCACGCTGGGTCTTGCCTGCGGATGCTGTGCTGCTCAAAATACGGTCTCACTTGCCGATTTCGGGGGAGCTCCGGACGACGGACTGGATGATACGGCCGCTTTCCAGAACCTGTTTAGCCAGGCGAGAAACCAGCCTGGCCTTACGGTGCTTCTGGAGCCGGGAGTCTACGACCTGGCCGCGGAGGAGGGTGCATTTGGCAGCCTCTTTGTGCTCAGAAATGTGCAGCAATTCACGATGAATGGGGAAGGGGCGATCCTCAGGATAAATACTCCGACCATTGGTTTGTTCAAACTTATCGGATGCGTGGATGTTTCGCTGAAGGGCTTCAGTGTCGGCTATGACCCTGTGCCTTTTGCCTGGGGGAAGGTTGTCGAAGTCGAGCAGCAGAGTGGGACGATCATCGTGGAAGCCAATCCAGAGTCGCCGTCGTTTGTGGAACCGTGGATTACGAAAAATGGCTTATGGGGCTACTTCATGGACGATACGGTACCAGGGCGCCTTACCCGTGGGATGCCCAATGTGCTTTTTCTGAAAGCGCCCCCTGAAGAAACTGCGGTCGGGACGTTTGCCATCCCGTTGACCTGCCCTCCGGATGTCCTGCGTAAGATTGAGCCCGGGATGGTCTTTATGCTGAATGCGCGCGAGAATCGAAGCCCGCTGTTGATCGCGCAGGATTGCCGCAACCTGCTTCTTGAGAGAATTATTTCCTACGGTTCTGTTGGGGGGCATTATCTCGCGGTTGACTCCGAGGGACTCTCATTCATCGGTTGCGAAGCAAAGATCGGGAGAGGAATGATCAAAGGGGGGAATGCGGACTTTATTCATGTTCAGAATGCCCGCGGCCCTATTGTCATTCGCGATAATGTTGTGGAAGGTATTTCTGACGATGCCATCAACCTGTACTCGAAACCGTTCTTCCTGCTCGACCAGCTTGAGCCGAGGCGTTTGCAGCTATCTGCGGATGCGCGGACTTTTGCTCCCCGGAAATCCGCCGGGCAATTGCGGGTGGGCGATGGTTTGGTCATCTTTGACCGTGAGAAGGGGGAGATCGTTGCGCGCACGCGTATTACATCGGTCTTTCCCGAGGAGGGAATCGTTGATGTGTCCGATCCTCTCCCGGAGTTGATGTCCCGCAAGGAAGCGCTCGGTTTTTATGGGACTGGTTTCAATCGCGGAGTTCTGATCGAGGGGAACACATTTAAAAACTCACGTCGCTTCGGTGTCTTTCTGAAAGCTTACGATGTCGAACTGAGCAAGAATACCTTCACGGGGTTAAGTGGTCCGGCCATTTTCATGTGCAACGAGCCGGGGAGCTATCGTGAAGGGTTGTTTTGTGAGAACGTCGAGATCGTTAGTAACCGCATCATCGATTGCGGATTCAGTTCCAATTTCGACGAAAACAAAAACTGGGGCATTATCACCATCGAAGCGCTGCGAGCACCCCATATACCCATTGAGGACATCGATGCCTTTCATGACATTACCCTGGTCAATAACGTCATCGAACAGTGTACCCGAGGCATGAACCTCAGGAATATCACTGGATTGAAAACCCAATAATAACGGCTGGAAGTCGTTTAAAAAAGAGCAAAAACGATATTTATGTTGCGAGGCGTGGAGCCCTCGACTACGCTTCTCCTAATATTATCATGATAGGCTCAATTACGGGCCTGTCACCAAAAAGATATTGGAGAGTTGTGTTTTATGCCGGTAACTGCGTTCAAGTCTGATCCCTTGGTCCGTTTAATGAGGCGTCGCGTCAAGGATGGATATTATGAGGCGACGCCGATTCCATCGGAGCGTAGGCTTTCGGCCGAATCGGGCTTGAGTTTGACCTGCGTGCGTCGGGCTATCGCGCAGTTGGTTGACGAGGGCTATTTGGAGAGAAACGGGAGCAAGTCCGGCAAGTTGATGGCCGCGCGTAAGTATCAATGCGCCGGGCAGAAGTTTCAGGCTCTGTTGCTTAGCCCGGTGACGGGAGGGCTTTCCGCACACCTGTGGCAGGAGGGAGTCTATGAAGGGGTGCGTTGCTGTAACGGTTTGTTGCGCGTACATCACTTCCTTGATGAGGACGACCCGGCTCTGTTGTCGATGCTGGGGCAGTCTTTTGACATTATTTTCTTCATTCCCCCGGATAATTTCTCCGAGGTGCTCCGTAACCGCCTGATGCAGTGCCGTAACCGCATATTTACCCTCTTTCGGGATTTGACCGATCAGGGTTTGTCCATGATTTCGGACGTCTCGGCCTCGGCTATGTTGCCATTGCTGGATCATTTGTCGGAACTCGGGCACAAAACCATCGATTGCGTGCACTGCCGAACCGGCTACCGCGAGTATGAGGAGCGAATAAAAATCTGGCGCCGTTACCTGGATGAACATGGTCTGCGTGGCCAGTTGTGGGATTGCTCAACCTCGAACGAGCGGGGTGAGCAGCGGATGGTGACAAGCTCAATGAGAAACGTTTTTATCGACGGGCGGACCGATGCTACCGCTATGCTGGGGCTGTCTGTCATTACGGGGTGGGGACTTGCGCGGGCGATTACTGATGCGCAGTTGCGGATTCCTCAGGATGTTTCCCTCGCGGTCTTTGGCCCTGCCGAGCATGGTTCCCAGTCGGTGCCATCGATTACGAGCCTTCAGCAGCCAGCCGTCTCGGAAATGGTACGGCGCGCCATTGAGAGATTTCAAACTCAAGGGCTGGAAGAGACGGTCGTGATTGAGCCGGACCGGGTTGCCTTATTCAAGGGAGAGTCAACCGGCGCTCCTTCGCACTAGAGCATGTTCGCTTTAATCTGCCGCCGGGGCTCAAAAGCAGCCAGTCCTTCGGATGAGGCCTGTCTTGGAGCTCGCGGCGTTGGCAGCAGGCTTACGGGCTTCCAGCCCGCTACACCCACTGCCGCCTGGCGAGGCTTCAAGACATTTCCCCACCGCAGGCGACAGATTAAAGCGAACATGCTCTAGGTCGTGCGGGGGACAAGCGTCCCTGTTTTTTCCTGTCGGGATTGAAAGGGATTTACGTTCCGGTTGCCGGTGTTGCCCTTGAGTTAGCCTCTCCTGGCTTGCACAGCTCGTTGTTGCCTGGTCCGGTTTCCTGCCTTTTGGAAAGGAAGTGTGCGGAGGCGGGCTTGGGGAGTTATTTAATGAAAGGGGGACTGGTTCGACCTTTCACTCCTTTTGTACCCGGTTGGATTCCTTATCGGATATTTTTTAGCGGTGTTTTTCTGCGTCAACGAGGGGTGTACGGGGTATTTGCCTGTTTCTGGCAGAGGTTTGGGATGCTTTTATCTTGAAAAAAATCAATATTGATATGTTTTATATGTTGAGAACGCAAAGAAAAGCATCTAGACGGGTAGCCGTTCTACTTTGAAAACAACCTCTATTCTTGTCGTCTATGCCCCCCCAGATGATCCTTTCCCCCCGGCGAGTGTTTCGCGGAGTCCGGCCATGCCGACGTGGGTTTGCACTCATTATTTCCATGGTTTTAATGGGTTTTGTCTTTATCCTGATTATGGCCTTCAGCGGGTTGGTCATGGTCGAGAGTTCCTCGGTGAGGATTGCCCTGGACCAGGCCGTTGCCCGCCAGAATGCCATGCTCGGCATGCAGGTGGCGATCGGACGCCTGCAGAGTCTGGCCGGGCCGGATCGGCGCATTACCGCCAAGGCAGGAATCTTTATGACCGGCCCCGGCGATACGTCTATTGATGAGCCGGACTGGGTCGGAGTGTGGTCAACCAATCCGTTGAGCGACGACGGTGATGAGAGTACCTATGATCCGGTTCTTGGGACTTCTGCCCAACGCAGTTGGGACAGCTACAGTCCGGCTCAGAAAATGAATATGAGCAAGGGCTGGCTGGTCAGTGGCGCTGTTGATACGCTGGACCCCTCGGAGGCGTTGACGGGTACCGACGTGGTGACGATCCGGAAAGCGGCAGGAGATGCCCGCGCGGTTAAGGTGTACTTCGAGGATGTCGAGGGCCAGCCCGGTGCGCGCTATGCCTGGTGGGTGCAGGATGAAAACCAGAAGGTACGGATCGACATGGGGGATCCGTACCGTAATGCCGCCGAAGACGCTGATGCGGCCCTGGCGGCGCGAGTCGCCCAGCGCTTTGCCCCCGAGGTGGTATTACCGTCATCCGGCACGGCCGCATCGGTTTCCGAGGACGATTGGGCGCGGATATCATCGCTGACCGATTTGGCTGTGTTCGGTATCGATCCGGAGGGCGTTGAGGATTTTTTGAGTGCGAGTTCGGTTGGGGTCTTGACTGATCCCAGGGTGGGAGGTCTGAAGAAAGACCTGACCTCTCTGATCCGTCTTCCCGAAATTAACATGGATGACGGAGTGACGGCGGACCTGGAAGAATTCCCGGAGCCATACAGGACGAGTCCTTATCTGTACTCGATTTATCTGGACGAGGAAATCGAGTCTGGCGCGCCCACCAATCCGAATGTCGGTGTCATGGATAATGTCATTTACGGGCCACGAATCGAGGCACTATGGGATTTCGCCAATCACCGTCGGTTGCTTTCGGGGGCGAACAACACGATACGTGTCCATGAGCCAGTCAATGAGGACTGGCTGGCGACCGAGAGCGGGACAGACCCGAATGGTTACGATGTCCGGGAGGAAATCGCCTCGGCTCTTCTGAACAGCCAACCCTTTGTCATGGGGGATGAGCGTGAGAATGATATTTTCACGCCCTATGAGGCGCAGGCTCTTGGTGATCTCTTGAATTTTGGGGCCAACTTCCAGGATTACGATGTGCTCGATGCCAAACGCCATCTGCCGATTAATTCTCCGGTTACTCCCATCATGACAGAGCTGATATTCTATGTGCGTGCCGAAGTGGTGGCGAACGGCAGTGACCGGGAAATACAGCTTCACGTACACCCCTTTGTCGAATTGACGAACCCCTACGATGTGCCGGTCCTGATGGACAAGGCTTTTCATATTCCTGTCTTTCAACTGCGCATGACTTTCGACTTCAGGCTGAGCGATGCTGATCCGGGTATTCCAGATCTGATCTGGTCGGTCGATAATGATACCAGCCAGATCGCGTTGACTCAGGCCAACGCCCGCAGCCTTGGCTCAATGATCACCGGGGAACTGAAGGGCGGCTCCGGGAGCGAGGTAACGACGAATGCGAACATGACGCTCCGTGTGGCGGCTGGTAGCAGTGGGATAAGCTTCGCGCCGGGAGAGACAAAAGGGTTTGTGGCCTCTTCGAGTGCAGGGGGAACCCTGGTCATGGTGGAGGGGGACGATTGGCGAAATACTTCGATGGCTGTACCCGTACGCTCGTATTCCAGGTCGGGGTCAACTGTCTCCTACGGGCTGACCTGGCCTCAGTTCTCCAGCGGCGGTACCAGTGGGGCTTCGACGAGCATGGACGATTATAACCTGATGAATATCCGTGTCAGCTTACTGCCCATGATGCAGCAGGGAGCGCAACGCATTACCAGTGACTGGCATACGCAGGGGGGGAGCCAGCTTGGGAATATACGTCTGACTCATCAGGCGGTGGAAGTCCCGTTCTCGCGGAACCGCATCGGGGAAAACTCCCAGGTGGGGACAGATTCGGACCTGGGGGATGCTTTTGCCGTTGATGTCTCGCTGGTCAAGGATGCGGCTTCGACCTGGGGCGGGCAAATCACGGACGTCGGCGTCATTCAACTGCGGGCACTCTCGGCTGAGGATTTCCGGTTGGGGACTTACGCCGTGGACGGACTCAACGACGGTGCCGAGAATTTCCTCGGACGCACCAACCCCCGCTCGTTACTTATTCGCGATCCGAACGGCTTCGATGGCGACCGGGCCTTTGAAACCAGCGGGTGGACAACGGGTTTTTATCCCGACCCATACAGCTTCGGGCTGGATATGACGGGCTGGGGCGAGTCCAATGTCAGCGTTGATGAAACGATACTCTTTCATGTGCCTCAGGAGGAGCCCTCGTCGCTGGGCGTTCTGCGGCACTGGAATGTCGCTTTCCACCCCGGCGACCCCGCTTACACCTTTGGGAGTTCACGCCTGCCGAGCGCCAATCTGGAGCGTACCGAGACGGTTTCCTTTCACCGGAACCAGCCCGGCTACAGTCTGGACAGCGGGAACCTGACCGACTTCGACTTTTTCGGCCAGGCGCTGCCGGAGTCTGTCAATATGAACACGACGGACCTGGTTGTGGATAGTGCCTACTACTTGAACCGTGCGCTTTGGGACAGCTACTTTTTCTCCACTGTCCCCGCGGGGGCGGATCTGTTTACCAGGTCCTGGCCGAACCAGAATTTTGTCATACTGGACCAGGATGAGGTGGAATTACGCGATCATGCGCTGGCGGCGAAGCACCTGATGCTGAAGGGTGCGTTCAATGTGAACTCAACGTCTGAAAAGGCTTGGGCGGCCTTTCTGGCCTCACGTCTGGGGTTGACGCCGGAGGGGCGTCTCGGGGCCAGCGACGAAGTGTTTTTCCCGCGCATGCCTGGCATGCAAGCCGGTACCGATGAGTGGGCTGAGACCCGTCCCGTTGCGGTGGAGGATATTTACCGTAGCAATCAGTCCGACAGCGCTGCGCTGGAGACACTCTCCGAGTACATCGTGGACGAAGTTCGGCAGAGAGGGCCGTTTCTGTCGGTGGCGCAGTTTGTCAACCGGATGCTGGTGGATGACGAGCGTGGGGATCGGGGAGCCCTGCAAGCAGCAATCGAACGCAGCGGTTTGAACGCAGATTCCACTTTTGCGTATGCGCCGGGTACCCTGACGCAGGGGGATTTGCTTGAGCCGCTGGGGCCGTACTTGAGCGTGCGCGGTGACACCTTTACCATTCGTTCCATCGGCGAGGTGACGAACCCGATTTCTGGTGAGACGGCAATCGCGTGCTGTGAGGCCATCGTGCAGCGCACTCCCGAATATATTGATCCTGCCAACCTGCCCGAGGTCCACCCCTCAAGTGCGGAACTCGAAGAGATTAACCGCCAGTTCGGGCGCAAGTTCCGTATCATCGGCTTCCGCTGGCTTGATACTTCCTCCATCAGCCTATGAGTGCTCTGTCTTTTTATAAAAACCTCTTACGACTTTCGTTGCTGTTGAGCTTTGGCCAGCACGGCATGGGCGTGCTTTCGGCGCAGGAGGAAGAGCCACCGATACAGTTTACCTATTCGATTCACTCGACCCTGGGGACACTGGAGCTGGAGACTGAAGGCGAAGGGCCGGAGTTGGTGAAGCAATGGGTGCCCAATCGCGGTTTTTCGAAGGTCCGCAAGTATGTTGGCCTTGGCCCGTTGCGTTATCGCCTGCTTTCCAAGGACGGTTCGTCGAGTGTTCAGGAGCTTCCGGTCCCGCGGCAATGGCAGGGGCGCCACATCTATCTGTTTGTGGTTCGGGGAGCGGGCGACACGGAGACGGTCAAGCTCATGCCTATACCCGAGAATCCGGGCTTTTCCGGAAAGGGCGCAATTGTGTTTGCGAATTTCAGTGCGGCAAACATCGCCGCCAAAATGGATGAAATCGTGCTGCGAGCAGCTCCCGGTCAGATTTATTGGGAGTCGTCAATTGAAGCCCCGTCGGGGATGGAGACGATTCTCGTGCAGTCGGTGGACGACGGTTACCGGCCCATTTACAGGAACCGCATTCCGGTTCGGGCCAATGAGAGGGTATTTATTTTCATTGTACCGAGTAAGGCGAGGATGGGAATGGAGTTGCTTGTCGTGTTCGACCGGGCGCAGCCACGGAGGATAGTTTCGGATGACGCCTCGTCTCTGTCGGGAGGAATTTAAGCTTTTATAATGAACGAAACAAATCACGATGATAGGCGTGGTGCGTCGATCAGAGCCAGCCAACATGGGCTGTACCCTGACTCCAACGAAGATGCCACGCCCCTGATTAAGCAGATACTGGGCAAAGTCGAAAATGGGCAGACGCTTGTACTTGAGCCGGGGGAATACCATTTTTGGCCTCATCAGGCTGAGGAGAAATTTTATTATCTGTCCAACAATCAGGCAGGTTTGAAGCGGATCGCCTTCCCCTTGCTGGGGCGAAGAGGCATCACGATTGACGGTGCCGGGGCGCGTCTGGTCTTTCACGGGGAGATACTTCCTTTCGTCGTCGATCATGGCAGTAATATCCGCTTGAAGAACTTTACAATCGACTGGCACCGGACGTTTTTCTCGCAAGGGGAAATCCTGGCTGCCGGTATGGACCATGTCGATGTCGCCATTGATGAGGCCCGCTATCCCTACGAGGTGGTGGACGGCACGATGCGCTTCATCGGTGAAGGCTGGAGCCACGGTTTCACCGAGGGTATTTTTGAATTCGACGCCCGACTCCGCCGTCCGGCCCACCTGAGCGGGGATAACCTGGGAGGGGTGTTCAGCTCGGAAAACAGCGCCGAATATCTCGGGGACTCGCGTGTGCGCCTGAAGGGGGAATTCGGTCGGTTAGCCCGCCCTGGCAACATCTTGGTCATGCGCCATTACCGCCGGTACTTCCCCGCCGTGTTCATGGTGGATTCCAAGGATGTGGTGCTGGAGTCTTTGGTGATCCGACACGCGGCGGGCACAGCCGTGCTGGGGCAATTCACCGAAAATATCTCTTTGCTCAACTGTGCGGTCGAACCAGACGAGGCCTCGGGCCGGTATTTTTCTTCGACGGCGGACGCGACGCACTTTGTTAACTGCCGGGGGAAAATCTTGTTCCGGCGTTGCCGGATGTCCAACCAGCTCGATGACGCTGCGAACGTTCACGGGATTCATTTCAGGGTTGATGAGCGGGAGGGCGATTGCTCGCTGCTGTTGGGAATCGGCCACTTTGAGCAAAAGTCGATGCGTCCGGGAGTGGCGGGAGATGACGTGGTCTTTCGGCATGCGAACAGTCTCGCTACCTTGGGTAAGGGACGTATCAAGCGCATCGAGCAGGTTGATGAGTGGACGTTTAGGGTTATTTTCCGCGCGCCGCTGTCTCCGGAGATCCAGCCTGGCTGCGCGATGGAGAACCTGACCTGGACGCCGGAGGTTGTAATCGAAGGATGCCGCGTACAAAACAACCGCGCCCGGGGCTTTCTGCTCTCAACCCCGCGCAAAATCATCGTGCGCGAGAATGAACTGTCCCCGGCGGGGTCGGCTATCAAAATCAGCGGTGATGCCAGTTACTGGTTTGAGTCCGGGGCGGTGCGGGATGTTCTCATCGAGGACAACCACTTCGGCGAGTGCTGCTACGGGCCTGTCTCCTGGGGGCGAGCCGTCATTGACATCGACCCGGAGGTTAGCGGCCCGGATGTTGCCGAGGCGACGTTCCACAGTGGGATTTGCATCACCAATAACATATTCAGCACCTTCGATACCGGTCTGGTCTATGCGCGTTCGGTGAAGGGCTTTGTGTTCAAGGGAAACCGCATCGAGGCCAACCGTGCATACCGGCCTGACAAGCGGATGCGGGCGCGGCTGACTCTGGAGGTCTGCAAGGATGTCTGTGTTCAGGATAATTATATCGCTACTGATGTCGCTGAGGCGCCCATGCTGGAACTCAATGAGACATTGAACGAGCGTCACCACGTCGAATTGCAGCCTCACCTGGATACCACTCCCCAGGCGCATGTGGAGTCCCTTTGAGCCGGTGGCCTTTATGCCTCGCTGCCGGTTACCCATTTAAAAACACCCCGATAAGCACACCTCTATGATGAAACCCATGTCGCATAAGCCAGCTGGTCTGGCTCGAATCTTTGGCTATGCCATGGGGGAGGGGGGGATCTCTATCGCCATGAACGGGGTGAGCAACTTTGCGCTCATCTTTCTGACTCAGGTACTGGGGCTGGGTGCGGGGGTGGCGGCGCTGGCACTGAGCATAACGACGCTCTGGGATGCGATTACGGACCCGTTGATGGGATATATTTCCGATAATACGCGGACGCGCCTGGGGCGGCGACAGCCTTACCTGCTTATCGGCAGCTTGGCGCTGGCGGTCAGTTTCTTTCTGCTCTGGTTTGTCCCGCAGCAAGTGACGGGCGAGGCGGCGGTCTTCGCCGTTGTGCTATGCATCAACCTGCTGCTGAGAACCGCGGTGACGGTGTTCGCCGTGCCCTTTACCGCGCTCGGCTTTGAGATCTGCCCGGACTACGAAGGCCGTTCCCGGCTCCAGGGGGTTCGTTTCTTTATCAATCAGGTGGTCAACTTCACGTTCGGTGCAATGGCCTGGACGCTTTTCTTTCGGGATGAGTTCTCCGCGGAAGGCGAGCGTATCGACGGCACATTGATCGCGGGGAATTATCTGCTCATGGGGGCCGTGCTCGCGATGGCGGTGTTGATTATGTCACTCATCTGTATTGTATCCACGTGGCAATACGCGAAGCCATACGATGATGAGGTAGGAGACGCCGGAAACTCCAGAAGCGTGGCCGGTTTTGTCCGGGAGTTCGGCTCCATCCTGCGGGACCGGCTGGCACTGTGGGTATTCGGATTTTTTGTGGTGGCGCAATTCGCCATGCTGCTGACGGCTCAGATGCAGCTTTTCACCTACGTGTTTTTCATGGAGTTCAGCAGTTCGGAGAAGACATTTGTCCACGGCGCGGGGATGCTGAGTTTCGCTGTCTGTTCGTTATTCCAGTCCAGGCTGGTCGCGCGTTTTGACAAGAAGGTCTGCGGCTATATTGGTGGCGGTCTCTCGTTTTTTGGCGGCGTGGGGCTGTACCTCGTATTCATCGGGGGCGTCTTGCCTGCTGATTCGACGTGGACGGTTGGCGGGGTGGCGATTCCGCTTTCGGTGGGTGTCTTTGCCTTGCTCCAGAGTTGCTGGTGGGGCGGCGGCGGAGTGCTTGTTCCGCTGGCCAGCTCCATGATAGCCGATGTAGCGGCGATCAACTACGTCAATACGGGTAAGCTCAAAAATGCCAGCTATGCGTCCGTCTTCACCTTTTGTCAGAAAACGTCGATCTCCATCGGGTTGTTGTTGACCGGGTGGCTGGTCGCCACGGCGGGCATTGAATCCGGGGCCGACGAGCAAACGCCCGAAGCCGTTCGCAACATCGCGACGCTGACTTTCATTTCCGGGCCGGTGGTGATCGCTCTGGCATTGTTTATCCTGGGGCGTTACCCGGTTGACCGTGCGTACATGGACGATATCAATCGCAGGACAGAGGAGATGGAAGCGAAGATGAAAACCTGAGCCTGACCGGGATTGTTTTCCACCGTGAGTGTTGGCTGAGATATGAATATACTCTGGATTTTCGTTGAGGACATGAGCCCGTTGCTGCCGTTGTGGGGGGACCGCACCGTGGCGACACCCAACATCGAACGATTGGCTGCGCGGGGGCGGACGTACATTAATTGCCATTCCACCGCCCCGGTTTGCTCGCCCTCGCGCTCCGGCCTGATCTGCGGCTGTTATCCGACACGCATCGGCGTTCATAACCATGTTTCCTCGCGCCCCGGTGAGCCGGAAGTCTTTCTGCCAACGGGGGTGCGTCCCCTTCCGCAAATCATGCGCGAAGCCGGTTATTTTACCTATAATCTGGGCAAGGACGACTACAACTTTGTCTATGATCGCGCGGCACTCTACGATGGGGAGTTCGAGACGCCGGAGTTTTATGGGCACCATCATCGTGGTTACGTCCCTTTCGATACCCGCGAGCGCGAATGGGCCTACTGGCGTCGCCGCAGGGACGGCCAGCCTTTCTTCGGGCAGATTGGCCTTTGGGGAGGGAAGAATACGCGGCCAGCCCTTGAGGCCGTATCGCCGGAGCGGGTGCGTGTGCCGGCTTGTTACCCGGATACGCCCGCGTTTCGCCGCCAGATCGCCCGGCACTACGAGTGTATCCAACTGGTTGACCAGGAAGTGGGCTGGATTTTACAGGCGCTGGAAGCGGACGACTTGCTGGAGGACACGGCCATCTTTTTCTTTTCCGACCACGGAATGGACCTGCTGCGCCACAAGCAGTTTTGCTACGACGGTGGAACGCACGTCCCGCTGGTGGTAAGTGTGCCTCAGGATCATCGTGCGGGAGTGACTGAGAAGCGCCTGGTCAGCTCGATTGATATTGCTGCCGCCAGTCTGGAGTTGGCGGGTCTTGAGGTGCCTGAGTGGATGGATGCCCGAAATTTTATGACGGAAGGGAACGAGCGGTCCTGTGTTTTCTCGGCGCGGGATCGTTGTGATTTCACCATCGACCGCATTCGCTCGGTCCGGACCGAGCGATACCGCTACATCCGTAATTACCTGACGGACCGGCCGCTGATGCAGCCGCAGTACCGTGACCAGACCGAGTGTTACCTGGAGTACAGGCGTCTATGGGCAGAGGGGCGCCTGAACGACGAGCAGGCTCCCTATGCCGGTGATGCCCGGCCAGCCGAAGAGCTTTACGACCACGCCGCCGATCATGATGAGGTGCATAATCTGGTGGGCGATCCTTGCTATGAGGATATTCGCGAGCAGTTGTCCGCAACGCTGGAACGCTGGATCATCGAGACAAATGACCGGGGCCGTACAGGCGAATCCGATCAACAACTGCGAGCCCTCATCAATCGGTGGGGAGACGAGCGTTGCCAGGCGCCGGAGTATGCCCGTGTAAAACAGGTGTAGCAAAGCTGGACGGCTCAGCCTGTCCGGAAGATGCAGGGACTTGCTACTCGATGAGATTGGCGGCGTACTCCTCGCGGTCGAGGAAGGGGAACATGTCCTCCAGCGAAGGGGAGACCATGCTGCCGTCGGGAAGCTTGCGGGCCGAGAGCTTCGGGGTGAAGGCGTAGTCGGTCTCGCACATGACTTCGCACAGCACGGGGCCATCGGCGGCCAGTACCTCGCGGACGGAGGTTTCCAAAGCGTCGGCTTCGGTAATGCGGACTGAGGGCAGGCCAAAGGCTTGCGCCAGTTCGCGGAAGTCCGGCACGCTCACGCCGCTGCCCGAGCACGAGCCGGTGCGGTGGCCGCTGAAAAAGTTGTTCTGCGTCTGCTTGATGGAGGCGTAGCCATCGTTGCAGATGACGAAGAGCTTGATCGGCAGGTTGTTGTGCCGGAGCGTTTGCAGCTCCTGCAAATTCATCATGATGGAGCCGTCGCCGGCCAGGCAGACAACCCGGCGCGAGGGAGCCGCGTACTGCGCCCCGATGGCCGATGGCAGGTCGTAGCCCATGGAGGCGTCGCCCGAATTCCAGAAAATGCGCTGGTCCTTTTTCACCACTCCGGCCTGGTGCAGGCAAACGCAGGCCGAGCCGTTGGCCGCAGTCATGATGTCGCCCTCGGCCATCTGCGCGGTCAGCGTGTGGATGAAGTGGTAAACGTTGATGGGCGCGCCCGGCTGCTGCTGATACTCCGCCGTGTGCTCGAAGGAGTACTTGCGGCGCAGGTTGATGCTGAAGTCGAACCACTCCTGCGAGCCGATGGGTCCGGGGAGGGCCTGAGCGAGCGCGGGCAAAAAGTCCCGCAGGTCGGCGTGGACCGCGATGTCGGGGGAGACGAGCGGCTTGGCCAGCTCGGCCGGGTCAATATCGACGATGATCTTGCAGGCTCTGGAGGCGAAGTTTTCCCAGTTGTAGCTGACCTGACGGATGTTGTTGCGCGTGCCCAGGAAGAGCACGCAATCGGCGTTCTGGAGCGTGAAGTTCGCGCAACGCTGGCCGACGGTGCCGATGCGCCCGGCGAAGTGCGGGGCGTCCGACTCCATCAGGTCAAAGCCGTTGAAAGTGGTGACGACGGGGACGTTGAGCCGCTCGACCAGTTCGCGGAAGAGCGGGATCTGGTCGGCCAGGCGGATGCCGTGCCCGGCCACGATGAGCGGGTGGCGGGCTTGTTGCAACTCGGCGGTGACGCGCGCGATTTGCAGGTCGTAAACGGGCTGCTCCGGAGGGGTGAACTCCCGTAGCTCGCTCTCCTCGACCATCGCGCCCTGGACATTCATCGGCACGTCGAGCCAGACCGGGCCAAAGCGCCCGTGTGTGGCCTCGAAGACGGCGCGGTCGAGGTGGTACTTCACGTCGAGCGGATCGGTGACCATGACGGCGTACTTGGTCAGGTGCCGCACGGAGGTGACGATGTCCACTTCCTGGTCGCCGAGCTGGCGCAGGCCGGGGACCTCGCAGGAGGCCAGGCAGGTGGAGAACTTGACCTGCCCGGAAAGGTAGAGCACGGGGGCGGAGTCGGTCCACTGGCCGAAGACGCCGTTGAGGCAGTTGAGTCCGCCGGGGCCGGTGGTGACGTTGACCACGGCCAGTTGCTGGCCCACGCGGGCGAAGCCTTCGGCGGCGATGGCGCAGGCCTGTTCGTGGTGGTTCGCCGTGTAGGGGAGGCTGCGCCCGAGGCTGTCGTTGAGGTGCATGGCACCCCCGCCCGAAACCATAAAAAAGTGGGTGGCGTTATAGTGCTCGCGGAGGCGTTTGGCGATGTAGTCGGAAACTTTGATCATCGGGAGGCGGCTGAAAAATGGGCGACCAGCAAGTTGGCCAGCTCAGGTACCGAGTAGAGCGCCAGATCCGATTCTTTTTCAAGCAAATCCTTGTCGCCGTAGCCCCAAAGCGCGCCGACTGAAAACAGGCCGGCGCGGCGGCCCGAGCAGACATCGTCCGGGGAGTCGCCCACCATGAGGCAGCGGGCGGGGTCAAGCTGGTGGGTTTCGACGATGCCCGTGATCATTTCGTACTTGGTCAGGCGGGTGCCGAGTTTGTCGATGGTGTAAACGTCGTCGAAGTCCTCCATCCCCAGCGCCCGCAGGACGCGGAGAGTCGCCTTCATTGGCTTGTTGGTGGCGATGAAAACCCGGCGACCGTGCCCGCGCAGGAGCGCCAGCAGTTCGGCGGTTCCCTCGTAGGCGGTGGAGCAGTCGTCCTCCGAGTTGTCGTAACGCTGGCGGAAGGCCGCGATGATAGCGGCGGTTTGCTCCTCAGTCAGTCCGGGGGAGAGCTTGGGGATGATCTGGCTGACCGGCGGCCCCATCAGGCTGGAGTCGAAGGCGAGGCCGTCGATGCCCACCTTGGCGTCGAGGTAAGCCTGTTTCAGGCATTTGATGATCTCGGCGGAGGAATCCACGAGGGTTCCGTCCAGATCGAAAATCAGTGCTTCCAGCGTGCCAGCGGGCTGGCCGTTCAGCAGCATAGAGCCTTGGCTTCCTTGAGAAGCTTCTCGTAGCGGGTTTCGAGCATGTTGATGCGCTCGGCGTCCTCCTTGAAGATGTTCCCGTAGAAGTCGCGCTTGTTTTTGAGCCACATCAGCTCGAAGCCGACGGCCTTGATCAGGCCTTCGGGAGCCTTTTCAGAGTGCAGGCTCCGGGTGGCGTCGAAAATGATCTTGCGGGTCTCGTACTTGGCCAGCGAACCGGCGGGCAAGCGGCGGAAGAAGGGCAGGGACTCGGCGGAGACGCCGCCGCCGACCACGAGCTTCTTGCCCATGGCCTGCATCTTCTTGGCCATGATGTTGGTCATCTCGAAAATGCGCTCGGAGTTGATCTGGTCGCGGCCCAGGCCGAGGGAGCCGGTCATGTCCACGCGCCCCACGACGATGCCGTCGATGTGCTCGAACTCGGGGGCTTCGGTGATCGAGTCGAGATTTTCGAAGCCAGTAATCGTCTCGATGTTGATGAGGAAATCCATCTCCTCGCGCTCGTCCTCACTGAAGGAGAACTGGGCGGTCTTGACGTATTTGGTCATCGCGTAGGCGGTTTCGATCATGGGGCCGACGATGGCGCGGGTGCCGATGACTTTGGCGTCGAGCATGTCCTTGACGGCTTCGCAGCCGCCGATCTTGATCGTCAGGCCCAGGTCGGCCATCGTGACAATTTCCTTCAGGCGGAGCGCCTCCTCCATGCGGGTGCCTTCGGCTTCGAATTCAGCCTTGATGCCGATGACGTTGTAGTTGTCCCGCAGGTCTTCGAGACACCCGAGCATTTTCTTTTCAAGTCGATTCATGGAATACGGATGGAGAGTGAATTTGTGCTGCCAGTATTGCCATCGGGCGGGCGAGGTCGATTTTCTAATGCAGAATTTTCACCAGCGGCGAATCATCTGCGATTTTCTTCCAGGAACTCCCGGCAGGCCATACTGAAAGGGGGATACACTGTATGTTTTGGGGAAGACTGTTTTCCCCGGATAAGTGTCGGGTGGCAAGTTTTAAAGTTAAGAGAGGGGGATGGTTGGGGAGCGTTGGCGGAGGCTTGAGAAGGATGTGTGCAGGCGGGGAGGGGGAGCTGCGGACCTGCCAGGCCTGGGCAGGACCTATCGCGCCGATAATAGGTATTGCCATGATACGAAAAATTTAAAGACACTGGACGTTTCTCTTTGTTATGAAAGTAGTGATCCTCTGTGGCGGAAAAGGTACCCGGCTGCGCCAGGAAACCGAATACCGGCCCAAGCCAATGGTCTCGATTGGCGCCTATCCCATCCTCTGGCACATCATGAAAATCTATGCCCATCACGGACATAGGGACTTTGTCCTGTGCCTGGGCTACAAGGGCGAGATGATCAAGGAGTACTTCCGCGATTATCTCTGGAACACGGGCGACGTGACCCTCAAGCTCGGCAGCAAGAGCGACATCGTCTTCCACGACAAGCACGACGAGGAGGACTGGAGCGTCACTCTGGCCGAGACCGGTCCCGAGAGCATGACCGCCCGCCGGATCAAGATGATTCAGCGCCATATCCCGGACGGGGAGCCCTTTTTGCTGACCTACGGCGACGGCCTGGCCGACATCAACATCAACGCCGCCATCGCCGCCCACCAGGCCTCCGGCAAAGCCTGCACGCTCAGCGCCGTCCACCCGGCAGGCCGCTTCGGCTCCATCGGGATCGAGAACGACGGTCGCATCCACTATTTTCAGGAAAAACCGCAGGTCGAGTCAGCCTACATCAACGGCGGGTTCCTCGTCTGCGAGCACCGTGTTTTCGACTACCTCGGTGACGACAACATCATGTTTGAGCGCGAGCCGATCACGCGGCTGGTCGAGGCGGGCGAGCTCAACGCCTACCGCCACGAGGGCTGGTGGCAACCGATGGACACCTATCAGGAGAGCGAACACCTCAACCAGCTCTGGTCCAGCGGCAAAGCTCCCTGGAAGTGCTGGTAAAACAAACGCCCATGCATGCAGGCAGCTTAAAAGACACTTTCGCCGGCAAACGCGTCTTCGTCACCGGCCATACCGGATTCAAGGGGGCCTGGCTCTCGCTGTGGCTGCGCCACCTCGGGGCGGAGGTTTACGGTTACGCCCTGGCCCCGGCTCAGTCTCCGTCTTTCTTTGACCAGCTCGGGCTGGAGCGCGAACTGGCCGCCCACCACCTGGCCGACATCCGTGACGCCGCCCGTGTCGGGCAGGCGCTCGGCGAGGCGAAGCCGGACTTTGTCTTTCACCTGGCGGCCCAGCCGCTGGTGCTGGAGTCGTACCGCGAGCCGCTGGCGACCTACGAGGTCAATGTCAACGGCACGCTGCATGTGCTGGAGGCGCTGCGGCGGCTCGATGGACCGTGCTCGGCAGTCTTTATCACGACCGACAAGTGCTACGAAAATCGGGAGGACGGTCGCCGCTACCGCGAGGAGGAGGCCATGGGCGGCTACGACCCGTACAGCTCCAGCAAGGGCTGCGCCGAGTTGGCCATCGCTTCGTGGCGCAAGTCGTTTTTCGGCCCGGAATCGCCGGTGGCCGTGGCCTCGGCCCGCGCGGGCAACGTCATCGGCGGCGGCGACTGGGCGGATAACCGCATCGTGCCCGACGCCATGCGCAGCCTGCGTGAAGGCAAGCCCATCTGCGTGCGCAACCCGCGCGCCGTGCGCCCCTGGCAGCACGTGCTGGAGCCGCTCCACGGCTACCTGCGGCTGGCGCAGGCCCTGGCGGAGAAGCCGCGGGAGGTTTCCCTGCGCTCGGCGTTTAACTTCGGGCCGTCGGAAGACGCCAGCCAGAGTGTCGAGGCGCTCGTGGGCGAGATTTTGAAAAACTGGCCCGGTGCCTGGGAAGACGCTTCCGTGCCGGGAGCGCCGCATGAGGCTGGGCTCTTGCACCTGGCCATCGAAAAGGCCGAGCGCGTGCTGGGCTGGCGGCCGGTTTGGGATTTTTCTGAAACCATCCGGCAGACAGTCGGCTGGTACCGGGAGGCCGAGCGCGACTCCGCCGGCATCCGTGATTTTTCACTGGGGCAGATTCATTGTTTCGAGAAAGCAGCACTATGACCATGGAGCAGATACGGGCGGAAATCCTTCGCCTGACGCGCGAATACAGCCGGCAGGCGCATGCCGCCAACCGCCCGGGAGACCAGCGCGAAGACGCCTTTGTCGCGGGCGAGACGACCGTCCCCTACGCGGCCCGGACCTTTACCGAGGAGGAGGTGAGCGCGGGCATCGGCTCGATGCTGGACTTCTGGCTGACGCTGGGCAAGGAGGGGGAAGCCTTTGAACGCGAGCTGGCTTCCCGGCTCGGGGTCAAGCGCAGCCTGCTGGTCAACTCCGGCTCCTCGGCCAACCTGCTGGCCCTTTCCGCCTTGACGAGCCACAAGCTCCCGGCTGAGCGGCGCCTCCGTCCCGGCGATGAAGTCATCACCTGCGCGGCGGGCTTTCCCACTACCGTGACCCCGATCCTCCAGAACGGCGCGGTTCCGGTCTTTCTCGACAACAACCCGCTCACCGCCAACGCCGACCTCTCCCGCCTGGAGGAAGCCTACCGCCCCGGCAAGACCAAGGCCGTGATGATGGCCCATGCGCTGGGGAACCCCTTTGAGCTGGCCACGGTCAAGGCCTTCTGCGAGCGCCACGGACTCTGGCTGATCGAGGACAACTGCGACGCGCTCGGCTCGCTCTACTTCAGCCCCGGCGAGGACGGCTCTCTCAGCGGCCAGCCGACCGGCTCCTTTGGCGATCTTTCCACTCAGTCCTTCTACCCGCCGCACCACCTGACACTGGGCGAGGGCGGGGCGGTCAGCATTGTGCGCGAGATGCGCCTGAAGCTCATCGTCGAGTCGCTGCGCGACTGGGGCCGCGACTGCTGGTGCCCTTCCGGCATGGACGATACCTGCCGCAAGCGCTTCAAGTGGCAACTGGGCGAACTGCCCGAGGGCTACGACCACAAGTACACCTACAGCCACCTGGGCTACAACCTCAAGCCCCTCGACCCGCAGGCCGCCATCGGGCGGGTGCAGATCCAGCGGCTGGACGCCTTTACCGCGGCTCGTATTTCCAACTGGAACACCCTCCGGGCCGGGTTGGACGAATTGTCCGAGTTCCTCGACTTCTCCCTGCCGACCCACGCCACCGACTGGACACCGGAGGGCTTCACCTGGGATGGCAGCGGCCACCGCACGGCCCCCTCGTGGTTCGGGTTCCAGATGCTGGTCAAGCCCGGCGCTCCCTTTACCCACACCGACCTGGCGCGCTTCCTCAACGAGCGCAAGATCGGCACGCGCATGTTCTTCGGCGGCAACCTCGTGCGTCAGCCCGCCTTCGTGCAGGCGAAGAAGGACAACCCCGACGCCTTCCGCGTGCTCGGGCCGCTCGAAGGGGCCGACCGGATCATGAACAGCGCGATCTTCCTCGGCGTTTATCCGGGCCTGACCCCGGCCATGCTGGAGTTTATGGTTTCCTCCGTGCGCGACTTCGTTAAAACGGTCTGATCGGCGAAACGCCGCCGCCCGGTTGACAGACCGGGGTCGGGAGGCGTTTTGCGCTGATCCTGTTTCTTTACGGAACCGTTCATGGCCAAGCTCGACCTCTTTGTACTCACCTATAATCGGGCGGATTACCTGCGCCAGACGCTGGCCAGCATCCGGGCGCAGACTTTTACCGACTACCGGCTGATCGTGCTGGACAATGCCAGTACCGACCACACCGCCGAGGTCGTGCGCGAATTCGGCGCCGAGCACCGCCCGACGACGGAGAACATCGGGGGCCTGCCCAACCTGCTCCGCATCAAGGAACTGGCCGAGGCCGACTGGGTGATGTCCTTCCACGACGACGACCTCATGCACCCGCAATTGCTGGAGGCGCTCTTCCGCCATATTGATACGCACCCGGCGTGCACGCTGGCGGCTTGCAACTTCCTCTCGTCGGAAGCCCCCGAGCAAGACGATTTCAAGACCTGGACGGTGACGGACGCGGGCTGGGATTTCGTCAATGTGGCCCACCTGACCAGCTTTTGCCTGACCCTGAACACGGTGGCTTTTTCGAGCAGCATTTACCGGCGCGAGGCGTTCCTGCGGATGGACCCGGAGCGCTACGCCCCCTTTGGCAAGATCGGGGACCGCCCGATCATGCTCGACCTCTGCGGCGAGGGGACGGCCTTTGTCCTCAAGGACGCCTACGTGAACTACCGTATCCACGCCGGGCAGGACTCCAGTCAGGGGCCGGGAGCGGACGAGATCATCGCGATGACCCGCTACTACCGGGGGCTGACCGGCACTTCCTGGAAGACACCCTGGGGCCGCAGCTTCATCGTCAACAACCGCGCCTTCCTGAAGAACCTCTACAAGTGGAGTTGCGACCGCCCGCGCATGTCCTTCAACCGTTTCGTCTGGCGCGCGCTCAAGGCCGGGGCCTGCACCCGCTGGGTGTTGGTTCCGAGGCCGCTCATGCGCATCGTCAAAAAAATACTCCGCCGCCGCGACCCGCTGTTTTTCTAAGGCGGTTTAAATAAAATCGTAGCCGCCACAAGAAAGCCGAATGGCTAAATGGTTAAATGGTTAATTGTTGTTTTCTAGGTTCCGCATCCAACAATTAACAATTGGCCATTTTAATCATTCAACCACTGTGGCTATAGTATTTTTAAAACGCTCTCGGGGTATCCCGTTGACTCTGCCAGCTCTCCCACACAATGGGTGATGCGAAAGTATCACAGGCGCAGAACGCTGTCCTGCTGCCGGTTTGGGGCGTGTAGCCCCGAGTATTGGATGTCTGACTACGTCCCGAATACGGTGAAGAGCATTTTCACGCTCAGGCCGATCAGCAGCACGGCGAAAGTCTTTTTGACCACGCCACCGGGCAGGGTGTGGGTCAACTTGGCCCCGATGGGCGCGGTGAAAAAGCTCGTCGTCGCGATCAGCACAACGGCGGGCAGATAAACGAATCCGGCGGAATGGATGGGGAGCCCCTCGGTGCCGAGGCCGTTGACGATGTAGCCGAGCGTCCCGGCCACGGCGATGGGCAGCCCGACGGCGGCGCTGGTGGCGATGGCCTGACGCACATGAGTGTTGCACCACATGAGGAAGGTCGTGGTCAAGGCCCCGCCGCCGATGGCCGCGAGGGCGGAGATTCCGCCGATGACCGCCCCGACCAGCGCGCAGACCGGGGGCGCGGGGAGCTGGCGTTGGGGCTTGGGCTTGAGGTTGCGGAACATCCCCAGCGCGACATAGCCCATGAAGCAGGCGAAAAAGATGCCCAGCGCCCGGCTGGAGAGGTGCGAGGCCAGATAGGTCGCGCAAAAGGTGCCCACGAGCACGCCGGGGGCCATTTTCCAGACCACGGGCCAGAGCACCGCGCCGTGCCGGTGGTGGGCGCGAATGCTGGAGGTGGCTGTGATGACGATGGTGGCCATAGCTGTTCCCAGCGAGAGGTGGACGATCTGCTCGTCGGGGATGCCCTGGGCGGCGAAGATCGTGGTCAGGATCGGCACGATGATGCCGCCCCCGCCGATGCCAAGCATTCCCGCCATGACGCCGACAACGGCCCCCAGCGCGAGATAGGCGATGATCCACTCCGGCGACATGACGAGCGAGACGGACGTTCCGAGCCTACAGATACTGGGCCACTTCCGCCGGGTCGGCGGTGGGGGCGGAGCAGGTCGTGCCGACGCACAGTTGGTAGCCCTCGGGCTGGGCCGGGTCGTCGCTGAGCTGGACAAAGACGCGTCGCCACGGGCGTTCGGCGAGGGCGGCGCGGAGCGGCTCCAGGTCGTCCGTGCCCTTGACCTTGATCACGGCCAGCCCGGAGGCGGACTGGGCGTAGGCCGAGAGGGCGTGGGCGACGGCGGCAGGGGCGCGGGCGACCAGCCCCGGGTAGGCCTGGCGCATGTCGTTCATTTCGGCGGCGTACTCGCCGGTGCCGTTGAGCATGTGCAGGGCGCTGAGCGCGTGCAGCAGGCTGGAATTGGCCGAGGGGATGGCGTTGTCGAACCACGTCTTCTTGCGGGCGACGAGTTCCTCCCCGTCGTCCGGGCTGAAAAAGAAGCCTGCCTGGCCGGGGTCGCGGAAGTGCTTGAACACGGTTTCCATGAGCGCGGCGGCGCGGTCGAGGGTGCGGCGGGAGGTGCCCGGCTCGTGCCAGTCAGCCCACGCGCCCAGGGCGAGCAGGGCCTCCATGAAGTAGGCGTAGTCCTCCAGCGTGGCGTTCACGCGCGGCCCGGCCTGCGGGTAGTAAACCGAGTACAGGCGACCTTCGGGCGTACGCATTTTTTCCCACAAAAAGTCGGCGGCGTCACGGGCGCGGGCGAACCACTCCTTTTTGCCAAAGGCGACAGCGGCGGTAGCGAGGCCGCGTATGGCCAGCGCGTTCCAGGCCAGAAGGATCTTCGGGTCGCGGGTCGGGGCGACGCGCTGCTGGCGCACGGCGAGGAGTTTTTCGCGGGCTGGGGCGAGGCGGGTGCGCAGTTCGGTTTCGCCCCCGGCGAAGCACGGATTGGACGCGCCGGATTGCTCGAAATTGCCCTTCGGGGTGATGAGGTAGGCGTCGCAGAAGACAGCGGCTTCGTCCTTGCCCAGCACGGCCTCGATCTCGTCCGGGGTCCACACGTAGTATTTGCCCTCGACGCCCTCGGAATCGGCGTCGAGCGAGGCGTAAAACGCCCCCTCGGGCGCGAGCATTTCGCGCTCCAGCCAGCCAATGGTTTCGGTCACCACGTCGGCGTAAAGCGGTTGGCGGTAGCGCTGCCAGCCTTTGGAGAAGATGTCCAGCAACAGGCCGTTGTCGTAGAGCATCTTCTCGAAGTGCGGGATGATCCAGTGCCGGTCGGTGCTGTAGCGGCAGAAGCCGCCCCCGATCTGGTCGAAAATGCCCCCGCGGGCCATCCCGGCGAGAGATTTACGGATCACGTCGTCGAGTTGGGAAGCCAGTTCGGGCTGGTCGGAAACGGCCTGGGTGGCGCGCATGGCCAGCAGGAAGTCGAGCGTCATCGAGGGCGGGAACTTCGGGGCGTCGCCGAAGCCGCCCCATTCGTCGTCGTGCTGCCCGCAAATGGCCTCGGCGGCGGTGACGAGCGCCTCGTTGGCCAGGGAGGTGCCGTCCGCGCCCATCGGGACGTTGGCGGCGGCGAGGTTTTTGACGATGTTCCCGGCGTTCTCCTCCAGTTCGTCGCGGTTTTTCTTAAAATAGTCGGCAATGCGCATGATGAGCTGCGGCCACGGCACAATGCCCTGCCCGCGATCCTCGGGCGGGAAGTACGTCCCCCCGAAAAAGGGCCGCCCGTCCGGCAGGCAAAAGGCGTTCAGGGGCCAGCCGCCGTGCTGGTTGATCATCTGCACGGCCTCCATGTAGATCTGGTCCACGTCTGGCCGCTCCTCGCGGTCCACCTTGATGCAGACGAAGTGCCGGTTCATGAGGTCGGCGATGTACGGGTCCTCGAAGCTCTCGCGCTCCATCACGTGGCACCAGTGGCACGAACTGTACCCGACCGACACGATGACGGGCACATCCCGCCGCCGCGCCTCCTCGAAGGCTTCCGGCCCCCAGGGCTGCCAGTGGACGGGGTTCCCCGCGTGCTGGCGCAGGTACAGGCTGTTCTCGCCGTCAAGGCGGTTGCGGGAAAGGTCGGTCTCGGGCATAGGAATTTTAAGATTAACCACAGAGGGCACAAAGAGCACAGAGAAAAACGGAGTGCTGCGAGCGGCTTGTGTTCAAGCCAGCGTTTGCGCCAATCAGTGGTAAAACTCAAGAGGGGAAACCCGCCCGCCGCGAATGGCAAACGCAAAGCGCGGTTTTTGTTGGGAAGGGAATTAACCGCAGACGCAGAGGCGTAGAGAGTGCAAGGACTAATTGGTAGCTGCCGAGGAGGCGGGCGCGAGGAATTCGTCCTTTTTTACGATGAGGAAAATCAACAACCCGATTCCCAAGAGGGTGCCGAGTGGGAAACCGGGCAACAGGAGGACACCGTAGATAGTGAGGAACCAGAAAAACCACGTCGCCCGGTATTTCATCCCGAACAGAGCGATGGCCATGAGAATGAGTCCGACGAGAGCGAAAGGAAGTCCGATCATCGTACTGGTCAGCGAGGCGCTGATGTTGTCAGCAAGGACTTGCGGGTCGACTTGGCTCTCGGCTGCTATCTGTTTAAACGCTCGAACCATCCCGTAAATAGTTGCTCCGACTCCGAGCAATGCTCCCAACTGGAGCCAGGCTCCGGTAAAAGCCAACAGGTGCCCCGGTTGGCGTCGTGCGGGGCGTTGGAGGCAGGTGTGCTGGAGCGGTGGCGGGGCGGATGGCGTCACGGCTTAATACAATCCCACCACGTGCCCCTGGGCAAGTTTTATGACAAACACGCCGACGTTGCTGGCGAGGTGGGCGGCGACGCAGGGGATGAGGGAGCGGGTCTTGTTGAGGCCGTAGAAGCGCACGGTGTAGAACCACAGGGAATTGGCGAAGACCAGTGCGGTGCTGAACCAGCCCTTCACGCCCCAGTCAAAGGTCAGGGTGCCCTGCCAGAACTGCCAGCCGGGGACGCCTTCGGGCATGTCGAGATCCCAGAGAAAGGGGTGCAGCGCCGCGAAGAGGAACGAAAAGATAAAAATGCTGCCGATGAGGGCGGCGGTGCCTTTTTTTGTCACCACGAGGTAACCCCGGAAAATCAGTTCCTCGAAAAAGGCGGCGGCGGTGATCGAGAGCAGGGCTAGCCAGGTGATGTCGCTCTGCTGGGCGGAGATGCCCAGGGCGATCTCCCCGAAGGTCTCGGCCGCGAGCAGGATGAGCGCCCCGACCACGGCCACGATCACGCACAGGGCGGAGCAGGCGGTTGCGCCGGGGAAGGCTTTCGGGTTGGGCTCGCCGCGTTTGTTGGCCTTGAAGTCGTCGAACCAGAGCTTGGCCAGGTAAATACTGGCCGCGAACATGATCACGATCATGAGAGGGTCGTTCTGCATCTCGCTCTTGTTGTCCCCGGCGGGAAGCGGTTCGGCGGGCTGGGTCGTGGCGGTCGTTTCCACGGCGTCGGCGGCAGCGGGGGCGGTCGTGTCCGTGGTGGCCGGAGCCTGTTCGGTCGCGGCGGGCTGGGTGCCGGTCACAGGGGTGGAGTCGGGGGCGGGAGCGTCGGTTTCGTTCATGAGAGGACGGGGCGGAGCCGATTTTCAGGGTTTTTTTGACAATTAATCACAGGTGGTCAACACTCTGTGAAAAAGAGGGGTTGAGGTTTTCCGTCCAATCTGCCAAACCGCAACCGTAAAAGTATGCTGACCGCACAAAACAAAAGCCAGCCGCGACCCCCGGCTTTCGATGACATCGTGAAGCCGGTGGTGCCGCATATGCAGGCGCTGGGAGACTTTCTGGACAACCAGGTGGAGCAGTTCGAGACGGACATCCGCGATCTGGTGCGCTACAGCCTGCAAAATCAGGGCAAGCGCCTGCGCCCCCTGCTGGTTTTCTTCGGCGGCTGGCGCGAGGGGGAGGTCAACCCCGATCTGGTGCGGGCTGCCGCCGTGGTCGAGCTGGTCCATCTGGCCACGCTCATCCACGACGACATCCTCGACGACGCCACCCTGCGGCATAATTCCGACACGGTCAGCGCACGCTACGGCTCGACTGCGGCTGTGCTGGTGGGCGACGCGCTCTTTTCCCAGGCCCTCGTGCTGGCGGCGGAGTTTCCGACCGTCGATGTTTGCCGGGCCGTTTCGCTCTCGACCCGCCGCGTCTGCGCCGGAGAGATTCGCCAGACCTTCGAGCGGGGCAATGCCGCTTTTTCGCTGGAGGAGTACTTCCGCGTCATCGACCTGAAGACGGCGGAGCTGTTTTCCGTCTCGTCGCGCCTGGGGGCTTCGCTCGCCGGGTATGACGAGGCTTTCTCCGAGGCCGCCGGGAAGTTCAGCCGCCACCTGGGGGTGGCTTACCAGATTTTCGACGACTTGGCCGACTACCTCGGCGACGAGGAAAAAATCGGCAAAACCCTCGGCACGGACCTGGCCAGCGGGAAGTTCACCCTGCCGATGCTGGTGCTCTTTCAGCGCCTGCCGCGTGGTGAGCAGAAGCTCTTTCTCCAGCGTGTGCGCCGGGGCGAGTTGAACCCCTCGCAGCTTGCCGGGGTGATGAAAGACTACGCCGTCATCGCGGAAGTTAGCTCCAGCTTCGAGCGCGAGCTGGCCAAGGCCGACGACGTGCTGGCCCCCTTCGCAAACCTCGAGCCGGTGCCCCGTCTGCTCAACCTGAGCAAGTTCGTGCTCAGCCAGTTCGAGCGCCTCGCGGTCAGCTCCTAGGGGGATTCTTCCGGGGCTGCGCGCCCCGGACCCGCGGTGTGTGTCCGCACTCGACATTTTTGATGCTGTGTATCGTATCAGCGATTACGGGAAACAGTTCCTCTGTTTCCCGTAATCGCTGAGCAAAGCATCGAAAACAGACCACCTATTTGTGGCGAAAACGGTAAGCTTGCGACAGGCCATCGGACTGCGCCCCTTGTTGGAGAAGAGTCAGCGGTGCCTGGAAAAAGCGGGAAGTCGCTGGCCCGTTGAGAGATGGGTCTTGCGGGAAGGAGAGCTTGAAGCGTGGGCTTGCTTTGCGGGAGATTTCTCCTAAAGTTATTCACAGACAATGTCTGAAAGTAACGCCATGACCGGAGCCCTGGCGGCCTCGTCTGCATCCCATGCGGCCGAGGCGGATACCGATATGGCGCTGGTCCGGCAGGTGCAGGCAGGCGAGGTCTCGGCCTACGACAAGCTGGTGGTAAAATACCGGGAGCGTTTGTACTCAGTGGTTTACAACCTTACCGGCAACCGCGAGGACGCCAACGATCTGGCGCAGGAGGCGTTCATCAAGGCCTTCCGCTCGATTAACTTGTTTCGGGGCAAATCCTCATTTTTTACCTGGCTGTACCGGATCGCGGTGAATAACACCCTGACCCACCTTAAGCGCAACCGCATGCGCCGCTTCCTCAGTCTGGAAAAGGTGGACGAAGAGGTGCACAGCTCCGACATCCTGGAAAAACTGACCGCACGCACCCGCTCGGACAAGCCGACACTGATGCGCGAGTTACAGGAAAAATTGAACGAAGCGCTCCAGAAATTGTCTCTTAAACATAGGACTGTTGTTGTGCTGTTCGAAATTGAGGGTTTGAGCCATCAGGAAATCGCCGAGATCACCAAGACCTCGGAGGGTACTGTGCGTTCGCGCCTTCATTACGCCAAGCAGCAGCTTCAGGCCAGTTTGAAGGAGTATTTGGAACAATAGTTGCTAATAGATCCGAACATTTTATTTATGCAGGATAATCAAGAGCCTCAATCCTCTCACGTCTCTGTCGAAGATCTTCTGCGCCTCAAACGCCATGAGAAGCCCGACGAGGCCTACTGGGAGCGCTTTGATCGCGAGCTACACCAGAAATCCTGGCAAGCCCTGGCCAAGCCTGAGCCCCTCCTTGTGCGCGGGCTGAAGGCGTTCGGGGGCAAATTCGTCCCGGCCCTTCCGCTTTCGGCGGCAGCAGCCTTTGTGGTGGCGCTCAGCCTGAACCATTTCCCCGCCTACACGGCGTCTAATCCGGTCCACCCGGTGTACACGGCCCCGGCCCCCGTTTCGGCCGATGTCGCCGTTCCTGCCGCGCCTGTGGCCGGGATGGCGGCGGACTTCGCCCAGGGCAGCCATCAGGCGACCTTTGTCGTCGGGCAGTTCGACGCGCAAAGTTCGCGCTCGTCGGAGGGGAATGTCACTTTGGTGGCGGCTTCGCGCCCCATGCCGGTGGAGGCCAACCAAAATGTTTACTATGTCGGCGGCTCCTTTGACAGTGGCTTCGGCAGTGAGAACGTTTCCGATCAATCCCGCGTCTACTAGTTTCTATCATGCTTAGTCTTGGCAGGATGCGGGCGGTGCTCGCGTTGGTTTTTTTTTGACCCCGTATCTGGGTGGAGCCGCCGATAACGGTGGCGCTCCGCTGGCTTTGCAAAAGCGGGTGATCGACATTTATCGCGCCAATGAGCGCGCGGTGGTCAAGGTATTTGCGGCTTTCGACGGCAAACAGCCGGGCGGCAAGACCATGCTCTTTATCGGGACGGGCTTCTACATCAGCAAGGAAGGCCATATCCTGACTAATACGAACATCACCTACGGGGCGGATCGTATCTGGGTCGAGCGCAACGGTATCGCCTACGCGGCCGAACTGGTCGGTAGTGACCCGCTGACCAATGTCTCGATCATCAAGGTTTTCGCGCTCCCGGCGGATTTCCAGTTCCTGCGGTTGAGCGACTCGCCCGAAGTCCCACCCATCGGCTCCTTCCTCGTCGCCCTGACCTGCGAGCTGGGGCAGGACCCCGGCCCTTCGCTGGGGCTGGTCTCGGGCTGGAACACCAGTTACGGAGAGCGTATCCTGCCGACGATTTACCTGCGCTCGGACATCCCTTCCGACGGAG
Source organism: Ruficoccus amylovorans (assembly GCF_014230085.1). Lineage (NCBI taxonomy): Bacteria > Pseudomonadati > Verrucomicrobiota > Opitutia > Puniceicoccales > Cerasicoccaceae > Ruficoccus > Ruficoccus amylovorans. Next base: position 206,397 of record NZ_JACHVB010000013.1, on the reverse strand, counting down.
GCGAGGGCGGTTCGCCGGTTTTTGATATCAACGGCTCGCTGGTCGGCATGCTGATCGTCTCCCTGCCGGAGGTGCGTTCCTCGTTTATCCTGCCCGCCCGGGCCATTCAGCGCATCCGTGACGACATTCTTTTCTCCGGGAAGGTGACGTATGCCTATTTCGGTTTCCAGACGCGCCAGAAGTCCAGTCTCGACAGCGGCCCGTGGGTCGAGGTCGAAGGATTGGTGGAGGGTGGTCCTGCCGCGCTCGCGGGAGTGAAGGCGGGCGACCGCTTGCTCTCGATGGGGGATTTTGCGATCATGACCGATGCGGACCTTCGGGTGGCGACGTTTTTCCAGCGTCCGGATGAATTTGTCCCGGTCATGATCAAACGTGGCGACCAGGAGATTGAGTTAAGCGTCAAGCCCGGCGCCCGCGAGGCTCCACCGTCGGCGATGCCGCCGGTGGGTGTCGGTACGCCCGAGCCGCCCGCTGCGGTGGTTGAGCCGGCTGATGAGCAGAGCGCTGCCCCTTCGAGGGGTGAAGGTGTTTCCGTTGCCGGGGCCTCTGACAGCAACGCGACGGCTGCGGACTCAGCAGGGGAGGGAGGCGCATCCGAGTCGGCGCAGGCCGTTTCTGAGTCTCCCGCCGATGGCAGCGATAAGGCGTCTGCCGGTTCGCCAGTTGTTCCCGAGGACGTTCCAGCCTCCTGATGGCTTGCCCCGTGATTGGTTGGCGGGCAGAGTTGCCTGTTTGTTTACCGACTGCGCGAAGGGCTTGGTTTCCGCATTGGCTGCGAATGGCATTCGTCTATGTCGGGAATAAAGGCAAAGGACACATTTTTTGCTTGTCTCGGCGTGGCGGAGCTTCATTGTCACCTGCTTTTTCCAATTTGTAAATCTGCGTACCATTAACGCCAATTAATCGACATGGGTAATCTTAAAAAGAAGCGCCGCCTCAAAATGAACAAGCACAAGCGGCGGAAGCGTTCACGCTCGAATCGTCACAAGAAGCGCACCTGGTAGGGACGCGCCGCAAGGCGCCTCTATCAGACTGTACCGCTGTATTTACCGACATAAGGGTTTCTTCCCCTTCGTTTCTACGAATGGAGAGCCCCATGTCCGGCAGGTGGCGCGAAGCGACGATATCGCTAACAACTCTAAAGCGAGTCCATGGCACCTCTGGTGCCGTGGGCTTTGCTTTTGTACAACCGGAGCACTTGGGCCAGGTTTTTTTCACGCTTGCGTGTCAGACCGCTTAAAAGCCAGCAGGTGAGACTGTCCGTGTGCAGCGTGTTAGCAGGAAGCAAATGATAACCGGAGGTACCGGTTTAGTCCTTCGTAACTTGTTGTCGTGAAGGTTTTTTCAGGCTCGTTCTATCTCTACAAGTTTGTTTTCCCTGGCTCTCGGTAGCAGCCGGGAGTTGATGGAGTAGGGGTTTTTGCCTAGTTTAACCGGGGAAGCTTTCGTCCGGGTGAAATAAGTGTAAACCCTTCATTGAAAGTGGGAAAAAGAATTGCAACATTCGTGGGGCGGTAATTATGACTAAGGCTTAAATGCCGAGCCACCCGCATTATTTCACCTCAGCAGCGTTTGAGCCTTCTGGGAGTTGGGGTATCCGGGGGAGTGAGGCCGGTATGTTTCTGCCCAGTTCCGGAGTCCATGCGAAGGTCCGCCAATAAACCCCTATTTGTCGATCTGTCAGATCAAGTGATGCTGCTGGCGCGGGTAAACGCGCTGAAAGGCCCCATCTGTATTGAGGCGTTGATGGAGTGTCCGCTGAACCAGACACCCGAGCAGATTGCCCAGACGACCGGCCAGCTTGCCGGGGTGGCCAAGAACCAGTACAGCCCGGCTGTGTGCGGGATTTACCCGCGCGAGGCGCTCATCCGCCGGGCAACGCTCGACAACGCCGCCAAGGTCAAAGACCCGGCCTATTTGCCCGAGTTTGTCCGCCAGCAGTTCAAACTGGATGTTGTCCAGTACGCGATCATGGTGATGAACGCGACGCAGGGGACCGAATTTCGGATAGAGAAGGCGGTCAGCAAGGAGCTTCTGTTTTGCGGAGCCCCCCGGAAGCAGTTGCAGGAGTCTCAGGACCGTCTGCTCAATTACGGGCTGTATCCGGAGCGGATGGAGCTGTCCACCCTGTCGACGATCGGCGGGCTGATGCACTACACAGCCTGGAAGGGGATCAAGGCGCCGACACTGGTGCTGGAGATTACCGAAAACCAGGCGCAGGTGTTGATCTTTCAGGGGGACATGCTGGATGTGGCTCGCCCGATGCCGCACGGCTTCTCAAGCATGTACCCGCTGGTGCAGGAGCAACTCGGGCTCAAGGATGTCGAATCCGCCCGCAAGCTTTTCTCCTCGAATACCTTCGATTTTACGGAAATGGGACCGCTGCTCTTGAAGAAGATGCTCAAGGAGTTGCAGGCCACGACGGGCTTTTACGAGGTGCAGACCGGACAGACCATTGGGCAGATATTCCTCAACGGGCTGCCGGACAATCTTGCCTGGATCAGCCGAAGCCTGTCCCGAACGCTTTGCGTGGACGTGATCCAGCCAGACTACGCGGCCTGGCTGCCCGTTCTCGGAGTAGAAGTTGCGCCCGAGGTGGACGTTTCCAAGCTGGGGCCGCGCTGGTTCGGGCTTTTCGCCCTGATGGGCGACTACAACAACCCTTTACCCCTTCCCGCTGATGCAAAAGGACAGTAAGAAGGATCGGCATCAGAACTGGCACCCGAACTTCCGGCTGACTGAGACGCTGCCGGACATCAAGGTCGTCCGGACAGGCTTTCTGGTGAATTTTGTTGCTATTCTGGTCGTCGTTCTGGCCTTGGCCTTTAACGGTTACCGTGAGTGGCGGATCAGCACGCTCAAACGGGACATCGCCGGGCTGGAGGTGCGCTTGAGCCAGGGGCAGCGCCAGAATATGGCCAATCTCAAGCTGAGCGGGGAATTCGCCCGGCAGTCGAAACTGGTCGAAGATGTGCAGAAATTTTTCTCATTGAACGAACCGCCATTGGACTTCGTGATCGCGATCACCGAGAGCCGTCCGGAGAACATCGCCTACCAGTCGATCTCCTTCACCTTGAAAGAGCCGGTTGTGAAAAAGAAGCAGACTGCCAAGCGCGAGGACTATCTGGGCGAGTACAAGATCCGGGGGATGCTCAAGGGGAGTTCGGCGGAGGCGTTGACCGCGCTGAACAGTTACCGCAGCACACTTTCCAACCTCGATTCGCTCAAGGACAGCATCAAGGACATTGAGGTTTCTCCGCCCCGGCGGAACCCGGGCCTGAATCTCTTTGAGTTCGAAATCACCCTGACCCTGAAAGCCCCCAAGCTATGAGCACGCAGAAGATCATTTCCATGCTCAAGCAGCACCCGCTGGCCGTGGCGTGCGCAGTGCTGGCCGTCGTTCTGCTGGCTGTGGTGGCCTTGCGCGGGACGACCTACTCCGATAGCGAGCAGCGTTATGATAAATTGGTCAGCGAGGTCGATGAGATGGAGGTAAATGAAAAGAATTCCATCGGCCTGAGCGAGGATGTTGAAACGATCAACCAACTCGCCGCCGAGATCGAATCCCGCCTCATGCGCGAAGAGGCACGGGCCGACCATTACCGCTATTTTCTCTCGCTGGCAGAGGACAGCAAAGTGAGCCTGACGGACCCGTCGTTAAGTACCTTCCTGGTTCCCGGTACCAAGGGAGGCAATCTCATGACCAGCGAATTGGCCCAGGCCGAGTATCGCCTTCAGGTCAAGGGGGAGTTCAAGCAGGTGATGGATTTTCTGTACCGGCTGAGCGTGGGACGCTACCTGACCCGTGTTGACGGGATGAGCCTGACGGCGAATTCCGCCCTGGGCAACGATATGGTGCAGGCTGCATTGACTGTCCGTATCCTGGCCTCGGCCCCGCCCAAGCCCGCCAGTACCAAGAAAAAATAAACCGCCTCATGACAACAATATCCATGAAGATTCCGACTTTGCTGCATAAGTGCGCGCCGGTTGTCCTGGCGGCGGTTCTCGGGGCTTCCGCAAGTGTCTGCACGCTGCGGGCGCAGGTCGTGCCGATTAAGCGCAGGGCCGTGATTCTGGCGGCGGGCGAGCGTTACCTGGTGACGTTCGACCAACAGAAGCTGGACGAGATTAACAGCCTCAAATACCCCTTTGCCTTTGAAGCCGAGCAGGCCCCTGCCACTGTCGAGACTCCGCAAACGCAAACCGCCCCCGAGCTGCCCAGCCTGACGGACGAGCAGGTGCTGGCGGCGTTTTCGTCGAAGTTCAACCCGACCGGGATGATGGCCCGCGGGGACGTGAATTACCTCCTGGTACCGCTGGGCAAGGAGACCCGCCCGGTGGCCGCCGGGAGCCTGATCCGCTTTAACTATCAAAACGAGGCTTACGATGTGAGGCTGGGCGAGGTGACGGATGACGAATATACGCTCCAGCTCGGAGAGGCCCGTCTGGTCCGGCGGCTTGATAAGTCGTTCGATCCGGACCGGATCAAGCGCTTTACCCCCCAACCCTGATGATTTGCTACTGCTAAATTCCAACTGCGAGGAACCTGAATATGAAGATTGTTCGACCCCTTATATTTGCCGCGCTGCTGTCTGTCCCGGTCGCATGGGCCATTGATCCGGCCAAGGACACGATTGATCCCGGCGGCTCGATTGAGCTGCCCCAGGATAATACCCCGGTGGTGGACGGTGACGGTAATATCGTCCCGCCCGCCTCGGACGACTCCGCTCCGGCGCAGGAGAGTAACCCGGCCCCGGCTTCCCCGGAGAACACTCCGCCGCCCAAGCCCGAGCCTGCCGACGCCTACAGCCCCGACGCCTCGGGCATTACCGTGAAGAATATCACCGAAACCACGCCGACGCTGGAAGTGACAGTTACGCCGGACGGCGAGGCCGTCCAGAAGCACGAGGAAGTGCCCGCTCTTGAGCTGGACTTCCCCTCCGGCGGGCAGGCGACCCTTGAGTTCCCGACGGATGTGAAGCCCGGCTCCGACATGGAGATGGGCGACGACGACACGATCTCGGTCGATTTCCCGGACGAGGAAGTGCGCACCATCATCCGCAATGTGGCGGACCTCTACGACCTGAATGTGGTCATCCCCGAGACCCTCGTGGGCAACACGACAATCAAGCTTCGCAACGTGACCTGGCGTCAGGTTTTCGAGGTTGTGCTCCAGCCGCTGGGCTACACCTACGTGGAGGACCGCAACATTATCAAGGTCAAGAGCATGGACGAGCTCATGCAGGAGCCGGTCGATACGCGCGTCTTTCTCATCAACTACGCCCTGGCCTCGCAGTTGCAGGGGTCGATCAAGCTGCTGATTGACCCGGCGGCGGGCGGGTCGCTTCAAGTGGACAACCGCACCAATGCCCTCATCATCACCGAGCGTCCCTCGCGCATGAACGACATTCAGGACATTATCGAGCGTCTCGACCAGCCCACGCCGCAGGTCATGATTCACTCGATGTTCATCGAGACGCAGGCCAGCGAGGAACTGAACCTCGGGGTGCAGTGGCCGAGTTCGACCACCTTCACCCTTCAGGGCAGCGGCACGGACGGAGCGGTCAATCTGGCGGGTGTCGGCACGCTGCCGGGCAACGTCATCGGCAATGTCAACTTCGGCAATAACGCTGTGCTGAGCATGAGCCGGATGGAGGCGACCCTGAACTACCTCCAGAAGGATACCAAGTCGCGCGTGCTTAACCATCCGAGCCTCGTCACGATGGACGGTGAGGAAGCGAAGATCGTGGTCGGTGAGGAAATCCCGATTCCCGAGTTCGTCTTCAACGAGGAGACGGGCCGTTTTTCAATTTCCGGTTACGAGTACCGGGACACCGGTTCGGTCCTGACGGTGACTCCGCACGTCAACAGCGCCGGTTTCATCCGCCTGATCGTCGAGCCGGTCCTGAGCAAGAAAGGCAATAACGGGATCAGCATCTCAACCAGTGCGACCAGTGCGACGGAAATCCCCTCCTTCGATACAAAATCGACGAAAACCACCGTGGTGCTCAAGGACGGCTACACGCTCGTCATCGGCGGCTTGCGTGAAAAGGCCAACAAGGTTGTCGAGGACAAGGTGCCCTTCCTCGGGGACATCCCGCTGCTGGGGCGGCTCTTCACCAACGAGTACCGTGACCCGGCCGACAACGGCGTGACTGACCTGCTCATCTTCATCACGGCCCGGACGCTGAACCCCGACGGCACGACCTATAAGGAAATGGTCGATCCCCGCCAGCTTAACCGCATGCGGATCACGGACTCGGAAATCCCGGACTACCGTCTGCCCGAAGCTCAGAGCGCCCAGCTCGACAGTGTGCTGAACACGCGCAACGAGGTGGACCTGCAAAAGGAGTCCGTCAGCCTGAAAAGCGAGCAGCAGACCTTGTCTTCCGAGCTCAAGAGCACTGAAAAGGAGGAGTCTTCGTCCTCCAGTTCGCGTCCGCGCCGCCTGCGCCGCGGACCCTAAAGCAAACAGGCTCTAAGCCACGCGTCCTGAGCCGCGCAGGCTTTGAACAGTTCCTCTTTCAACGCTCCGGGTAGACGCCCGGAGCGTTTTTTTGTTGGCGGGACGGGGAAAAGGGGGGCGGATGTCAGGGCGGGGGACCGCAGCGGGAAGGCCGGGTTTTGGGATTGAAGCCGCCGGTGCGTCGGCTAGGCTGTGCGGCATCAAGGGGGTCTCTCACGCCTGTCTTTTCTCTGCTCTTCGGGCGCTCAGTGGGAGCTTTCCTGCATCCACTAATCTATTACTTTATGAACAAGACGCTGCCTTTGTGTTTGACCGTCTGTGCCGCGCTGGCCGTGTTGCTGACCGGTTGCGGCCGTGAGAATGAGTTTGTCGCCCCGCCGCCCCCGCCCGTGGAACTTGCGCTGCCCTATCAGGGGGAGGTGACCGTTTACACGCCGGTGGCCGGGCAGACCCGGGCCCGCGACACGGTGGAGATCCGCGCCCGCGTGAAGGGCTACCTGCAGACGGTGGACTTCGAGCCCGGCACGATGGTCGAGGAGGGGAAGCTCCTGTTCACGATCGAGCCGGAGCTTTACGAGGCCGCCCTCCAGTCCGCGCAGGGGCAGCTTGCCAGCGCTGAGGCCAGCCGGGAGTTGGCCGACACCACCTACCAGCGCAACGAGCAGCTTTTCACCTCGGACGCGATTTCCGAACTGGACCTGCTGCGCAGCAAGGCCGAACTGGACCTGGCCGAGGCCAGCGTCTCCCAGGCCAAGGCCGCGGTGGAGTCGGCTTCGCTCGACCTGGGGTACACGCAGATTTACGCCCATCTGGGGGGGCGCATTTCACGCGACCTCGTCACCGTTGGCAATCTCGTTGGCTCCGGTGAGCCGACCCTGCTGGCCACCATCGTGCAGATGGACCCGATGGACGTTTACATCAACATCGACGAGCGTTCGCTGCTCAAGATGATCAATAAGTACGGGGCCTCGGGCGGCGCGCGCGGGTCCAAGGTGGCCGTGCAACTGGAGCTGGCCGACGGCTCGCTCTACCCGCTCACCGGCACGCTCGACTACGTCGGCAACACGGTGGACGCGATGACTGGCACGATTGAGGCGCGGGTCAGCTTCCCCAACCCGGAGGGCACGCTCATCCCCGGCCTGTTCGGCAAGGTGCTCTTCGCCGAGCGCAGTCCGGACGCGATCGTCATCCCCGAGGGCTGCATCCAGCAGGACCTGGCCGGAAGCTACGTGCTGGTGGCCAATGCCGAAAATGTAGTGGAAATGCGCTACATCGAAAAAGGCCCGCTGGTGAACGAGGGCAGGGTAGTGAGCAAGGGGCTGGAGCCGGACGAGCGCGTCATCGTCAACGGCATCCAGCGTGCCCGCCCCGGTGCGAAGGTCGCCCCGCAGAACCCCGCCAACGCCCAGTCCTGAGGAGCGCCGCATGTTCAGCCACTTTTTTATCCGCCGCCCGATCTTCGCCGCGGTCCTGTCGATTGTCATCATGCTGCTGGGCGGGTTTGCCCTGCTGAGCCTGCCGGTCGAGCGCTACCCGGACATCGCGCCTCCCTCGGTGCAGGTCACGGCGAACTACCCCGGCGCCGACGCGCAGACGGTAGCCGACACCGTGGCCTCACCCATCGAGCAGGAGGTTAACGGCGTCGAGAACATGATCTACATGTCCAGCACCTGCGCCAACGACGGCAGCATGACGCTGACGATTTCCTTCGCTACCGGGACGGACGTGGATATGTCGCAGGTGCTGGTGCAGAACCGCGTGAGCAAGGCCCTCTCGCAACTGCCCGAGGAGGTGCAGCGCCTCGGCGTGCAGGTGGACAAGCAGATGAAGGACGCCAACCTCTACCTGGCGCTCATTTCGCCCGACGGGCGCTACGACGACATCTTTCTGGCCAACTACGTTAACCTCTACATCAAGGACGAACTGGCCCGCGTGCCCGGTGTTGGGAAGGTGCAGACCTTCGGGGCGGAGAAGTTCAGCATGCGCCTGTGGCTGGACCCGGACAAGATGACCGCGCGCAAGGTCTCCGTCACCGAGGTCATCAACGCGGTCAAGGAGCAAAACGTGCAGGTCGCCGCCGGGACCATCGGCGAGCCGCCCGCCCCGCCCGGCCAGCAGTTCCAGTACACGATCAACGTCAAAGGCCGCCTGGCCGACCCCGAGGAGTTCGCCAACATTATTATCCGTACCGGCACGGGCGGCGAGGTGCTCCGACTCGGCGATGTGGCCCGGGTCGAACTGGGCGCTGAGAACTATAAGCTCCAGGCCCAGCTCAACGGCCAGCCCGCCTGCGCGATGGGCATCTACCAGGTGCCGGGAGCGAATGCCCTCGCCGTGGCCGAAGGGGTCAAGGCCAAGGTGGACGACCTGACCGGCAACTTCCCCGACGGGATCGACATGGTGGTCGTTTACGACAACACGCGGATGATTGTCGCCTCGATGGAGGAGGTCGTCGTCACGCTGTTCATGACGCTCATCCTCGTCGTGCTGGTGGTTTACATTTTCCTGCAAAGCTTCCGGGCCACGCTCATCCCGACGCTGACCATTCCCGTCTCGCTCATCGGCACCTTCGGGGCGATGGCGTTGATGGGTTTTTCCATTAACCTGCTCACGCTGTTCGGGTTGATCCTCGTCATCGGGATCGTGGTGGACGACGCCATCGTGGTGGTCGAGAACTGCTCGCGCCACCTGGAGGAGGGGATGTCTCCGAAAGACGCGGCCTTCCTCACCATGACCGAGGTCAGCGGCCCGGTCATCGCGACCACGCTGGTCTTGCTGGCGGTGTTCGTGCCGACGGCGTTCATGGGCGGGATCACCGGGATTCTCTTCCAGCAGTTCGCGCTCACCATCTCGGTGGCCACGCTCTTTTCCTCCATCAACGCGCTCACTCTCAGCCCCGCGCTCTGCGGTGTGCTTTTGAGAAAAAGCTCGGGCCGGGTGAACTGGTTCTTCCGCCTCTTCAACACCGGGATGGACAAGACCACCAACGGGTACCACGCCGCCGTGCGGGCCTTCATGCGCAAGGCCGCGCTCGGCGTGCTGCTCTTTGTCGGCATGGTGGTGCTGGCGGGGTGGGGGTACGTGCGCTTGCCCACGGGCTTCGTGCCGCAGGAGGACGAGGGCTACTGCATCCTCTCGGTGCAACTCCCGGACGCGGCCTCTCTTCAGCGCACAGCCTCGGTCATGGACCAGGTGAACAAGATCGTGGCCGACACTCCCGGCGTGCAGAACACGCTGACGATCTCGGGCTTTTCCCTGTTGGACGGGGCGGCCTCGTCAAATATGGCCTTCAGCATCGCGGTCTTCAAGGACTGGTCCGAGCGCCCGCCCGAGGAGCACCAGAACGCGATCCTGATGAGCATTAACCGGCGGCTCTCGCGCCTGATGGACGCGCTTGCCTTCGCCTTTCCGACGCCCTCGCTGCCCGGCCTTGGGCTGACAGGTGGCTTTACCCTGATGCTCCAGGACCGGGGCGGGGTCGGGCTGGAAACACTGGAGCAGGTGGCCGACACCTTTATCGAGGACGGCAACAGCCAGTCGGCCATCACGGGCATGAGCACGACCTTCCGGGCCAACGTGCCCCAGCTCTTTGTCAACATCGACCGCGAGCAGGTCAAAAACCGCGGCCTCTCGCTGACCTCGGTCTTCGACGCGATGCAGACCTACCTGGGGTCGAGTTACATCAACGACTTCACGCGCTACAACCGGGTTTTCAAGGTCAAGGCGCAGGCCGAGCCGGACGCCCGCTCCGTCCCTGACGACATCGGCAAGCTGGAGATCCTCGCCCCGGACGGGCAGATGACGCCGATTGCCGGGCTGATCGAGGTGAGCGAAATCCTCGGCCCGCAGACCATCACCCGCTACAACCTTTACCCCTCGGTCAAGATTCTCGGCAACAACGCGCCCGGCTACAGTTCCGGGCAGGCCATGACGGTGGTCGAAAACATGGCCGCGCAAAAGCTGCCCAACTCGATGGGCTACGAGTGGACGGACCTTTCCTACCAGCAACAGACGGCCAGCGGTGGCACGGTCATCATCTTCGCGCTGGCGATCATCCTGGTCTATCTTGTATTGGCCGCCCAATACGAGAGCTGGACGCTCCCGCTGTCGGTCTGCCTGTCCGTGCCCACGGCGTTGCTGGGGGCGGTGGCCGCGCTCATGATTCGCGGCTACGATAACAACCTCTACACGCAGATCGGGGTCGTGCTGCTGATCGGGCTATCGACCAAGAGCGCGATCCTCATCGTCGAGTTCGCCAAGGAGCAGCGCGACCACGGCATGAGCCCTTTTGACGCCGCCCTGAGCGCCGCCCGCCTGCGCTTCCGCGCCGTGCTGATGACGGCTTTCTCCTTTATCCTCGGGGTGATCCCGCTGCTGGTGGCGACCGGTGCGGGGGCCGAGAGCCGCCGCGCCATCGGGACTTCCGTCTTTGGCGGGATGCTGGTGGCCACGGTGGTCAGCGTGATCGTCGTGCCGATGCTTTACTACGTCATCCAGGTCGCGGCCGAGAAATTCGGCGGGGCCAAACCCGCCGCGCCCGCTACCTCCCCCGCAACTTCTTCCGACAATACCGGCCATGAAGCTTAGTTTCCTTTTTTCCTTTCTGACCGCCGTGCTGGCGCTGCCGCTGGCCGCGCAGACTTCCCCTGCGCAGGGTGGGGCGGAGTCCGCCGGCAGTGCCGCGAATGCCCCCTCCGGCCCCGCCGGTAAAAGCGCCCCCGCTCCGGCGCAGACCTACACGGTCGCGGTGGTGCGCGACGGGGACTCCCCCGTCTTCGAGACTCAACTGGCCGGGGTGCGGCAGGAGCTGGAGGGGCTGCTCCGGGGCCGGGTGCAGGTGGTTTTTAAAGAGGACGGCGACTTCAGTGCGCACTGGGCGCCGGGGCGCGCCGCCGAGGCCCTGCGGGCCGGGCTGGTCGATCCGGAGGCCGATGCCGTCCTCGTGCAGGGGCTGCTGGTGATGAACGCCGCCACCGGGGCGACCTATCCGCTGCCCAAGCCCGTGGTCGGCGCGTGGTTGCAGGAGCCGGAGATGATTAACCTCCTGCTCGACGAGATGGGCCGCTCCAAGGTTCCCAATCTCAATCTCGTGACCGGCGGCCACACCGTGCGGGAGGATTTGCAGGACTTTATCGGGCTGGTGGATTTTTCCCGGCTTTACGTGTTGGTCGATGCCCCCTACGCGGACGCGACGGCCTTCATGCAGGACTACCTGGACGAACTGAAGACGGCGGTAAAGGCGCAGGTCGAAGTCGTCGGGATGGGCGCAGATGCCCAGTCTGTGCTCGACCAACTTCCGCCCGACGCGCGGGCGGTGTACCTGTTTCCGCCCTGGCAGATGGACAAGGCCGAGCGGGAAAAACTCATCGCGGGCATCAACGCGCGGGGCCTGCCGTCCTTCGCCTTTCGAGGTGAACCGGCGGTTCGGGCCGGGGTGCTGGCCGGTTCGCTGCCGGACATCGATTTGCAACTGACGCGGCGGCTTGCGCTCAACCTCCAGCGCATCATCCTTGGCAGCGCCCCCGAGACGCTGGCGGCGCGCATCCGCGTGGAGCCGCGCCTGTACCTCAATGCTCTCACCGCGCAGCAAATCGGCTACGACATCGGCTTCGAGACCGCCGCCAACGCCGAGGTGCTGTTTGAAGACGAGATCGTGACCGGCGACCCCATCGAACTGGTCGGGGCCATCGAAAAGGCGTTGCGGTTTAACTTCGAGTACCTCTCGCGCCAGCAGGACACCAAGGTCAGCTACGAGGACAAGCGGCTCGCGATGAGCCCCCTGTTGCCGCAGATCAGCGCCTTCACCGGCTACCAGCAGGTGGACGCCGGGACCGTCCGCGCCTCCGGAGGGGCCACCCCGAAGGTCGAGGCCAATGTCGGCGTGCGCATCAGCCAGATTATTTACAGCGACCAGCGCCTGGCCAACCTCCAGGTCGCGGGCGAGAACTACCAAGCCGCCACCCTGCAGGAGGAGGTCACGCGGCTGGACATCATTCAGGGGACGGCTTTCGCGTACATCAACTACCTCTCGGCCCTGGCGGTCGAGCGCGTCGCCCGGGATAACCTCGCCGTGACCCGGCGAAATCTTGAGCTGTCCCGCATCCGCGAGGAAGTCGGCACCGGCGGGCGCGAGGAGGTTTACCGCTTCGAGGCGGCGGAGGCCGGGGACCGGGCACAGGTTTCCGACGCGCAAGCCACGGTCGAGCAGGCGCTGGTGGCGCTTAATCAGGTGCTCGGCGAGGACCTGAGCAAGCGCTGGCAACCCGAAGACCTTTCGCTGGAGTCTTCGCACTTCCGCGACGTGGCCGAGACGGCCTCCGGGCTCATCGCGACGGCTTCGGACTACGAGCGCTTCCGGCTCTTTTCGCTCCAGTACGGGGTGTCGCGCAGCCCCGAAGTGGGCGCGTTCGACCGGCTGATTCAGGGGCAGGAGATCAGCCTCGACCAGAAACAGCGGGCCTTTTACATGCCCGAGGTCGGGGCGAACTTCAACTACGCCAACACTTTTCATCAGAGCAGCGAGTACAACCCGACTTTCCCGCCCGACGACGACGCCTGGGCCGTCATGGTCGAGGCCGAGATACCGATCTTCGAGGGCGGGGCGCGGGTCTTTGACGTGATCCGCCAGCGGTCCGTCGTGCGCGGGCTGGAGTACACCCGCGAGCTGACCCGCCAGCTCGTCCAGCAGCGCATCCTTAACGCGCTCTACTCACTGGCTGCCTCCCGCGCCAACATCGAGTACAGCAAGACTGCCGCCGACCGGGCCAACCGCAACCTCGACATCGTGACCGACAAATACCGGCAGGGCATGGTCAACAACATCGACCTGATCGACGCGCAGAACGAAGCCTTTACCCAGCGCCAGAACGAGGTGCTCGCCGTGTACGGCTTTTTGCAGGACATGGTCAACTACATGCGGGCGATCAACTTTTACGAGTTCTACGCCGACCCCGCGCAGCGGACGGAGTGGATCCAGCGGGCGCAGGCCTTTATCGGACGCGAGGCGACGCGGAGCAGTGCCGTTTCCCCGCAGTGACCCGCCCCGTTAACCGGATGCCCGGCGTGCCCGTGAATCGCGTAGAGACAGACCAGAAGTTGCCGGCTGAGGGCTTGCCGCCGCACGTGGATTTCCCGGCGCATTGGGAGCTCCTGCGCACCGACCGGGTGGGGCGGTGCGTCACCCGCGTGATCCACCGCCTGCCGGACGGACGGCTGCACGTGTGGACGTCTCGCCGCCACCGCAAGCATCTGGGTGCGCTTATCACCGAGGGTGCCGAGGCCGACCTGAAAGCTATCGAGCGACGCTTGCGGACCGACCTGCGGCATTTTCACTGGTGGGGCTGGCGCTTCGACCACTTGAGCTGGTGGATCGGGCTGATCTTTATCATTGGTTCGATCTGCTTTGTCCTCGGGACGGTGCCGATGGCGTTTTCCACTATCGCGCAGTGGATGGGCTGGAGCGCGTGGGCGCTGGACTTTACCTGCTTCATGGGCTCGGTCTTTTTCACCATCGGCAGTTCGATGCTGGTATTGGAGGCGCTCAACGCTCCGTCCGACCCGAGCCGGAGCCACGCGGGCAAACCCGCCCGCCGCCGTTGGCGTTGGTTCGGCTGGGAGTGGGGGCGGATCGACTTCCGGGCTGCGGTGGTGCAGTTGACCGGGGCGTGCATCTTTAACATCAACTGCGGCATGGCGCTGGTCGCGGGGCTGAGCTGGTGGCAGAGCGACCTGTACGTGTGGACCCCGAGCACACTGGCCTCGTGCTGCTTCGTCATGGCCAGCTACATCGGGCTGGTCGAGGTCAGCCACCGGCGCTGGGCCTGGCTGGTCTGGGACATGGCCTGGTGGATCAATTTTTTCAGCCTGCTGGGCTCGTTCGGATTCCTGTGTTCGAGCTTGGTGGGGTACTTCGGGCAGGGGCCGTTGGAGTTTCCGCAGTGGTGGGGGAATTTCTTCGCCCTGATGATAGGCTCGTGGTTCTTTTTATTCAGCACCTACCTGCTCGTGCCCGAGGTGCTCAGCGAGGATGATCCGGCAACTCCGGCTGATGGAAGAGAAGCCGCTTCCGGGGGGTAAGGTAAATCGTGTTACCTGGGGTAACAGCGGTTAAATATCCTTGCCGCAACGGGGGCAGAAGTCGAAATTGGGCTCGACCTTCGCGCCGCAGAAGGGACAGTGCTCGCCGGGGTACTTGCGCGGATTGCCGGTCGGCGGGGCTTGGTGCTGGCCGGGCGGGCGGCGGTGGTCATGTGGATGGCGCTCGCGGCGTTCATAGCCAAGGGCCTGAGCGAGGGGGTCGTGTTCCTCGTGGCCGGAGGTGATGTCGAAATTGCTCAGGCGGTTTTTGCTGGTGGCGTTGAAAAAATTATACGCGGCCATCCCGAGCGCGGCGAGGACGAACACGGCCCCGAACGCCGTGAAAAAAACCGGTGCGCCCATCGAAGCGGCTCCGATGGTCCAGATGATGCCAAAAACGGCAGCGACAATGCCGCCGACTCCGCCCATCAGGGAAGGGCCTCTCCCGGGTTTTACGCTGTACATAGGGGCGTGGGATTCACGCTGGCAGCAGTAACGTTAT
The DNA here is from genome assembly GCF_014230085.1 of Ruficoccus amylovorans. Lineage (NCBI taxonomy): Bacteria > Pseudomonadati > Verrucomicrobiota > Opitutia > Puniceicoccales > Cerasicoccaceae > Ruficoccus > Ruficoccus amylovorans. The sequence goes on along the minus strand of NZ_JACHVB010000013.1, from coordinate 191,353 downwards.
TTTTCTCCTCGGGCAAGGGGTAAATATGGTGGCCTTGGCTTGCAAGCCGGCGGCGGGGGAGTATGATTAACCACAGCCCCCAACTGATATATAGAACCATGAGTACCCCCTCGAAGCCCATCCCCGCTCCGCGTATCAAGGAAACCCTCGATAATCTGCGGCACAACATCGGCACCGTCATTCGCGGCAAGGACGAGGTGGTGCGACAGGTGGTGGTTTCACTGGTTGCCGGGGGGCATGTGCTGATCGAGGACTTGCCGGGGGTGGGCAAGACCACGCTAGCCTATTGCCTGGCGCGGTCGGTGGACTGTACCTTTTCGCGCATTCAGTTCACCAGCGACCTGCTGCCCAGTGACGTGATCGGGGTCTCTATCTACGACGACCAGCTCAAGGAATTTGTTTTCAAGAAAGGCCCGATCTTCGCCAACATCGTGCTGGCCGACGAGATCAACCGCACCACGCCGAAGACCCAGTCCAGCCTGCTCGAAGCCATGGACCGGGGCAAGGTCACCGTGGACGGGCAGACCTACACCGTGGGCTCGCCCTTCCTCGTCTTCGCCACGCAGAACCCGGTCGATTACGAGGGGACTTTCCCGCTGCCCGAGAGCCAGATGGACCGCTTTCACATGCGCCTCCAGATGGGCTACCCGCAGTACGAGGACGAGTTGGAAATCCTCATGCGCAACGCCAGCCGGGGCAGCTACGACACGATCGACATCGGGCCGGTGGTGACGAAAAAGGAGGTGCAGGAGATCCAGCACTTCACGCCGCAGGTTTTTGTCGAGGAGAGCATCCTGCACTACATGCTCAAGCTCGTGCAGGCCACGCGGACCGAGAGCGAGTTCGAGGCCGGGATCAGCACGCGCGGGACGCTCGCGCTCAAACTCGCCGCCCAGGCCAACGCCCTGGTCGAGGGCCGGGGCTTCGTCATCCCCGAGGATGTCAGCGGGGTGCTCCGGGCGGTCTTTACCCACCGGCTGCACCTGCGTCGCCAGACCTCCGACCCGATGGAGGAACGCCGTCTGGTTGAGGGCATTCTCAACCGCATGCTCGACAACATTCCCGTCCCGACGTGAGCACCTGGGCAGAGCCGAACCCCTCGGCGGCGCGTCCCGGCGACTGGGCCGATCCGGGCTTTTTCTCCTCGCGGCTGAGCCGTGAGAGCGGTTTCTGGCGGCTGCTGTGGATCATGGTCCTGCCGCCGGAGGGCAGCCGGATCATTCCGACTCCGGCCGGTTACGCGCTCATTCTGGTGGCGCTGGGCCTGGGCACGGCCGCCTACAACACCGCCAGCAACATCCTCTTCATGGCACTCTCACTGCTGCTTTCGAGCCTGATCCTGAGCGGCTTCCTGAGCTGGCTCAACTTCAAGGGCACCCGCTGGCGGCTGAACCTGCCCACGCAATTCCGGGTGGGGGAGAAGGCCGACCTGCAAATCGAGCTGCGCAACACCAAGGCGCTCCTGCCGACCTACAACATCTGCTTCAACGTGCGTACACGTGGTCCGGGCAAGAAGGAACGCGTCTTTCTGGACTCACGGCTCAATGCCGGGGAACAGCGCCGTTTGGGGTGGATTTACCGTCCGCAGGAGCGGGGCAGGGACACGATTATTGTCTCGGGGCTGGAGTCGCAGTTCCCGTTCGGCTTTCTGCGCAAAATCGTCGGTGGAGGCATCAAGCACCCAATCACGGTTTTCCCGGCGCGGATCGACTACACCTTTCAGCCGCCGGTCGGGCACCACGCCCGTCGGCGCGGGGAGGCCAGCCGTCGTCCCGGCGGCGGGGCCGAGTTGATTAATATCCGGCGCTACCAGCAGGGCGACTCTCAGCGGCTGGTGCACTGGAAGGCATCGGCCCGCCTGCGCCGCCTGATGATCCGGCAGATGGCGGAGGAAAACCGCGACGGTTACCTCGTCTTCGTCGAGTCCCCGGCCTCGCTCTGGTCGGAGGAGGGGAAGCTGCATGCGCAGACCGCGGAGCGTTTTGAGAAGCTGTGTTCCTTTGCCGGGAGCCTGGCCGAAGATCTGTTTCGACAGGGTAGCCTGATCGCATACGCGATCAACGACGAGCCGGTCAGCCCGGTCAAGCGCCTGCACGACCTCAATGCCTTTCTGCTCAAGCTGTCCACGCTGGCCCCGGTCGAGCACTACCAGCCTTCGCCCGAGATCACCAGCTACAACCTGATCACTTTCCGCCCCGGCGTGGGGGCGAGCGTCCACGCCTACGTGGGCGGTAACTCTGTCGGCACGGCCTGATGAACACCTTCACGCAGACCGATTTTCACCGCCTGAAGTGGCTGCTGGGGCAACTGCTGGCCCTGATTGCGTTCTGGGCCATGCTCGACCTGGATTTCGGGAACCAGCCGCTGCTCTTGTTTTTCGGTTTTCTGATTGCGTTGACGGTGTGCGCTCCGGGGCTGCCGGGGCGGATTGCACCGCTGTTCTGGCGGGCCATGACGCCTGCGCTCATCCTTGTGGTGGGGCTGGACTTCCTGCTGCACGGGCAGGAGTTTCTCAAGCCGCTGGTGCGGATGGTCATGCTGCTGTCGGTTTACCGTTGCCTGCAGTACCGCAGCCGCCGCGAGGACCTGCAACTGGTCCTGCTGTGCCTGTTCATCCTCGTCATCGCGGGTGTGCTGACCGTGTCGCTGTCCTTCGGGGCGCAGATGCTGCTCTTTACGCCCCTGGCCATGGTGCTGCTGTTTGTCGTCAATATCCTGGAGTCGAGCCAGGCGACCAAGCTCACCCGCGCCGACTGGAAGGGCTTCCGTTGGGGGGCGTTCCTGCGCCGCCTGCGCCTGAGCATGGACTACCGGCTGATCGGGTTCGCCGCCGTGCTGTTCGCGGGCGTTGTCACCGTCAGCAGCGTGATTTTTGTGACCATCCCGCGCTTCCGTATCGACCAGGCTCTGCCCTTCCTGCAAATGGCGGGCACGAGCATGAGCGGGTTCAGCGACATCGTGCGCTACGGGGATGTCAGCCGCCTCCAGAACGACGACCGCATCGCCATGCGCGTCGAGGTGCCCAATGCCAACAACATCCCCTCCAATCCCTACTGGCGGATGGTCGTGCTCGACGAATACACCGAGCAGGGCTTCCGCATGTCGCACTGGGTCAAGCGCAAGGGGGGCGAAATGGGGGAGGGCAACCTGGTGGCTGCCGATTACTGGGGGCGGGAACCGGAAGGCAACGAGGGGGACTGGATCTTTTACATGGAGGGTAACGTCAGCGAGTACCTTCCACTGTTGGGGCCGTTTTCGCAGATGCGTTTCCAGATCCAGAAAAAGAATAAGTTTCGGACTTTCCCCCGGCTCAACATCGTGTCGCTGGAAACGGTCAACCCCTCCCGCTTCGCCTACTCGGTCAGCGGCATGAACAAGGGGGACCGGATCAGCGCGACCGAGATGGAGCAATTCGAGCTGATCGAGCACGACCCCGTGGCCTCGCCCCGGATCGAACTCGACCGCGAGATGCCCCGTAGCGGTCTGGAATACCCGGCCACCACCCGTGCGCTCCCGTACCGGGAGGAGGACCGCGCCTACCTGGAGGGGCTGGTGCAGGAGATCACCGGGGGGGAAGAGATGGATGCGCAGACGTTCATCGCGGCGGCGCTGAAGTGGCTGCACGGGCACTACCGTTACAGCCGCAGCCTGCGGGAAATGTACATGCAGGAGGGCGATCCCCTCATCCTGTGGATGCAGCAGGATGACCGTGGCTGGTGTGAGCACTTTGCCGGGGCTTTCGCCTTGCTCGCACGCTCGGCGGGTTTCCCGTCGCGGCTGGTGGCCGGGTTTGCCGGGGCCGAGTGGAACGGCTACGAGGATTACCTCGTCGTGCGCAACCGCAACGCCCACGCCTGGGTCGAGGTCTATGACCGTGAGGGCAACTGGCTGCGGGTGGACCCGACGCCGCAGTCCGGGCTGGAAGCTCCTGGCGGTCCCGGCATGGAGACGGCCTCGGTGGGACGTTTTTCCGGCTGGTTGGCCTGGATCGACAGCATCCGCATGGTCTGGTACCGCCGGGTCATCAGCTTTGACGAGGGCGACCAGGCCCGGCTGGCCCAGAATCTCAAGGGTTACTCCGAGCGAACCTACGGTCAGGCCCGTTCCTGGCTGCGGGAGCAGATCAACGCCTTTAAATCCTGGCTGACTCAGGGCTGGAACCGCGAAAAAATCCTCCGGATCGCGCTCGGCGTCTCCGCCGTCTGTTTCCTGTTTCTGGCAATGCGTTTCGTCGTGCTGTGGCTGCGTTCGCTCATGCACCGCCGGAGTTCCCGGCCCGGAATGCAGGTCTTTGACCCCCAACGCAAGCGGGCCGGAAAGTTGCTGGCGCGTTATCGTCCGGTGCGGGAGCACCTGCTCGCCCATCCTCCGGAAGCGGAGGACGGTACCGCCTGGGAGGAGACCTATCAGGCGTTGCTGGCAGTACGCTTTGGCGAGCAGAGCCAGCGCCCCGCCGCCAAGGTGACATTCCGCCAGGCCCGCCGATTGCTTCGCCGCGCACGCCGCCAGGGCTGGTGCTGAGACACTGGACGGGATGATGACCCGGTCAGGTGGTAACGGTTTCAGGCTCAGCCAATACCGGCGCAGGCGGGCGGAAAGGGTGGGGAAGGTTTTCTGCGTCCCGTCGCAGGGCTGATCTATACAGGGATAGGACGGCGTAAGTTGTTTTTTTTACGAATAAGCGTGCTATCGCCGTGAAGCTCCACACAATGCGGAACCGATGGACGTCGAAATCCTCTCGCGGATCCAGTTCGCCTTCACGATTGCTTTTCACTACATCTATCCGGTTTTCAGTATCGGGTTGGGGTTGTTTCTGGTCATCGTGCAGCTATTCTGGCTGAAAACAAGGCGGCCGATCTACCACAATATGGCGCGTTTCTGGACGCGGATATTCGGTCTGACCTTCGCCGTCGGGGTCGCCAGCGGTATCGTGATGGAGTTCGAGTTCGGCACGAACTGGGCCACCTACTCGCGCTTCGTGGGGGACGTATTCGGCAGCCCGCTGGCTATTGAGGGGCTTTACGCCTTCTTCCTGGAGTCGGGTTTCCTAGCCGTGCTGCTCTTTGGCTGGGACAAGGTCGGCCCGTACACGCACTTTTTCGCCACCCTGATGGTTTGCCTCGGCTCGCACTTCAGCGCCGTGTGGATCGTGGTGGCCAACTCCTGGATGCAGACCCCCGCCGGTTTCGTCCTGGCGGAGAAGGTCAAGGTCACCGCTGACGGCATGCACCACCCGATGACCGCCGACCTGGCCGCGGGCACCTTCAGCATTCAGGAAATCCCGCTGCCCGCCGACTACGTCGTGCAGGCCGACCAGCTCGACAACGTCCGGGCCGTCATCACCGACTTCTGGGGCATGGTGCTCAACCCGTCCTCCATCGACCGGCTGACTCACGTCATCCTCGGTTGCTGGCTGGCTGGGGCCTTCCTTGTTATCAGCATCAGCGCCTACTACCTGCTGCGCCGCCGCCACACGGAGTTCGCCAAGACCTCGCTCAAGATTGCCCTGGTCATGGGGACGACCGCCTCCCTGCTCCAGCTCTGGAGCGCCGACTCAACCGCCCGTGGCGTAGCCGACAACCAGCCGATCAAGCTCGCCGCCATCGAAGGCTTGGCCGAGTCGCAGACGGAGGCCCCGCTGGGACTCTTCGGAGTGGTCAGTTGGGAGAAAGATGCCGAGGGCAACATCACTGGCATCAACGAAAGCTCGGTCAAAATCAAGGGCCTGCTGAGCATCCTCGTCTCCGGTGAGTTCATGGACATGACCAAGGCGGCCGAGACGGAGGTCAAGGGCCTTTACGAGTTGCCTTCGGACGAGTTTCTCCTGACCCGTTACCCGGATGCCACGCCGGAGGAGCTGGCCAAAATCCGCCCCGAGTACTGGCCGAACGTGCCGGTTGTTTTCCAGACCTACCACCTGATGATCGCCTGCGGCATGGCCCTGATCGGCCTTTCCGTCCTGGGCTGCGTCCTGTGGAAAGCCGGGTACCTCTTTAACGTGGACAAGAAATGGACGCGCGCCTTTCTGTGGATTCTGGTCTTCTCGGTTTTCATCCCGCAGATCGCGAATCAGGCGGGGTGGTTCACGGCTGAGATGGGTCGCCAGCCCTGGGTCGTGTACGAAATTTTGAAAACCTCCGAGGGGCTTTCCAAGGCGGTCAAGGCCCACCAGGTGCTCAGTTCGCTGATCGGCTTTTTCCTGATCTACACGCTGCTTTTCTTCGTCTTCCTCTACACGCTGAACCGAAAAGTCAAACACGGCCCGAGGGACGACGAGTCCATCAAGGTGCTGCCTGAAAAGTGGCAGAAGATCGTGAAGATCGAGCACGGGCCGACCTTGGACGAATAAGTAACGACAGACACCGGACATCATGGATCTCAACACCATCTGGTTTATTCTCGTCGGGGTACTTCTCACCGGCTACGCCATGCTGGACGGCTTCGACCTCGGCGTGGGCGCACTCCACCTCTTTGTCAAAAAGGACGAAGACCGGCGCATGCTGCTCAACGCCATCGGCCCGGTCTGGGACGGTAACGAGGTCTGGCTCGTCACCGGCGGCGGCGCGCTCTTTGCGGCTTTCCCCGAAGTCTATGCGACGGCCTTTTCCGGTTTCTACGACGCGTTCATGCTGTTGCTGTTCTCGCTGATTTTCCGCGCCTGCGCCATCGAGTTCCGCAGCAAGGAGCCGGGCCGTCTCTGGCGCTCCTGCTGGGACGGTGGTTTCGCCGTGGGCAGCATCCTGGCGGCTTTCCTCATCGGGGTGGCCATGGGCAACGTCACCTGGGGCATCCCGTTGGACGAGAACCACGAGTTTGTCGGGAATTTCCTCGGCCTGCTGCATCCCTACGCGCTGTTTCTTGGGGTGACGACGGTGGCGCTGTTCATGATGCACGGCAATATCTACCTCATCATGAAGACCGAGGGCGCCTTGCAGGAAAAGCTCAAGCGCTGGGTCAAGATCACGATCCCGGTTTACATCACCTGCTTCCTGATTTTCAACGTCTGGACAATTTTCGCCTGCCCGCACATCGAGAGCGTGATGCACAAGCGCCCGGTCGAGCTTGGGATCGTGTTCGTGCTGGCGGTCCTGGTCGTGGCGAACATCCCCCGCGAGGTTCACAAGGGCCGATACTTCCTGTCCTTCCTCAGCTCCTGCGCCGGGATGGGTCTCCTCATGCTCTTGTTCGCGCTGAGTGTGTACCCGAACATGATTTTCTCCAACCCCAACCCCGCCAACAGCCTCAACATCTACAACGGCTCCTCCTCGGAGGGCACGTTGCAGATCATGTTCTGGATTGCGCTGATTGGTGTGCCGATCGTAATCACCTACACCTCCTGCGTGTACTATATTTTCCGTGGCAAGGTGAAACTGACCGAAGAAAGTTACTGAGGCCCAAACGCCCGCCAATACTGGCGTGGACGGCGACGGACGTAGTTTTTCGGTGTGTTTTATCCGCCCAATCCCGGGCGGACCCTTGCAACGGCACGCGAGTTGCTATTAGTTAGGCCTTACCCACGCATGCACTTTGACAACTACACTACGGACGGTTTTTTTGACGAAATGTTCGAGGCGCCCGGCAAGGTCCGCCCGCATTATAAAGTATTGGCCGAGCGATTTGACCGGCTGAGCGACGAGGAGTTCGAGGAGAAACGGCAGGCGGTGGACCTGTCCTTCCTGCGGGCCGGGGTGACCTTCACCGTTTACAGCGACAATCAGGGGACGGAGCGCATCATGCCCTTCGACCTGATCCCGCGCATCATCCCCGCCGGGGAGTGGGAGCTGCTGGAGCGCGGCCTCAAGCAGCGGCTGGAGGCGCTCAACCTTTTCCTGCACGACATTTACCACGACCAGAAAATCCTCAAGGACAACGTCATCCCGCCCAGCTACGTGCTCAGTTCAAAGGATTTTCGCAGGGAAATGGTCGGGGTGGACGTGCCCAGAAACATTTATATTCACATCTGCGGCACCGACCTGATCCGTGACGACAAGGGCCAATACCTTGTACTGGAGGACAATGGCCGCTGCCCCTCCGGCGTCTCCTATGTGCTGGAAAACCGCGCTGCCATGCGCCGGGCCTTCCCGAACCTTTTCCCCGCTGCCGGGGTCCGTCCGGTCGAGCATTATTCCGAGGACCTGCTGAAAATGCTCAAGTACATCTCCCCGGTGCAGGACCGCGAGCCGACCGTGGCCATTCTAACGCCGGGCGTGTACAACAGCGCCTACTTCGAGCACTGTTTCCTTGCCCGTCAGATGGGCGTCGAAATCGTCGAAGGTCGCGACCTGGTCGTGCGCGACTACAAGGTCTATATGCGCACGACCAAGGGCCTGCAACAGGTGGACGTGATTTACCGGCGCATCAACGACGACTTCCTCGACCCGAGCGTCTTCAACCCGGACTCCCTGCTCGGCGTGCCTGGCCTGCTCAACGCCGTGCGCGCGGGTAACATCGGACTGGCCAACGCCATCGGCACCGGCGTGGCCGACGACAAGGTGATGTACTACTTCGTGCCGCGCATGATCAAGTACTACCTCGACCAGGACCCGATCCTGCCCAACGTCGAGACCTACCTGCCTTCGGAGAAAAAGGACTACGACTTTGTCATCAACAACCTCGATAAGCTCGTGGTCAAGTCGGCCAACGAGGCCGGCGGCTACGGCATGTTGATGGGCCCCTGGGCCTCGAAAGAGGAGATCGCGAAGTTCCACGACGACATCCAGAAGAACCCGCGCAACTACATCGCGCAAAACCCGATCTCGCTCTCGCGCCACCCGACCTACTGCGGAGAGGCCGGTTTCGAGGGCCGCCACATCGACCTGCGCCCGTACATCATCTGCGGCGAGGACATCAAGATCACGCCCGGCGGGCTGACCCGTGTGGCCTTGCGCAAGGGCTCGCTCGTCGTCAACTCGTCCCAGGGCGGTGGTGCCAAAGACACCTGGGTGTTGTATAAGGAGTAAATGGTCAAATGGCTGAATGGTTAAAGGGTTGGTTGTTGGATTGGGTCGCTGATTGCGATTCGCAGCGTGTGTTTTATCCGAGCAATTTTTTAACATTCATACCGGACGACCAGATGTATTTTGACGACCATTCAGCCCATCAACCATTTAACCTTTTAGCCATTTAACCATTTAATCCCCCATGCTTTCACGCGTCGCAGACTCAATCTACTGGATGGCCCGCTACATCGAGCGGGCCGAGAACATCGCCCGCCTGGTCGAAGTTAACCTGCAGCTCCTGCTGGACTTTCAGGATGTGGACGACGCCAAGCTCAAGGAGCACTGGGACCCGCTCATCCGCTCGACCGGGGACGAGAAGCGCTTTTACGAGAACAACAAAAAGGCCAACAGCGAGAACGTGCTGGAGTTTCTGACCTTCGAACTGGAGAACCCGAACTCGGTCCTCTCGTGCGTGTTCAGCGCCCGTGAAAACGCCCGCATGGTGCGCGACCAGATCACGGCCGAAATGTGGGAAACGCTGAACAAGCTCTACCTCTTCCTCAAGTCCGGCCGCGCCCGCCAGCTTTTCGAGTCGGACATCCACGACTTTTACCAGCAGATCAAGGAGCATTCGCACCTCTTCCTCGGGCTGGCCAACGCCACCGTCACTCGCGACGAGGGTTACGACTTTCTCCAGATCGGCTCCTATATCGAGCGCGCCGACAAGACCACGCGTATCCTCGATATCAAATACCACATGCTCCTTCCCAATGTGACGGATGTGGGCGGCGCGGTGGACGTGGCCCAGTGGATCGCCATCCTGCGCTCAGCCAGCGCCTACGAGGCATACCACCAGCTTTACGTGACGGATGTGAACCCGGCCAAAATCGCCGAGTTCCTCATCTTCTCGGAGACCTTCCCGCGCTCCATCCGCTTCTGCGTGCAAAAGCTCAACGAGTGCCTGCACCGTGTTTCCGGCTGCCAACTGGCCAACTACTCCAATGAGGCCGAACGCCTCTGCGGCCGCCTGCTCTCCGAGTTGAACTACGGCTCGGTCGAGGAGGTCTTTCAGGAAGGGTTGCACGAGTACCTGGACCGGATTCAGGAGCGCCTGAACGAGATCGGCGGCTCCACTTACAAGGCGTACATGTTCCTGCCCCCCGTCGATATGGAGGGCGAGATCCAGGTCCAGCAGCAGCAACAGCAGTAGTGATATTACGGCCTGTCTGCCGCCGGGAGTTCTCTTTTAAGGATTGTCGCCGCCGGGGATGCGCGTAGGTGTAGGGGCATGAAATCCCTGCTGCTCTCGCTGTTGCTCGTGTGTGTCGCTCTCGGCGCTGAAGGAAAGCTCATCCAGTACGGTGACGAGACCTTCGATCTGGAGGTGCAAATGTACGAGCCGCCGCTGGTGATCGCTGACGGGCAGTTGGCCGAGGGGGAGGACGCGCCGGAGTGGTGGCCTGCCTACGACGCGTTGAAAAACTTCCGCGACGGGCGCGGCTATGAGGAGTGGATCGCGTACTTCTCGCCCCAGTACCGGGAGCGCTTCAAGCTCAGCCCCGAGGCGTTCGAACGGATGAAGCAACAGCCGGAAAACCCGCTTATGAACCCGCCGCTGCGCACCGCGCTCTACGAGTTGGAACTCAAGTGGGACGGGCGGCGGATCGTTTTTGTCAAAATGGTGGACACCCGGCTGGAGAGCATGCCGGAAAACCTCCGCCGTCTGCCGGTGCTCAGTTCGGTGCAGGTCTTTGAGCAGTCCGCCGACGGCACCTGGCAGAATCAGGCGCTCGACGCAACCGGCATTGGGATGGAGATGCCCTACAGCGACCCGGCCAAGGCCGAAGCCATCATCGAGGCCGGTAACGTTTACTACGACCACGGCCTGCACCCTGTGGTTAAGTAGGTGGCCCTAATACCGGTTCCAAGTCGCTTTGAGGGGTATGCGAGAGGGTGTTTTTTGAAAAAAACACCCTCTCGCGCTCTCCCCAAAAAACTTTTGAGACGAAACTTCGTTTCTTCGCAAGAACGGTGAGTTAAAGCGAAAGCGCTCTGATTCGGAGGCGTAGCCTTCCCTCACTTCCCGTTCTTCCTGTTAAAATAAGCCAAGCAGGACGGGCTACCGTTTACTCGGTCAGGATGTCCTTGGCGGACTTCTTTTGCGGGATGAAGGGCAGGACGTGCTCGGTGTAGGGGATGAGAACGTCGAGGACGTAGGGGCCGTCGTGTTCGAGCATCTCCTTGATCGCCGGGCGCAGATCTTCCTTCTTGTAAACGCGCCGCCCGGCGATGCCGTAGCCCTGCGCGATCATGGCGAAGTCCGGGTAAACGGCGTCGAGGTTGTCGGGGCTGCCGATGTTGTTCGGGTCGCAGAGGATGGTGTGGCCGCGCACGCCGTCGTAGAAGCGGTCTTCCCACTGCACGACCATGCCCAGGTGCTGGTTGTTCAGGAGCATGACCTTGGCGTCGATCTTCTCGATCTTGGCGGTGGCCAATTCCTGGATGTTCATCTGGAACGAGCCGTCACCCTCGATGTTGACGACGGTCTTTTCCGGGAAGGCGATCTTGGCCCCGAGGGCCGCGGGCAGGCCGAAGCCCATTGTGCCCAGCCCGAGCGAGCTGATGAAGTGGCGCGGCTCCTTGAAATGGTAGTACTGCGGGGCCCACATCTGGTGCTGGCCCACGCCGGTGGAGATGATGGCGTCGCCGTGAGTCTCCTCATAGAGCACCTTAACGGCGTCCTGGGCGAGGATGTACTTGTCGCTCTCCTTGTAGGAGAACGGGTAGGGGTGCTGTTTTTTCCAGCCGTTGATGGTCTCGTACCACGCGCTCAGGTCGGGCTTGGTAAAGCCGCCCGCCTTGATCAGCTCGATCATACGCTTGAGCGCGTACTTGAGGTCGGTGTGGATCGGGAAATGGGTGGGCTTGTTCTTGTTGTGCTCGGAGCGGTCAATGTCGAAGTGGACAATGGTCGCGTCCGGGGCGAACTTCGAGACGGTGCCGGTGATGCGGTCGTCGAAGCGTGCGCCAACGCAGATGAGCAGGTCGGAGTCGCACACGGCCCAGTTACCGGCAACGGTCCCATGCATCCCGAACCAGTACAGGCTCTGCGGGTCGTCCGGCGGGAGCGCGCCCAGGCCCATCAGGGTGGAGGCGACAGGGATACCCGTCAGCTTGGCGAACTCGCGCAACTCGTCCGAGGCGTGGGCGGAGATGACACCACCGCCGGTGTAGAGCGCGGGCTGTTTGGACTGGGTGATCAGGTCGAGCACCTTGCGCAGGTCCTCGTCGCTGGCCTCGGGCAGTGGTGGGTAGCCGGGGATATCGACGGTGGAGGGGAAAACGGGCTCGAAGACCTTCTGCTGGACATCCTTGGGGATGTCGATCACGACCGGGCCGGGACGGCCGGTCGTGGCGATGATGAAGGCCTTTTTGATGATGATGGGCAGCTCCTCGGCCGTGAGCACGAGGAAGCTGTGCTTGACCACGGGCAGCGTCATGCCGAAGAAGTCCGTCTCCTGGAAAGCGGTCTTGCCGATGAATTCCTGAAAGACCTGACCGGTGATCGCGACCAGTGGAATCGAGTCCATGAAGGCGTCGGCGATGCAGGTCACGAGGTTGGTCGCGCCGGGGCCGGAGGTGGCCATGCAGACGCCGGGCTTGCCGGTGGCACGGGCATAGCCGTGGGCCATGAAGCCGCCGCCCTGCTCATGGCGGGGGAGGATCGTGCGCAGCTTTTTGGCACGGGTCAGGGCCTGGTGCAGCTCGATGGAGGAGCCGCCCGGATAGGCGAAGATCACATCTACCCCCTCGCGTTCCAGGCACTCTACGACGACATCGGCGCCCTTCATGGCGGGGCCTTTCTCGTCCTGTGGCGGGAAGTTGACAAGGGGTTCGGTCTTCATGGTCGGTCGGTGTTGGTGGTTGGAAATGCCGTGCGCCCGAATTGAGCGCGAGCACGGAAAATAAGGCGCGAAACACTAGTCCATCTCCCCTCAGACGCAAGGCCGAAGTTCACCCCTCCCATTTGGGTCGGGAGCCGTGTCGGGACCGACGGAGGGAGTCGCGCCGAGTCCGCTTCTTCTTCCGTTGCTTTGGGTAGCCGCCTGTCTGGCGGCGTAGGGGTACCGCCCCTCAATAAAAACTTGCCCCACCGGGGGAAGGGGCGCTTGCTCGTAAGGCTATGCCGAAAGTACTGTTTATCGGGGACATCGTGGGCAAACCCGGCCGCTCCTTTGTCATGAAGTGTCTGCCAGCGTTCCGTGAAGAGCGGGGAATCGACCTGGTGGTGGCCAACGCCGAAAACGCTGCCGCCGGGGCGGGGATCACCACGGCCATTGTCAATGAGTTGCTCGCGGTGGGGGTGGACGGCATCACCCTGGGCGACCATGTCTGGGATCAGCGGGGCTTTGCCGACGAGATCAACGGCTTGGAGAAAGTCTGCCGCCCGGCCAACCTCCCGCCGCAGTGCCCCGGCCGCACGCACCTGATTCTGGAGAAGGATGGTTTCCGGTTGGCGGTCTGCACGCTGTTGGGGAACAATTTCATGAAGGTCTCGGCGGACTGCCCGTTCCGTGTCGGTGACCGTATGCTTGGGGACATTGGCTCCTCCGCCGATGCCGTACTGATGGAGATCCACGCCGAGACGACTTCGGAAAAGGTCGCCTTCGGGTGGTACTTCGACGGGCGGGCCTCCGCCGTCATCGGCACGCATACGCACATCCCGACCGCCGACAACACCATCCTGCCGCGCGGCACCGCCTACCAGACCGACGCCGGGATGAGCGGTCCGTACCGCTCCGTGCTCGGGCGCGAGGTCGAGCCCATTGTCTTAAAATTCCTCGACGGGATGCCTCGGCGCTGGCCGGTAGCCGAGGGTGATGTGCGCCTGTGCGGGCTGCTGGTCGAGATCGACCGCGAGACGGGTATGTGCGTGAGCCAGGAGCGCATTTGCCTGACGGAGGAACTTTGAAACTTTCCGGGAATTTCCCTGTTTCACGGAGTATCTGGTAAAAAAACAGACGGCTTGCGGTGCCTGTTTTTATTCGTATGCTATTGATTGATATCCCGTTGAACGTTTTTTCAAAAGCAGCCACCTTTGGGGCGATCCTGGCCGGTTCCGCATTGCCGCTTCCGGCGCTGATCCTCTATTCCGGTGACAACAGTGCCAACCAGACCGCCCCCGCCAATGGCGCGCCCTTTGAGCAGGTGGGTTCATATTGCAACACGTCGCCTACGGCAAATGCCTCTGGCTCGGTGGTCCACCTGCGGGGGAAGTATGTGCTAACTGTCGATCACGTCCAGGCGCGTAGCAATGTCACCTTTGATGGGGAAGCTTTTCATACCGTGGATAAAGCTTTTGCCAAAATCCAGATCGGGTCTGTCGATCTGGTTATCATCAAGCTGGTCGATGATCCGGGGTTGGATGACTTGCCCTTGAATACGAGTACAAGTGCCGATATTTCGAGTTCGACCAGCACCGTTCTGGTTGGTTATGGCCGGGGTAGATCAACAGCGCAGACGGATGCGGGAGACCCTGTCAGTTGGACATGGGGAGGTAACTCCACTGTGGCTAAGCGTTGGGGGACAAACCGCGTGACAGGGGCATTAGCGCTCTCATATACGAACAGCTCAGAAACCGTTACCTGGAGCTATATCGCGCTGACCACTGTGCTTGACGCTGATGCGGGTGATGATGAGGCCGCGATGGCGGAGTTAGACTCGGGCTCGGCATTGTTCCAGTTCATCAACGGCGTGTGGGTGCTTTCGGGGCTGACTGCGACAGTTGAGACCAGTGGCAGCAGCACCTTTGACACCGCTCAAAAGGTCGGGCCGGTAACATTACCCTCAGATGCAGACACCAACTACTTCGTTCGCATCGCCAGCTATGCTGCCGAGATTGAGGCTGCGCTGCCCGACCTGTCCACTTACAGCGGTTGGCTGACGGACAATTCCCTCTCCGGTGAGGACGCCGCCTCCGATGCCGACCCGGACGCCGACGGGATGACTAATCTGGAAGAATTCGCCTACGGGACCAACCCGAACTTCTGGGATGCCGAACTGGGCCCTCGCGTGAGCCAGACGGACGCCTCGCTCGTCATGGATTGGCAGCAGAGCGACACCGCTGCGGGTCTGACTTATACGCTGGAGGAGACCACCGACCTCGTGGGCGTGTCTTTTGCCACCTCGTCGCTGATACCCGAGCAGGTGACAACCGAGGGCGGTGTGACCAGCTGGAGCGTCACCTGCACACCAGCCGCCGGGGAACAGCGCTTCCTGCGTCTGGTGGTAAGCTCAAGCGAATCGCTCTGAACGACCCGCGAAGCGCGGCCAACCGGCACGAAAAAGCCGGGCTCCGATTGGAAGCCCGGCCTGGGTAAGAGGTATGCGATGGCCGGTCCAGATCCGGCCTTGGCGGCGGGTTGCGGCTAGCGATCCCGCGAGATGAGAAACAGGTAGAGCAGGCTGGCCAGCGAACTGATGAAGGCAGCCACGTAGGTCCAGCCGGCGGCGTTGAGTGTGCGGACGACGCCCACGGCCTCATCCTGGCCGATGATACCGATGCCGACCAACTCCTTGCGGGCGCGGGCACTGGCGTCGAACTCGACCGGCAGCGTGATAAGCTGAAAGATCGTCAAGATCAGGTAGCACACGACAGCGATCTTGATCCCCATCATGCCCAGCATGGGCAGGAAGAAGCTCGCGATCAGCACGATGGGAAGAATTTGCGAGGCCATCGTCGTGATTGGGATCAGGCTCATGCGCAACTGGAGGGCCTTGTAGCCGACCTTGTGCTGGATGGCGTGCCCGGCCTCGTGCGCGGCCACGCCGAGTGCGGCCAGGCTGGTGCCCCGGTAGTTGGCGCTGCTCAGGGCGAGGCGCTTGTGGATCGGGTCATAGTGGTCGCTGAGCTGGCCGCCGATTTCGACGATTTCCACGTCGTTAATACCGGCCTTGCGTATGACGGCGGAGGCGGCTTCGGCTCCGGTGATGCGGCCGCGGGAGGGCACCTGGCTGTACTTCTTGTACGTGCTCATCACGCGGTGCTGGGCCCAGAAGCCCAGGATAATGGTCGGGACGATGAGAACGAGCCACAGGCCCCAGCCTCCACCAGCCGGGATGATGAAGCCCAGTCCGGGCAAAAATGACAGTGAGAGTATGGTATTCATGATTTTCCTTTAGCAAATTCAGTTCCGGGCGGTTTTCAAGGGAAAGCGACCGGTTGTGCCGGTGCGCAAATCCCGC
The DNA here is from genome assembly GCF_014230085.1 of Ruficoccus amylovorans. NCBI lineage: Bacteria > Pseudomonadati > Verrucomicrobiota > Opitutia > Puniceicoccales > Cerasicoccaceae > Ruficoccus > Ruficoccus amylovorans. The sequence goes on along the minus strand of NZ_JACHVB010000013.1, from coordinate 175,169 downwards.
CCCTCAAGCGGCATAGAACATTGCCCCTATAAAAAGGTTCCCCGAAACCGGTGGCGCAGCCTCCGTTCGCCTGTGTCAACGTGGCACAGGCGCAGCGCGTGCGCGGGCAAAAATTCCCCTCCCCAAAGGAGGAAACGTCTTGCCCGTGCCGGGGTAGGAGCCTTTTTGGCTCCGTAGGGGCGCAGCCCCTTAATGCTGCTCCAGCCGGAGTCCGGCGCGGATGAGGAGGGAGTTGAGATCCGGGTCGCGGCCCATGAAGTCACGGAAGAGCTTTTCGGGCGGCTCGGAGTTGCCCTTTTGCAGGATCTTTTCGCGGAAATCTTTTCCGGTGGCCGGGTTGAGGACACCCTCGGCCTTGAAGCGGGTGAAGGCGTCGGCGTCGAGGACTTCGGCCCACTTGTAAGAGTAGTAACCGGCGGCGTAGCCGGTGGGGTCGGAAAACAGGTGGGTGAAGCGCCGCACGATACCGGGAGCCTTGGTCTTGAGGGGGGCGCGGTAGCCCTCCAGCGATTCGTCCACCCACGCGTCGAGGTCGCGGCCTGCGTGGTCCTTGATGCCGGTGTGCAGGTCGAGGTCCATCTTGCCAAAGGAGAGCTGGCGCATCGTCATGGTGGCCTGCTCGAAGTTACGGGCGGCGAGCATCTTGTCCAGCAGGGCGGCGGGCAGGGGCTCGCCGGTGTCCACGTGCTTGGCGAAGAGGTCGAGCGCCTCCTTTTCCCAGCACCAGTTTTCCATGATCTGCGAGGGCAGTTCGACGAAGTCCCAGGCGACGTTGACGCCGTTGAGCGACTTGATCTCGACCTTGCCCAGCAGGTGGTGCAGCAGGTGCCCGAACTCGTGGAAGATCGTCTCCACGTCGCGGTGGTTCATGAGGGCGGGCTTGCCGCCGACGGGCGGGTTGAGGTTGCCGCACATCAGGCCGATGTGCGGGGCGGTGGAGCCGTCGGGGCGCGGGCCGCCGGTGCGCAGGTAGTTCATCCACGCGCCGCCGCGTTTGGATTCGCGCGGGTACCAGTCGGCGTAAAAGGAGCCCAGGTGCGTGCCGTCGGCGTCGAGCAGGTCGTAGAACTTCACGTCCGGGTGCCAGACTTCGGCCACAACGTGGTCGGGCGAGGGCGTGCCCTCGTCAAAGCGCTGCTCCGCGCCCGCCTCGTCAACAAAGCGGGTGGGGCGCTGGACGATTTTCACGCCAAAGATGCGCTCGACCAGCGTGTACATGCCCTCGACCACGCGGTGGATGGGGAAGTACGGACGCAGTTCCTCCTCGTCGAGCGCGTAGCGATGCTTGCGGAGTTTTTCCGACCAGTAGGCGACCTCCCAGGGCTGGAGGTGGTCGCGGGGCGTGCCGGTCTGCTCGGCCTTAAAGGTTTCCAGCTCGGCCACTTCGGCGGCGAAGGCGTCCTTGATGCGCTCGTGCAGGTCGTCGGTAAAGGCGAGGGCGGCGGCTCCGGTTTTGGCCATGCGGCGCTCCAGCACGAGGTCGGCGAAGTTGGCCTTGCCTAAAAGCTCGGCCTTTTCCTGACGCTTTTCGAGGATTTTCCAGACCAGGTCGGTGTTGTCGTGGGGGGCTTGCTGGCCGATGCCGGTGGAGCCTTCCCAGACCTGCTTGCGCAACGCCTCGTCGTCGGCGTACTTCATGACCGGCAGGAGCGAGGGCATGTGCTGGGTGAAGCGCCAGACCGGCTTTTCGTCGGTGCCGTGCCCTTTGGCTTTGGCGGACTCGCGGGCGGCGTCTTTGGCCGACTGGGGGAGCCCGGCCAGGCGCGACTCGTCCTCGATGAGCAGTTCCCAGGCGTTGGTCGAGTCGAGGACGTTTTCGCCGTACTTCTGGGTCAGGCGTGAAAGCTCGGCGTTGATGCCTTCGAGGAGTTTTTTCTTCTCGGGGAGCAGGTCCGCCCCGCTGCCCTTAAAATCTTCCAGTGTCTCTTCGAGCAGGCGCTTGCGGGTGCCGGTCAGTGCCTTGGCCTCGGCGGTTTCGGCAAAGGCTTTAAGGACTTGCCAGAGCTTGTCGTTGAGGCTGATGCGGGTGGTGAACTCCGAAACCTTCGGCAGCATGGCGTTGTAGGCTTCGCGCAGGGCGGGGCTATTGGACACGCTGTCGAGGTGGCCGACGCTGCCCCAACCGCGGGTCAGCTCCTCGGTGGCTTCCTCCAGCGCGAGCAGGGTATTGTCAAAGGTGACAGCGTCCAGCGGCGTGTCCGCGATAGCGTCGAGCTTTTGCTGGGCGCGCTCAAGGGCCAGCTCGATGTCAGGCTGGATGCGCGCGGGCGTCAGCAGGTGCCAGGGGATGATAAAAGTGTCGGCGAGAAAGGGATGCTTCATAGGTGTTGGTTGAGAAAGGTGTCGGTTTCCCCGCCGATGCCAAACGCAAAACGCGGCAAGGCTGCGCGGGGAGCCAGCGTTGTGGCGTTTATTGTTTTTAAAACTGCGGACGAGGGAGGGTATCTGTATCATCCGTGGTTAAGAAAAAGAAGCTCACACGGAGGCACGGAGGGAAGAGAAGAGAATGTTTGATGGGTTGGTTGTTGGATTCGGTTGTTTAAGAATTATCATTCATCTTTGCGTCCTTTGTGCCTTTGCGGTTAAAATCCCACTCTGTGCTCTCTGTGTCCTCTGTGGTTTATCTCTTATAACGTTTCACGACCGGGCGGCTGCCGGCGGCGGAGTTATCCACTTCTCGTGTGGAGCTTATAAATCGGAAACGCAGTGGGGAATTTTGTGGCAGGGATTTTTCGCCTGTGCTTAAATCATTGCGTGAATACCGAACCGCAAGCTGTCCGCTACCATGAACGAGGAAAGCCCGAAGAGGTCCTGACGCTCGAGCCGATGCCCGTCGGCCAGCCCGGCCCCGGCGAAGCGCTGGTCGCGCTGCGGGCGGCCGTCATCCACCCCTCCGACATGGGGATGATCGGCGGCACCTACGGACGGCTGCCGGACCTGCCCGCCGTGGCGGGCCGCGAAGGCGTGGGCGAGGTGCTCGCGGTTGGCGCGGGCGTGAGCGGGCTTGAGCCGGGCCAGCAGGTCAAGATGCCCGAGGCTCCCGGCGCGTGGATGCAGGCGGTGGTCGTTCCGGCGGAGAGCCTGATTCGTATCCCCAACAATGTTCCGGTGGAAATGGCCGCACAGGCCTTTATCAACCCGCCGACGGCGCTGCGCATTTTGCGTGACTTTATCGACTTCAAGCCGGGTGAATGGATCATCCAGAATGCCGCCAATTCCGCTGTGGGCATCTCGCTCATCCAGCTCGCCCGCCACTGTGGCCTGAAGACGATCAACATCGTGCGCGACGTGGCCACCTGGGAGCCGATTCTCAAGGAGATGGGCGCGGATGTCGTCGTGGCCGAGGACTCGGGTTTTGAAAAAAACATCAAGGAACTGACCGGCGGGGCCAAGCCGCGCCTGGGCCTGAACTCCATCGGTGGCGAGAGCGTGATCCGGATCATCCGTTGCCTGGCCGATCAGGGTAAGGTCGTGACCTTCGGCGGCATGGTCGGGGACAAGGTCCGCTTCCCCACGCGCAACCTGATTTTCAACGACGTGTGCCTGTGCGGCTTCTGGATGGACCGTTGGGTCCGCACCCACGACCAGGCCGAGTTCGAGGCGATGCAGGCCGAGATCTACGACCTCATGGCCGAGGGCGCGCTCAAGCTCCCTATCGACAGCCGCTACCCGTTTGACAAGGCGCTCGACGCCGTCGCCCGCGCCAACGCCGGAGGCCGCAAGGGCAAGGTGCTCATTCTCAGTGACTGGAAAGGTTGAGGTTCAACACCGGATACCGGCTTTTCGCTTTTTCCGGCCTTCCTGTTAATTTTCCATTCTTTTTGACCGGGTCGAAAAATGACCCTACTGGCTGCTGCGCGTCAGTCGGTACTGGCGGGGCGTCATGCCGACGTGTCGCCGGAAGATCCGGATGAAATAGGAGGGCTCGTTGAAGCCGCAAGCCCAGCCGATTTCGGAGATATTGTAAGTGCTCGTTTCCAGCAGGTCGCGCGCCTGGGCAACGCGTTCCTGCGCGATCCAGGTGCTCAGGGTGAGCCCCCGGTGGCGGTGGAATAGGCGCGAGAGGTGGTCGGCGGTGCAGTTGAGGGTGAGGGCGATTCCGGCCACGTTCAATTGGGGATCGCTCACGTGCGTGCGAACAAAGGCTTCGGCCTGCGCGACCAGCGGTGAGCCGGGACGCGCTGCCGGGGTGGCGGGTTTGCTCAGTTCCGCGCTGGTGGCGATGAGAAACGCTTCCAACAGGGCGCGGGTGTAGGGCTTGCGGTGTGGAGCAGGGAGGGCGTCGAGGTTATCCAGCTCGTCGAGGTAGTGAAAAATGTGATGCCCGCGTCCGCTGCCGAGGTGAAGCGGGCTGTAGCCGAGGATGCGGCCCGGCACATCCGAGCGTGCCCGCATGAGGTAAAGCTCGTCGCGGGGGTTCATGCACACGATGATCCCGTATGGGGTTTTCAGGTCGCGGGGTATCTCGGCGTGCGGGACGCCCCTGGGCATGACGCAGACATCCCCGGTACCGAGCCGGAAAGTCTCCCCGGCGCAGTCGAAGTCCGTCGCCCCGCCCGTCTGGATGAAAAACTCCGGCGTGGCGTGGAAATGCGAATTCGGGCGTTTGCGGTGGAGGTTCCGGCGTTGCGGGATGTGGACGCGCAGCTTACCTGAGCGCAAACGGGCAAGAATGCGCCGGATGTCCTGATCGAAGTTTTGTGCGGACGGCATGGGGAAGGGAGTGATGCCGGTTTTGTACTATAAATCTCAAATCAATCGTACTCTGTCCGCTTGTCAAAAGCAAAGAGTGGCGGCAAGCTGATCACCATAAACACCCCCCTTGTTCTCCTCGCGAGAAATTAACCCTAAGCACCGTTACCGTTATGAGTTCACCGATCCGAGTCACCGTCTGGGGCGAGTACCGCCACGAAAAGAAGAATCCGAAAGTCGCGGAGATTTACCCCGATGGCATGCACAACACCATTGCCGGATTTCTCGGCAAGCAGACGGATTTCACACTGCGCACGGCCACGCTTGACCAGCCGGAGCACGGCCTGGGCGGCAACGTGCTTGACGAGACCGACGTGCTGGTGTGGTGGGGGCACATGGCCCACGGTGAAGTCGCCGACGAGGTGGTGGCGCGGGTGAAGACCCGCGTGCTGGAAGGGATGGGGCTGATCGTGCTCCACTCCGGGCACTACGCCAAAATCTTCAAGGCCTTGATGGGCACGACCTGCTCGCTGAAGTGGCGCGAATCCACCGATAAGGAACGCCTCTGGAACCTGATGCCCTCGCATCCGATCACGCAGGGGATCGGCGACTACTTTGAAATTCCGCAGGAGGAAATGTACGGCGAACCCTTTGGCATTCCCACGCCGGACGAGTTGCTTTTCGTCTCGTGGTTCACGGGTGGCGAAGTCTTCCGCAGCGGCGCAACCTGGTACCGCGGCAATGGTCGGGTTTTCTACTTCCGCCCCGGTCACGAAACCTATCCGACCTATCACCAGTCCGAAGTGCAGACCGTCATCACCAACGCCGTCCGCTGGGCCCATACCGGGGTGCGCATCGCCGATGTCTGCCCGAACTCACCCCCGCTGGAGCCCCTGCCCGAAGATGCCGAAGCTGCCTCGCGTCCAACCGAAGGCTTTAAATAAGCCGGGCCGGTTTTGTCTCATCCATTCCAGCTTTAGTTTTTTGTCGATCCAGGGACCGGCTTCGCGCCGGGCGCTTAACCTGTCTTCCTGCATCCCATGAAAAAAACATCCAGACGTTCTGGGCCGGTTCGGCTGGCCATCATCGGCACGGGCGGCATGGCCCGGCAACACGCGATCAAGTTCAAGGAGGTCAAAGGCTGCACGCTGGTCGCGGCCGTTGATGTCTCGCGTGAGCGGGCCGAGACCTTTGCGCAGACGCACGGTATCCCAGAGATTTACGGTTCGGTGGACGAACTGCTGGCCGCCGGGACCGTGGACGCGGTTGCCATCGTGACGCCGGATGCCTTTCACGCCGAGGTCGCGATCCAGTGCCTGAAGGCGGGCAAGCACGTGCTGTGCGAAAAACCGCTCGCGGTCAACTACCCCGATGCCCAGCGCATGGTCAAGGCCGCCGCCAAGGCTGGAGTCATCAACATGGTGAACTTCTCCTACCGCGACATGCCGAGCCTGCAGGCGGTGGCGAAGCTTGTCCACTCCGGCAAGCTGGGCGAGATCCGCCACGTCGAGGCGAGCTACCTCCAGTCCTGGCTGGCGAGTAAGGTCTGGGGTGACTGGCGCACGGACCCGAAGTGGCTGTGGCGTCTCTCCAGCCAGCACGGGAGCAAGGGTGTGCTGGGCGATGTCGGCGTGCACATTTTGGACTTTGCGACTTTTCCGGCCGGACCGCTCAAGAGCGTGTACTGCAAGCTGAAGACCTTTGACAAAGCGCCGGGCAACCGCATCGGCGAATACCTGCTCGACGCCAACGACAGTGCGGTCATGACGGTCGAGTTCGCCAACGGCGCGCTCGGCACCATCCACACGACCCGCTGGATGGGTGGGCATGCCAACCGCCTTTATCTGAAAATCGCCGGGACGCTCGGCTCCGTCGTGATCGACGGAGACTGGGGGACGAATGTTTACCGCACCAGTTTGGGCAGTAACCTCGACAAGGCCAAGTGGCGCGAACACAAGGCCCCGCGGACCCCGAACAACTACGCCCGCTTTATTAGGGGCATCCGCACCGGCAAGCAGGAAGAACCGACTTTCGCGCGGGGGGCTGAAGTCCAGCGCGTGCTCGACGCCTGCTATGTCTCCGATGGCAAAAACGCCCCCGTCAAACTGCCTGCGGCCAAGGCGAAAGCGCACTAATTAACAATCAGCCATTTAACCATTTAGTCATTCCTGCAAAAAAAAGAAGCCGCCCGATATCGGGCGGCTTCCTGTTTATAAAAACGTCTTCGCTGATGGAAGCGGTTTTGATAACGCCTAGGCGATGGCGCCAGCGTAATATTCGGCAGCCTTGTCCCAGTTGACCACGTTCCAGAAGGCCGAGATGTAGTCCGGGCGCTTGTTCTGGTACTTGAGGTAGTAGGCGTGCTCCCACACGTCGAGGCCGATCACGGGCTGGCCTTGGCACGTGTTGCATTCGCACTTCATCCAGGGGTTGTCCTGGTTGGCAGTGGAGCCGATCTTGAGCTTTTTGTCCGCGTCCACCACGAGCCAGGCCCAGCCGGAACCGAAGCGTGTGGCTGCGGCGTTGGCGAAGGCTTCCTTGAACTTGTCAAAGGAGCCGAAGGCTTCGTCGATCGCCTTGGCGAGGTCGCCGGTGGGCGCGCCGCCGCCATTGGGGCTGATGATTTTCCAGAAGAAAGAGTGGTTGGCGTGCCCGCCGCCGTTGTTGCGCACGGCGGTGCGGATGTTTTCGGGGATGTCGGCCAGCTTCGCGCACAGTTCAGCCGGGCATTCCGGACCTTCAATCCCAGCACCTTCGAGGGCCTTGTTCAGGTTGGTGACGTAGGCGTTGTGGTGCTTGCTGTAGTGGATTTCCATCGTCTGGGCGTCGATGTGAGGTTCGAGCGCGTCGTAGGCGTAATCCAGTTTCGGTAATTCGTAAGCCATCTTGCGTTGGTGAGGTTAACAGTTGTTGGTGAATGATTAGAGGTGCCAATAGACAGGCAAAGGCCTCCTTCGTCAATGCCCCTGCGCATTTTATCCCGCAGGTTTTTGCAGCGTTAGCCATTTGCCGGGGGAGATGACATGACGAGTGGTTGATTGATAGATTGCATTTGCAAGGCTCAGGCAATGCAGCATAGGCTGGTGGAGCTTAAGTTATGAAAGTCTGTCTGCTCACGCATGAGAAGAACCCGCCCATCCTCAAGCGGCTGCATATGCTCGGCCACAGCGTGCGGGCGGAAAGCCTTGAGCGGGTGCAGACGCTCGACCCGAACTCGACGGACCTGGTTTACCTGATCCCCTGGTCGGTTTCCGAGGACGAGGCCTGGAGCGAGCAGCGGGTCATCCTCGCCCGGGCCAGCCGTTACTATCTGGTTTACGGGCGCGGGATGGACACACTCAGTGTGATGAACGCCGCCCGCGACGGTGCCTACGACGTGCTGGACGAAAACGACTCCGACAGCCGCTGGAACGACGCCATTGAGGCCGCCGCCAAGTCGCAGGCGCTCTGGTGGCAGCTCTACGGCGGGCTGGGCCAGAGTCAGGCCGAAAAGCTCCAGGGTGACTCCAGTGCCATGCGCGCGCTGCGCGAGTCGATCCAGCGTATCGGGCCGACTGACGCCAGTGTGCTGGTGACGGGGGAGTCAGGCACGGGTAAGGAACTGGTGGCCGAGTGTCTGCACGATGCCTCCGGCAAGAGCCCTTTCGTCGCAGTCAACTGCGCGGCCATCCCCCCGGACTTGATGGAGAGCGAGCTTTTCGGGGTGCAGAAAGGAGCCTTTACCGGGGCCGCCGCAGACAAGCTCGGATTGGTCGAGGAAGCTTCCGGCGGGACGCTCTTTCTGGATGAAATCGGGGAGATGGACATCTCGCTCCAACCGAAGCTGTTACGATTTCTGGAGACTCGGCAGGCGCGCCGCGTGGGCAGCACCAAGGAATATCGCTGCAACGTGCGCGTCATCTCCGCCACCAACCGCGATCTGCGGGCCGACGCCGAGGCCGGGCGTTTCCGGCTCGATTTGTATTACCGTATTTCCGAGATCATCCTCAACACGCCCCCACTGCGCCACCACTCCGGCGATATCCCGGAGCTGGCGCGTTCGCTGCTCGATGCCGCCGCCATCCGCCTGGGCAAAAATTTTGAGACCATCGAGCCGGAGCTGATCTACCGCTTCCAGCTCTACGACTGGCCGGGCAATGTCCGTGAACTCAAGCAGGTCATCGACCGGCTTGCCATCCACTACACGGGCCCGGTCATGCGGGCCGCCTGGTGGGAGCCGCCGGAAAAAACCGATCCGCACACCACCGTGTTGCCGGGCGGTTTCAAGCGGCAGAACACACCCGCTCCCTTTTCCGGTGGCAGCCGCTCGCCCTTCGGGCCGCAGTCCGGCGGCCCGTCCCGGCGTGGGTCGGGCGCTCCTTTTGCCGGGAGTGGGATGGGCTACGGAGTTCCGGCGGCCTACGCCAGCGCCGGTGCGGACCATCTGCCGCTGCGGCGCACCCCCATGCCCAACAAGCGCGAACGCTACTCCATCGCGAAGGAACTGCTGGAACAGTCCGGGGGCGATCTGGCCTGGACCGCCGCCCAGCTCGGCATCCACCCGACCACCCTCTACCGCTGGCGCAAGTCCGGTAAAGTTTGAGGAAAGGAAATACGCCAATACTATGAAACCTCGTAGAATTAAGATAGCTGTTAATCCACAATCAGCTCTTCCTATATACTTACATAGCAACGGGGATGTCGTTTGTGGTGTATATCGATACAAGCCAACCAAGTTGAGACGTTGTTTTCGTGGTATCTTTGATTCAATTATAGGGCAAATCGAATACGCTGAGGGAACTGGTGAGGTGGATGTATCGGGTTTTTCGGAATGGGATGCGATGAGTATATATGATGAGTTTATTGGAAAAACATGGGAATCATCTTTGTCTGCAGAAAAATTAGAAGAACTAGCAATGCAAACATCAGTGGTCAGGATATTAAAACAGATTCGTGATCCCTTTTGGAAGGCCGTGTATCGGCGGTGGTCGAGAGAGCGTAGGCACTATGGCATAACCGATCCCCGTTTCCCGAAGGAAAACTGGGAGGTGTTTTTGGATCGAGGTGCATAAAACATCTTTTGCCTGATGTTTAGGCACAAAAAAACAGCCCGCCGGTGAGGGCGGGCTGTTTGGTGGGAATTAAATCTTTTCCAAGGCGAAGGCAGCAGGGCTCTTTGTGAGCTTCGTGTCTCCTTCGTGCCCTTCGTGGCCGTATTTTTCTCCCCTTACATCTCGTTGCTCGGGATGGCAGTGGGGGAGGGCTTGCCGTAGGTCATGGTGGGATCGACGGGGGTCATCACGATGACGTCCTTGCCGTCCTTGACCACGACGAGCACGTCGTCCGAACGCGAGGTGAGCTTGGCACCGTCGAGGGCCTTGAGGAGCTGGTCTTCGAGCTGCATCAGCTCGGGCGGACCGGCCATGCGGGTGGAGATGCCCATGCCGATGTCGCCGGTTTGCGGATCGACGGGGCAGTTCCAGTTGTTGATCGGGCCTTTGCCCACGAGGCTTTCGCCGGTGTAGGTCACCTTGATCGGCTGCTCGGTTTCGACTTCGACGCCGTTGACCTCGGCCACGATGTAGGCCCCGGCGACAGGGATCGGCGTGTGCGAGCAGGCGGCGAAAACAAAAAGCGAAACGACGGAAAGCAATGCGAAGACGGATTTTTTCATACCCGCGAGCAAAGGCTGCACCGGGTGCGTTGGCAAGCCGTTAAGCGTGAAGTAGGACGATCGTTTTTGATTGGGGCGGGGATGTTGCCGGGGCGGTATTAAAAGCGGTTGCACCGGGGCGAGGATGGGTTACGGTGGCCCTCCTTGAGCGAGGAAAATGACCAGTCCCCCGGGGCCGAAGCAGTATTCGAGCGGCCCAGCATCCGCGTTCTGCCCGACCGTGTGATCAACCAGATCGCGGCCGGGGAGGTGGTGGAGCGTCCGGCGGCGGTGGTGAAGGAACTACTGGAAAACGCCCTCGACGCACGTGCCGACCGGATCGAGATCGAGTTCCGGGGCGGAGGCAAGAGCCTGATCCGCGTCGAGGACAACGGCATCGGGATGCCTCCGGACGAGGCCCTGATCGCGCTCGAACGCCACGCCACCAGCAAGCTGCGCGATGCCGCCGACCTGGCCAAAGTCCTCAGCCTGGGCTTTCGCGGGGAGGCGCTGCCGAGCATTGCCAGTGTCAGCCGATTTACCCTGCGCACCCGCGCCCGCGGCTGGGAGCACGGGACGGAGATCTTTGTCAACGGCGGGCGCATGGTCCACCAGCGCGAATGCGGGATGCCGACGGGCACCCGGATCGAGGTGGCCAACCTCTTTAACAGTGTGCCCGCGCGACGGAAGTTTTTAAAGAGCGACGCCACCGAATCAGCCCACATCACGCACCTGGTACGGCTGCACGCGGTGGCGCGGCCGGGGGTATCGTTTTCGCTGATCGAGAACGGGCGCAGCGTGTTTTCCTCTCCCAAATGCCCCGACATGCGCGAGCGGGTGGCTGAGATCTGGGGCCGCGAATTGGCCGACGAACTGGTCGAACTGGAACCGGCCGAGGGCGAAAACGGCCTGCGCCTGACCGGCCTGGTGGGCAAACCGGGGGCGGGACGAGCCACGCGGCGGCAGATGATCGCGCTGGTCAATGGCCGTCCGGTGGATAGCCGCACGCTCAACTACGCGCTGATCGAGGGCTACCACTCGTTTATCCCCAAGGGGCGCTACCCGCTGGCCTTCCTCTTTCTGGAAATCGACCCGGCGGTGATCGACGTGAACATCCATCCGGCCAAGCGCGAGATCAAGTTCCGCGACGAGGGCCGGGTCCGGCAATTTGTCCTGCAGGCGGTCGTACGGCAGCTTCAGGCGCTGGCCGCCCGTGCGCGGCACCCGATCCTGCAAGGCGGACGCGAGGACTTTGAAATCGACGTGCTCCCCCGCCGTGAGCGTTCGCACCCGGTGGTGGGACGGCCTGGGCGGGACGAGGAGGCGAAGCCGGGTCACGCCGGGGCTGACTCCCGGGTTGGAAAGGCGCCTGCCTCCCGGCCCGCCGAGGGGCAAGGCGAATCCGGGGCCGCCGCCTCGGAGCCCGCACCGCGCCCGGTCCCGTCCCCGGCGCTCAAGCCCGGAGCCTACCCGCGCACGCGGCCCGGCCCGGTCTCGGAGCAATTTCGCGAAAAGTATCTCAAACCCGATCCTAACGCCGCCCCCGGTGCGGATGCGACGGCGACCGATCCCGGTAAAAAACCTTCCGCCGGCGACGAGCGGGCAGGAGAGGAAGGTATTTCGGACCAAAGCGTCGCCCCGGCAGGCGCAGAACCACCCAGTGCCGAACCAGCTACCTCCGACGAGAGCAAAGGCGGGCCGGAAAAGCCCGCTGCATCCGCTCTCGCAGGCAGCCCGGTCCCCGCAGACGACCCGACGCTGATTGACACCCCGGCTTCGGCGCAAGCTCCGGCGCGGGCACCCGTGACGGGTGAGGAGTTGCCGGTTGTCACCTGGACCCCGGCTCAGCCCGGTTCGCGGGCCGTCTCCGGCGGCGAAGCCAGCGAGCCGGAATTTCGTTTCCAGTGGCGATGTCTGGGGCTTCTGCGTGAGGGGTATGCGCTGTTTGAGACGCCGTCCGGGCTGGTCGTGATGGACCGCCGGGCCGCCCACGAACGGGTCTGGTTCGAGCGCTTGCAGGCGCGTTTTTCAGAAAACGAACAGCCCAGCCAGCGTCTGCTCTTTCCGGTCGGGCTGGAGTTGGAGCCGCTGGCCAGTGCCGCGCTGGAAGAGAATCTGCCCGCCTTGCAGGCGCATGGTTTCGGGATCGAGCCGTTCGGGAAGAACTTTTTCCGCCTGGAGTCGCACCCGGACTGGCTCCCCGAGGCCGAGACGGAGACTTTTGTGCGCGACCTGATCGAGCGGCTGCGCGAGGGTTCGCTTGACCTGAGCCGCCCCGCTGTGGCGGACGAGGCGCTGGCCCGTCTGGCCGTGCGCCGGGCGATTCGCCCCGCCGATGGAGGAGGTTGCGAAGAAATGACCGAGCTGGCCCGCGCCTTGCTACAGTGTCAGCAGCCTCTGAATTGCCCGCGCGGGCGGCCTACTTATTTTGAGCTGTCCAACCGCGAGCTGGCCCGGCGTTTCGGGCGCTGAGGCAGTTTTCACGTTCTTTTAACCGTTAGATAACTCCCGCCTTTCCGGGCTTCGAGGTTGAGAATAATTGACCTTGGGCTTTGGATATGGGATTTCCACTCTGTCATTCCCTGAGTCATTCTTTAACCTCCACACATACTGACTATGCCTTCGAGTTCCAAAGCCATCAAAAAGACCGCCAAGAAAGCCGCCACCGCTCCGGCCAGGAAGAAGGCCTTCAATTTCAACATCGACGCTGATGTCGAAGGGCTGAAAACCTCGATCCAGAACCACCTGACCTACTCCATGGCTCGCGACACGAGCACGGCCACGACGCGCGACTGGTGGCTGGCCCTGTGCTACTCGGTCCAGGATCGCATCCTGCACCGCTACATCAAGACTCAGGCTGTCCACAATGAAAAGGACACCCGCCGCGCCTACTACCTGTCGCTGGAGTACCTGATGGGCCGTTTGCTCTCGAATAACCTCGTCAACGCCGGGCTTTTCGACGCGGCCAAGCAGGCGCTGACCGAGCTGGGGCTGGACATGGAGGATATCCTTGAAGAAGAGCCCGACATGGGCCTGGGCAACGGCGGCCTTGGCCGCCTGGCCGCGTGTTTCCTGGATTCACTGGCCACGCTCGACCTGCCCGCCATCGGCTACGGCATCCACTACGAGTTCGGCCTCTTCCGGCAGGAGTTCATCGACGGCCATCAGGTCGAGCGCCCGGACAACTGGCTCCAGTTCGGCAACCCCTGGCAGGTCAACCGCCCCGAGTACCAGGTGAGCGTCCCCCTCTACGGGCACGTCGAGTACCACTTTGACAGCAAGGGCGACTCCTACCCGGCCTGGGTCGGTACCAAGGAACTGATTGGGCTGCCCTGGGACATCCCGATTGTCGGCTACGGCGCGCGCACGGTGAACTTCCTGCGCCTGTGGGAATCCCGCGCCTCGCAGGAGTTCGACTTCAGTGTCTTCAACGAGGGGGGCTATGTCGAGGCCGTGCGGGAGAAGGCCATTGGCGAGACCATTTCCAAGGTCCTGTACCCCAACGACAAGACCGAGAGCGGCAAGGAACTGCGCCTCGTCCAGCAGTACTTCTTCTGCGCCTGCTCGCTGCACGATATCATCCGCCGCTTCCGCAAGCAGAACCACGACAACTGGGACGCTTTCCCGGAAAAAGTCACCGTCCAGCTCAACGACACGCACCCGGCGGTCTCCGTGGCCGAGCTGATGCGCATCCTCGTCGATGTGGAAAAGCTCGAATGGGAGCGGGCCTGGGGCATTTGCCGGAAGGTCTTCGCCTACACGAATCACACCCTCCTGCCCGAAGCGCTGGAAAAGTGGTCCGTGCCGCTCTTCCAGAAGGTACTCCCGCGCCACCTGCAGATCATTTTCGAGATTAACCGCCGCTTCCTGGAGGAAGAAGTCGAGGCCCAGTGGCCCAGCGACGATGTCAAGAAGAGCATCCTCTCGATCATCGAGGAGGGCAACCCGAAGCAGATTCGCATGGCCTACCTGGCCACGGTGGGCTCGCACTCAGTCAACGGCGTGGCCGCGCTCCACACCGAACTGCTCAAGCGCGACCTCTTCCACGATTTCAACGAGCTGTGGCCGAAGAAGTTTAACAACAAGACCAACGGCATCACGCCGCGCCGCTTCCTCAAGGTTTGCAACCCCGGCCTGGCCGCGCTCATCGACCGCGAAGTCGGCCCCGAGTGGCCCTTTGACCTGGACCGCCTGCGCGGCCTGGAGAAGCTCTCCGGCGACGCCGCCTTCCAGCAGGAGTACATGGGCATCAAGCGCGCCAACAAGGAGCGCCTGGCCGAGATCATCGACATGGACTGCGGCGTCACGGTCAACCCGGACGCGATGTTCGACGTGCAGATCAAGCGCCTGCACGAGTACAAGCGCCAGCACCTTAACCTGCTGCACATCCTCACCCTTTACCGGCAGATCCTGCACTTCCCGGAGAAGACGGTCGCCCCGCGCGTGGTCATCTTCGGGGCCAAGGCCGCTCCCGGCTACGAACTGGCCAAGGACATCATCTTTACCATCAACAAGGTGGCCGAGGTGATCAACAACGACGCGCGCGTCGGGGACAAGCTCAAGGTCGTCTTCCTGCCCAACTACCGCGTTTCGCTGGCCGAGCGGATCATCCCCGCCGCCGACCTCTCGGAACAGATTTCCACCGCCGGCAAGGAAGCCTCCGGCACCGGTAACATGAAGCTCGCCCTCAACGGCGCGCTCACCATCGGCACCCTTGACGGGGCCAATGTCGAGATCAAGGAGGAGGTCGGCGACGACAACATATTCATCTTCGGCATGACGGTGGAGCAGGTGCTCGAATTGCGCGCCTCCGGCTACAATCCGTGGAACTTCTACCGCGGCGACGAGGAACTGCGCCACGTGCTCGACTGGCTCGGCTCGGACACCTTCACGCCCGGTCAGCCCTACGCGCTCGACCCGGTCCGCCGCAGCCTGCTCGACGGGGGAGACCCCTTCCTGTGCTGCGCCGATTTCCGCGCCTACATCGACTGCCAGCAGCGCGTCGGCGAGGCCTATCTGGACAAGCCGCGCTGGGCGAAGATGGCCATCCTCAACACCGCTCGCATGGGCAAGTTTTCCAGCGACCGCACCATCCGCGAGTACGCCGACGACATTTGGACTCTCAAGCCGCTGCCGGTGGGCGAATAGCCCCCGGCGGCCCGCCGCCTGTGAAAACACAAGAACTCTGCCGTTTCTACACCACCCGCGCCAAGGCGGTCAATCTGGGCGCCACCTACAAGCCGCTCGCCGGCAAGTACGTGGACGCCCTCCTGCCCGCCGAGCCCGGCGCGGTGCAGCCGCGTCTGCGCCTGAGTTGTAAGAGCGGTTTTGACCGCGAACTGATCCGGCAGGGCCATATCCGTACCTTTGAGTGGGTGCTCACCGGGCAGACGCTGGCCGACATGGCCTTTCTGCGTGAGGGGCAACTCTTGTTGCGCGAGCTGTACCCTTCGGGCTTCCAGAGCGTGGTCAACGCCGCCGGAACCTTTGCCACGCCGCAGGCGCTGCGCGGGTTCATTGAGGCGCTTGACAGTGACGACGGGCTTAACCTGATTGGGCGCAACCTGTTGTACGTGCTCGACCCCTTCCCGGCGGAGCAGGCCTTTCACCGCGACGTGGTGGCGCTTTTCGCCGAGTGGCCGAGCCGCCCGGCCATGGTTCTGACCGCCGACGGCACGCCCGCGAACTACCTGGCCAAGGTCCTCGACTGGGGCTACGCCGGGATCGTGCTCCAGGCCGCGAAGGACTTCGAGCGCGCCGTGGCCGACCGCTGCTACCTGACCGCACGCAAGGACCGCGAACCCATCGGCAAGTACACCTTCGACGGTGCGGTCCTGCCCGTGGGCGAAGGCCGCGACGCCATCCTCAACGAACTGGCCGCGCAGTCCGTCCTCGGCAACAAGTCCGTCGCCTGCGATCCCGTCTCCGCCATCCTCGAACTGATCGGCGGCGAACACCCCGCCGGCAGCGTTGCCAGGGCGTAAGCGGGTTGAGAGTCCCGTTTTTTTAACCGCAAAGACGCAAAGGGCGCAAAGCGCTGGCGCTATATCTGGAGCCGCCTTTCCCCACCTACGCTGTTTGAATACTGAGCGTTTCTTGCGCTTACAATTAAAGAGAAAGACCATCCTGTTTATTCGCCTGGGCGTACGTCATTTAAGAAGACCTACGGTTGTTCCGTTGCTATCGCCGAACAGCGCCAGCGCTTTGCGCCCTTTGCGTCTTTGCGGTTAATCCCTCTTTCCCGATTTTTGGATTTCCCATTGGCCATTGACTAATGAGCGATGAGAAATGACAAATGACCTGATGACCACGCTCACCCTTCACTCCCCCCTGGATATGCACCTGCACCTGCGGCAGGACGCGATGCTCAAAGCCGTCGCCCCACTGAGCGCGGAGACTTTTGCCGGGGCGGTCATCATGCCGAACCTCGTGCCGCCGGTGGATTCGCTGGAGCGCCTGAAGTGGTATCGGGAGGAGATCCTCGCCGCCGCCGGAAGGGAAGACTTCGCGCCGTACATGACGCTCTTTTTCCGCGCCTACACGCGCGAGGAGCTGGAGGCGGCCAAGCCCCACATTATCGGGATAAAACTCTACCCGGCGGGCATCACCACCAACAGCGAGGGCGGCGTCTCCCAGATCGACCAGGCCGAGCCGACCATGCGCCTGATGGAGGAACTGGGCATCCCGCTCATGATTCACGGCGAGAGCAACGGCTTTGTCATGGACCGCGAGGCGGAGTTTTTAACCATCTACCGCCGGCTGGCCGAGCGCTTCCCGCGCCTGAAGATCGTGATGGAGCACATCACCACGGCGGCGGCGCTGGTGCTCCTGAACGAGTTTGAAAACCTGCACGCCACCGTGACCGTGCAACACCTCATCATTACCCTGGACGACGTGGCCGGGGGCATGCTTAACCCGCACCTTTTCTGCAAGCCCATCGCCAAGCGTCCCGAGGATCGCGAAGCGCTGGCGCATGCCGCCGTCACCGCGCACCCGAAGCTCTGTCTGGGCACCGACTCGGCCCCGCACCCCCAGCACAAAAAGGAATGCTGCGGCTGCGCGGCAGGGGTATTTACCGCGCCCATCGCCCTGCAACTGCTGGCCGGGCTCTTTGACGAACACGACGCGCTGGACCGTCTCCAGGCTTTTGTCTCGGACAACGCGCGTCGCATCTATGACGTCACCCCACCCGCGAAGGCGGTTACGCTGGCGAAAAAGCCGTTCACCATCCCCGCCAGCTACGGCGAAGTCGTCCCCATGTGGGCCGGGCGTGAAATCCCCTGGAGCGTGGTCGGCGCATAAGCGGAAGTTGCGGGTTGTTCTTTGGGGAAATTAACCACAGAGGCCACAGAGTGCACAGAGCGCTGCCGCTGTTAATTGTAGCCGCCTCTCTTTACCTGCATCGATAGAGCACCAACCGTTTATCGCGGTTGTGATTCGAGAGAAGAGTAGAGCCCATCAATCAACATGCCTGGGCATGCGCTCCGTAAGCATGCGACAGTCATTTCGTGGCTACCGACCCATAGCGGCAGCGCTCTGTGCACTCTGTGGCCTCTGTGGTTAATCCTCTTTACTTCCTCTCTGACGCTGCCTACGCGGTGGGGCCTTCGTAGCGGAGGATGAAGGTGGTGTGGCCGGGCAGGTCGAGTTTGAGCGAGTGCTCGCGGCCATCCCAAGGGATGTCCTCGCTCATGAGGCCGCCGCCGAGTCCGGCACCGGTACCGCCGTAAACGTCGGCGTTGGTGTTGACCAGTTCGCGCCAGTAGCCGGGGAAGGGCACGCCGATGCGGTAGCCGGGGCGGTGGACGGGCGTGAAGTTGCCGACCACGGCGATGGTTTCCGTGGGTTCGTCGCCGAGGCGGAGGAAAGACAGGACGGAGTTTTCCGAGTCGCCGCCGTTGATCCACTGGAAGCCCTTGGGGTCGCTGTCGTAGCGGCCAAGGGCGGGGTGGTTGCGGTAGAAGTGGTTGAGGTCGCGCACAAGGCGCTGGATGCCCTCGTGGTCGATGTACTGGAGCAGGTGCCAGTCGAGGCTGCCATCGTAGCGCCACTCGGCGCTCTGCCCGAACTCGCAGCCCATGAAAAGGATGTTCTTGCCCGGCCAGCCCCACATCCACGCGTAGAGCGAGCGCAGGTCCTGGGCCTTTTTAGACATCTCAAAGCCCGCTCCCATCTTGTTGATGAGGGAGCCCTTGCCGTGGACGACCTCGTCGTGCGAGAAGACCTGCATAAAATGCTCCGAGTACTGGTAGAGCATGCCGAAGGTCATGTCGTTGTGGTGCCAGCGGCGGTAGATGGGCTCTTTTTCAAAATACTGGAGCGTGTCGTGCATCCAGCCCATGTTCCACTTGTAGTCGAAGCCCAGTCCCCAGTCGGAGGTGGGCTTGGTCACGCCACCGAAGGAGGTGGACTCCTCGGCGATCATGAGGGAGCCGGGGTAGTACTCGTGCACGAGGTCGTTGGCCTGGCGCAGGAACTCGATGGCCTCGATGTTCTCGCGGCCGCCGTACTGGTTGGGGATCCATTCGCCCTCCTGGCGCGAGTAGTCCAGGTAGAGCATGGAGGCCACTGCGTCCACGCGCAGCCCGTCGATGTGAAAGCGGTCCATCCAGGACAGGGCGCTGGCGACTAGGAAATTCCGGACCTCGTGGCGGCCGTAGTTGAAAATGAGGGTGCCCCAGTCCATGTGCTGGCCCTGCCGGGGGTCGGCGTGCTCGTAGAGGCAGGTGCCGTCGAACTCGGCCAGCGCGAAGGCGTCGCGGGGGAAGTGGGCGGGTACCCAGTCCATGATGACGCCGATCCCGGCGCGGTGCAGATGGTCCACCAGGAACATGAAGTCCTGCGGCGTGCCGTAGCGGTGGGAGGGGGCGAAAAAGCCGGTCACCTGATAACCCCATGAACCGGTGAAGGGGTGCTCGCTCAACGGCAGGAACTCCACATGCGTGAAGCCCATGTCCTTGACGTAGTCGGTCAGCTCGGTCGCCATCTCGCGGTAGGTGAGGGGGCGCACGCCGTCCTCGACCACGCGTTTCCACGAGCCGAAGTGCACTTCGTACACGCTGATCGGTTTTTCCAGGTGGTTGATCTCGCGGCGTTGCTCCATCCACTCGCCGTCTTCCCAGTCGTAGCCACCGGACTCCCAGACGATGGCGGCGTTGTGCGGCGGGGCTTCAAAGCGGACGGCGTAGGGATCGGTCTTGAGGTGGAGATAGCCGTCACCCCCGACGATTTCGTACTTGTACTTGGAACCGGCTTCGAGGCCGGGGATGAAAATTTCCCACACGCCGGAGGAGCCGAGCGTGCGCATCGGGTGGTAGCGCCCGTCCCAGTTGTTAAAATCGCCGACCACGGAAACGCGCCGGGCCGAGGGGGCCCAAACCGCGAAGCTTACCCCGTGCACGCCTTCGTAGTGCTTCACATGGGAGCCGAGCTTTTCGTAAATGCGGTGGTGGTTGCCCTGATTAAAAAGGTAAAGGTCGTCCTCGGAGAGGGTGGGCAGGAAGCAGTACGGGTCCCAGAACTGCCGGATCTCGCCGTTGTAACGCTGGGTGCGCAGGCGGTAGTTGAAGGGCTTGGTGCGCTTGGGGATGATGCCTTCGTAGAAGCCGCTCTTGTCGAGCTGGGTCAGCGGCCAGCGCTCATCGGTGTCGATATCGACGACTTCGCAGCTTTTGGCGTCCGAGAGGTAGGCCCGAGCCACAAGTCCCTGTTTTCCCTTCTGCTTGACCGGGTGAAGCCCGAGAATGTCGTGTGGATGCGAATGCCGGGCCTTCAGCAGCAGTTCAAGGTCGCTCTCAGGGATAATCATTAAACCGAAAAGTAAGCGTGCGTGATTATGATGACAAGAGCGAAGACTCTATTCTTTTGGCGCACGGTCGGGGCAAAAAAGCGTTTCGGGGCGGGTTTTACGCTTCACAGGGGCGGTGCTGGCCGCCATCGTGGCGATGTGAACGCCGACGTGCAGAAACTCCTCACCCTGCAAGAGCGGGAAACACGTAAACTCGCGCTCGAAACGCAGCTTCACCTGATCCCCCGTGAGGTGGACAAGGCCAAGGCCCGGGTGGCCGAGGAGCAGGCCGCCATCGAGGCCGACCGGCAGGCGCTCAAGCAGATCGAGGTGCGGCGGGTCGATCTGGACAAGGAGGTGCAAACCCTCGAAGCCCAGGTCATCAAGTACAAGACCCAGCAGATGGAGGTCAAAAAGAACGAGGAGTACACGGCGCTCACTCACCAGATCGAGTCGCTGGAGGCGCAGATCGGCACCTGCGAGGAGCAGGAAATCGGGTTGATGCTGACCTTTGACGAGCAGACCAAGGCCACCGCCGACTCCGAGGCCGCCCACCGCGAGCAGATCCGGCTTTTTGAAAAGGAAATCGAGCGGCTGAACAAGCAGATGGAAGCCGTGCAGGGCGAAATCGGCGAGGCCAGCGCCGCCGCCGAAGCCGCCGCCGGGGACGTTCCGGCCAAGTGGCTCGATGCCTACCGCGTCGCCCACAACCGCCATCCCCGCGCCCCCTGGGCCGTGCCCATGCGCGACCAGCATTGCGGCGGCTGCTACCTGAAGGTTTCCGGCGAAGTCGAGGGCACCGTCCTCAAGGACAAGGAGCCCGCCCACTGCGACAGTTGCGGCCGCCTGCTCTACCGGGAGTAGGGAAGCATGTGCGCGTGAGGATATTTCTGTTGCCCGGCTTTCACCCGGGGTCTGAACACTTTGCCCTATTGAGGGAACAATTCATCGGCTGGGCGATCCATGAGGCAACGCCTGTGGGCTTCATTTAACCCGCTTATCCGATTATGTCCGTCTTTACTGAACCCCGTTTCCTCTCTTCCGCGCTGGTCGTTATCGACATGCAGAACGACTTTGTCGTGCCGGGGGCGGCGGCCTGCGTAGCCGGAACGGCAGAGGTGGTGCCCGCTATTACGCGGTTGCTGGAGGTGTACCGTCGGCGGGGCCTGCCCATCGTCCATGTGGTGCGCCTGTACAAACCCGACGGCTCCAACGCCGACCTGTGCCGCCGGGTGAGCATCGCCGCCGGGGGCGGGATCGTCGAACCGGATACGGACGGGGCGGAAATTGTCGCCGCGCTCAAGCCTTCGCCCGGGGTGCGGCTCGACGCCTCTTCGCTGCTGGCCGAGGTGGCCCAGGTCATCGGGGAACACGAGTTCATCCTCTACAAGCCGCGCTGGGGCGCTTTTTACCGGACGACGCTGGAGGTCTTTCTGCGCGAGCACGGGGTGGACACGTTGGTCTTCGCCGGGTGCAACTTCCCCAACTGCCCGCGCACGAGCATCTACGAGGCCAGCGAACGCGACTTCCGCGTCGTGCTGGCGCGGGACGCCGTCTCTGGCCTCTACCCCAAGGGCGAGGAAGAGCTTGCCGCCATCGGCGTGAAACTCATGGACACGGACGAACTGGCATCTGTGCTTGCTTAAAAATATTCCGGGGTCGCGCGCCCCGGACCCGCGGTGCGTGACCGCACGGGACAATGAGAGACTTTGCCTCTGGCGTAAGCCTATTGGATGAGACGACAAAGAGCCGTCTCCCTGCTTACTCGAAGCTGTATTGCTCGGTGCGCTGCTCGGTGATGACCGACTGGATGAGAGCGGAGCCGTTTTCGCTCTCGTTGGTGGCGCTGAAATAAACATTAACGCTGGCGTCCTTTTTGAGCGGCCCGTTGTCGGTGTCGAGCGGGGCGAGGATGTCGGTCTTCAGGCTGATCTGCCCGAGGGTGACGGTTGTGCCGGCGGGGAGATTGCCCGGTTTCAGGTTGTTGGCCCACATGTGGCCCTTGATGTTGAGGCAGCGCTGGCCGTTCACTTCCTCGACAGCGACGAGGGAGCCACTGCCGTTCACATCCTCGGCTTTGACCTGGAGTTGCTCGTTGGAGAGGCTGCGGGCGGCGGCTTCGCCATCGACCAGCCACATGTTGCCCACCTTGATTGTCTTGTCGGTGGCGAAGATGTCCTCCGTGGCGGGAAGTCCGTTGTCGATCAGCAGGAGGGAGCCGAGCGTCTGCTGGCCGAAGTCGCTGATCTCTTCGCCCGGCACGGTGAAGCTGACGCCGTCAGGCTCGGTGGTGGCGGTGATGACCGTGCCTTCCGGGAACAGCGTCTGCGGGCCGGTCTGGAGGGTGTCGATATCGACTGTGAAGGTGTTGACCGTGATCTCGGCGCCGGTGGCGCGGCCCTGATCGTTGACGGCGGTGACTTTCACCGTTCCCTCAAAGACCGTTTTTGAGTTCATCTCCTGCTTATGAGCAGGGGTGCCCGGTAGGGTGAGGGAGTTGCTCACGCTGCTCTCGATATTGATGCTCAGTCCGTAGGTCTGCCCGACGTGGCGGGGGTAGCTCAGGCGGATGGGCCAGGTCTCGTCGCTCCAGGCGGAGGAAGTGAACGCGGAGGCAAGGGTGAGGAGAATCAGAGAGCAAGGGAATTTCATGCGCACAAGCTGAGTACGCCCGCGTCGGCTGGCAACGCGATAAATACAAACCCCTATTCGCGGTATTCGCCCAAGTATTACCGTTGCTTGGGGGCATCGGACATACATCGGCTAACCTGACAACCTTTGGATTAGCCGCCTTTTTGGCTCCGCAGGGGCTTGCTGGTCCAGCCGGACCCCTCTGTGTCCAGTGCGGCCACGCATCGCAGGTATTGGGGGCCGCAGCCCCCAATATTACCTACTGCCTTAGAAGGTGTGAATGAAGAGGCCGGAACGCAGCTTCGGCTCGAACCAGGTGCTTTTCGGGGGCATGATCGCGCCGGCGTCGGCAATGTCGATCAGTTGGTCCACCGTGACCGGGTAGAGCGAGAAGGCCACGCCGCCGTCGTTATCGACGAGCTTGACCAGTTCCTTCGTGCCGCGGATGCCGCCGATGAAGTCGATCTTCTCGCTCGTGCGCGGGTCGTCGATGTCGAGCAGCGGGGCGAGCACGTGGTCCTGAAGCCGGGAAACATCGAGCCGGGCGATGGGGTCGGCTTCCCCGCCGGGGAATTTGAGGCCGTACCACTTGCCGTCGAGGTACATGGAGACATCGCCGTAGGAGGCGGGCTCGGGGCTGGCGCCCTCAGTTACGGTGCAAACTTTGCCGATGGCGGCGAGCAGGGACTCGGGTGTGTGGCCGTTGAGGCTATGCACGTAGCGGTTGTAGGGGAGCACGTTGAGCTGGTTGCCGGGGAAAATCACGGCCAGGAACCAGTTATAATCCTCCTCGCCGGTGTGGGCGGGGTTGGCGTCGCGGCGTTCCTTGCCGACGCGGGCGGCACTGGCGCTGCGGTGGTGGCCGTCGGCCACGTAGGTCACAGGGACGGCCTTGAAGGCTTCGACCAGTTCGCTGCCGCCGGGGATGCGCCAGACGGTGTGGACGACGCCGTCGGGGGCGGTGAAGCTGACAAAGGGTTTTTCCGCGCTGATCCGGGCCACGGCCTCGTCGATGGCTTTCTCCTCCTTGTAGGTCAGGAAGACCGGGCCGGGGTGGGCCGAAAGCGTGCGGTTGAGCGTGGTACGGTCGTCTTCCTTGGCCTTGCGGGTCTTTTCGTGCTTCTTGATGAGGTCGTTCTCGTAGTCCTCAATGTGGAAGACGCCCACCACGCCGGTCTGGACGTGCTCGCCCATCTGCTGACGGTAAAGGTACAAGCACGGCTCGGACTCGCGGACGAGTCCGCCCTCGGCTTCGAGGCGGGTGAGCGCTGCCTTGGCCTGAGCGTAAACGTCGGGCGAGTACGGGTCGGTGCCGTCGGGCAGGTCGATCTCGGCCCGCACCACGTGCAGGAAGCTCAGCGGATTGCCCTCGGCCAACGCCCGCGCCTCGGCGGTGTTGACCACGTCGTAGGGCAGGGAGGCGATTTTCGGGGCCGACTCGGGAGTGGGCCGCAGTCCTTGGAAAGCACGAATACGCATAGGCCGTCCAAGCAAGCCGCCCGCGCCCCCCAAGGCAAGGGAAATTCCCGTCCGGCCACGGGAATTCCGCCCAAGGGGCTGGCAGGGGACGGTACTGGCCGGTGGGTTGGCTGCTTTCAATCACCGGCACGCGGCGAAAAGTTCCCCTTTACAGGGAGAGGGATTTCGCTTTCACTTCGGCGCTTATGGCAGGAGTTGGCAAGTTACTCAAGCAAGCGAAGAAAATGCAGCAGAAGGTCGAGGCGATCCAGGAGGAGCTGACCACGACCGAGCTGGACGTGACCGCCGGTGGCGGCGCTGTGGCCGTCAAGGTCAACGGGCAGGGCGAGTTTCTCGACCTCAAGCTCGACCCCGAGTTTCTCAAGGAAGGCGCCGAGATCGTGCAGGAAACCCTGCTCGAAGCGATCAAGGAAGCCGCCGCCAAGGCCAAGGCCCTCAACGAGGAAAAAATGGCCGAAGCCACCGCCGGCTTCCAAATGCCCGGCTTCATGTAACCTGGTGCGTGGCCGCACAGGACGATGAGGGGCTGCGCCCGCGACGCCAGTATCATAGTTGCACTGGAGATCAAGGGTTCGTCCCTACGCTCACGGTCGATACCAATATACAAGTTTCGCACCCTGCCTGTGTGAGATTGGCGGAGTTCGTTTGAGTTGGCGACAATCACCATTGCCCATGCCACCGCGTTGGCGGTGGCATCAGTGATCCGGCAGGATCACAGGTCAAGGGCTCTGTCCTTGGACTAAAACAGGTCGGCGAGGGAATTGCCGAAGCTCTGGTTCTGGCGCGGGGGGCGGGGGCTGTTGCCGGGACGGTTGTTGCCGTGTCGGGGGCCGTTCTGGCGGGGAGCGCCGGGGCGGTTGTCGCGCCCGGGGCGTTCATTGCTGGCCCGTTGGTGGGGCTTGCCGCCTTCGCGTTGGGTGCGCATGGAGAGAGAGATGCGCTTGCGGGCCGCATCGACCTCCAGCACCGTGACGAGCACTTTTTGATGGACCTTGACCACCTCGGCCGGGTCTTGCACGAATTTGTCCGCCAACTCGCTGATGTGGACCAGCCCGTCCTGGTGGACACCGATGTCCACGAAGGCCCCGAAGGCCGCGACGTTGGTGACGATGCCGGGCAGTTGCAGCCCTTCCTTGAGGTCGGAAATCTCGTTCACGCCCTCGGCGAAGCTGAACGCCTCGAACTGCTCGCGCGGGTCGCGGCCCGGTTTGGAAAGCTCCTGCTGGATGTCTTGCAGGGTGGGCAGGCCGACTTCGTCGCTGATGTACTTGTTTAAATCAATGCGGCGGCGGGCGGCGTCGCTGGTCAGCAACTCGGAGACGGTGCAACCGGCATCCGAGGCCATGTGCTCGACCAGTTCATAGCGCTCGGGGTGGACGGCGGAACTGTCCAGCGGGTGTTCGCCGCCCTGGATACGCAGGAAGCCCGCGCACTGCTCGAAGCTTTTTGGCCCCATGCCGGTGACTTTCAGCAAGTCCTTGCGGGTGCGGAAAGGGCCGCTCTGGGTGCGGGCGGTGACGATGTTTTCCGCCAGCCGGGAGTTGAGCCCGGAGACGTATTTCAAGAGTTGCTTGCTCGCCGTGTTGACCTCGACACCGACCGAGTTCACGCAGCTCACGACCACGTCGTCGAGACTGTCCTTGAGCTTGAGCTGGTCCACGTCGTGCTGGTACTGCCCGACGCCGATGCTCTTGGGGTCGAGCTTGACCAGCTCGGCCAGCGGGTCCATCAGGCGGCGGCCGATGCTGACCGCGCCGCGCACGGTCACGTCCTTGTCCGGGAACTCCTCCCGCGCCACTTCGGAGGCCGAGTAAATGGAGGCGCCGCTCTCGTTGACCATGACGACGGCGATGGAGCCGGGCAGGCCGCAGGAGCGCACAAAGGCTTCGGTCTCGCGGCTGGCGGTGCCGTTGCCGATGGCGATGGCCTGGATGTTAAACTGGTGGCAAAGGCCGAGCACGATGTTGCGGGCCTCGGACTCCTTGTATGCGCCCTGGCTGGGGTAGATGACGGTATCGTGGAGGAGTTCGCCCTGCGCCCCGAGCACGACCGTCTTGCAGCCGGTGCGGAAGCCGGGGTCGATGGCGAGCACGCGCTTCTGGCCCAGCGGCGAGGCCAGGAGCAGCTCGCGCAGGTTTTCCATAAACACCTTGATCGCCTGCTCGTCGGCTTTTTTCTTGGAGGCCAGGCGCATGTCGGTCTCCATGGCGGGGCCGAGGAGGCGCTTGAAGGAGTCTTCCACGGCGAGCGAAACCTGTTCCCCGGCGGGGCCGTTGCCAGTGAGGAAGCGGCGCTTCATCAGGGCGGTGCCGTGCTCCTCCTCGATGGTGATGCGGAAGTACAGGAAGCCCTCGGTCGAGCCGCGGCGAACGGCCAGCAGCCGGTGCGAGGGGATCTGCGCGAGCGGCTCGGAGTAGTCGAAGTAGTCTTTGTACTTCGCGCCCTTTTCCTCCATCTCGAACATGACCTTGCTCGTGAGGACGGATTCTTTTTCAAAGACCTCGCGCATCTGGGCGCGCATTTCGGTGTCGTCGCTGAAGCGCTCGGCCAGGATGTCGCGCGCGCCCTTGAGGGCGTCCTCTGCGGTTGGGACGGCCTTATCCTCTTCCTCAGACTCGACCACAAACTTCGCGGCCTCCTCGTCAACGGCGGCGGACTGGTTCTCGAAAATGAAGTCGGCCAGCGGGGTGAGCCCCTTTTCCTGCGCGATCATGGCGCGGGTGCGGCGTTTCGGGCGATAGGGCTGGTAGATATCCTCCAGGCGGGCGACGGTCTCGGCGGCGTCGATCTGGGCGCGCAGCAGGTCGGTCATGAGCTTGCGCTCGTCGAGCGACTTGACGATGGACTCGCGGCGCTGGTCGAGGGCCTTGAGTTCGCCCAGGCGGTCGCGGATCGCGGTGATCTGTACTTCGTCGAGCTGGCCGGTGGCCTCCTTGCGGTAGCGGGCGATAAAGGGCACGGTCGCACCTTCGTCCAGCAGCTTGGCGGTGGCGGTGATTTGCCCGGGGGCGAGTTTGAGTTCTTCGGAAAGTTTGGAGAGGTGGGCTTGTTCCATCGGGAAAAACGCGCAGTTAGCCAAAACCCCGTCCTTTTGGCAAAGAAAAATCCGCCCGTAGGGGAAAGCCCGCAAGCCGATCCGGGAGGAGTATTGTATCGGGCAAGCCGCCGGCCGGAATGGACACGGAAAAGTGCTTGCCTCTGTTCGCGAATACTCTGGGTTGTATCGGATGAATACATTTCGTTTCGTCGTTCTCGCGTTTCTCTTGAGCGCGCTGGGTGCCTGGGGGCAGAGCGTCCTCTTCGTTGGCAACAGCTTCACCTACGTGCCCAAGGAGTACGGGGCCGGGACGGTGACGGATCTCCACGACAGCAACATTGGCGGCATCCCCGCGATTTTCAAAAAGCTGGCCCAGGAGGGCGGCAAAGACCCGCAGGTCAGCTCCGAACTGTCCGGCGGCAAGACCCTGGAGTGGCATTACGTCAACCACGCCGACAAGATCGCCCAACCCTGGGACATCGTCGTCCTGCAGGAGTACAGCACGCGTCCGCTGGTCTCGCCCTCGGGTGGCGGTAACGGCACCAATGTCGAAGCCTTCCGCGCCTACGCCAAAAAGCTGATCGACCTCGTGCGCGAGGAAAACCCGGAAGTGGACATTTACCTCTATGAGACCTGGGCCCGGCCCAACCTCGTCGAGAAGGGCCTCTTCGCCAAGCTCGGTGACATGCAGGATGAACTGCGCACGGCCTACAGCGGCGCGGCGGAGGAGTTCGAGGTCGAGGGCTGGTTCCCGGTCGGAGATGCCTTTATGGAGGCCGTGGACCGGGGCGTGTCCGACGACCCCTCCACACCCGAGAGCGAAGGGCCCATCCGCCTTTGGGGGCATGACAAGTACCATCAGAACAATTACGGCGCCTACCTCTCGGCGCTGGTCATGTACCGGACCATTTACCAGGCCGACCCGCGCGAACTCCCCGTGGGCGAGGACAGCGCCGCCGACGGGCTGGATCTCAAGCCCGAGATCGCGCAGGCGCTTCAGCAGGTCGCCTACGACATCGTTCCGCTTGACGGGCAGCCCTGAGCCCTCAGTCTCGGAGGGCAAGATGCTCAAGTTTTACGCGTACAAAGGCTGCGGCACCTGCCGCAAAGCGAAGAAGTTTCTCGACGAGAAGGGCGTCTCCTATGAGGAGATTGCCATCCGCGAGACTCCGCCGTCGGCGGGCGAATTCAAGACGATGCTGGCTGCCTGCGACGGCGAACTGCGCAAGCTCTTCAACACCTCGGGCGGCGACTACAAGGCCCTCGGGATGAAGGACAAACTGCCCGGCTTGAGCGAGCAGGAAGCCTTCGCCCTGCTCGGCTCGAACGGCAATCTCGTCAAGCGCCCCTTCCTCATCGGCGACGGCGTGGCCACGGTCGGCTTCGACGAGGAGCGTTGGACCGCGCTGCTGGCAGGGTAGGTTTGTGTACACAGCCTCGCCGGTCGTGGTTGAATTGTCTCTCAATCGGGGCGGTTGAGTAGTTGCAGAAAAGGTATGGCCTCTCCGGGCTGTGTCCCCTGTGGTTGCCCGGTTTTCCCAAAAAAAGTACAAAAGAAAAATGCCCGCCGGCCGGAGCCGAACGGGCATTTTTGTCTGATGGAACCAGAAAGCGGACTCAAACCTCGGCCGCGGCGGCACAGGGCTGGAATTGCGGCAGGCCCCACTCGGCGTAGAGCTTGCGGCAGGCTTCGACCGCGGTGCGGTACTTTTCCTGCGTTTCCGGAGAAATGGGCATCTTGTGGGCACCGGGGGTGATGCCGCGAGCTTCCATCCCGGCGGCGACATCGAAGGGGAAGGGCACCTTGCAGATGGCGTCGATGGCGGCGTTCATGCGGGCCAGCGGCTGGGCAATGGCGGCCTTGTCCCCGGCTTCGCAGGCATCGTACAGCTCGCGCATAATTTCGGGGATGAAGTTCGGAAGCCCGCCAATGTGGCCACCGGCACCGATTTCGAAGGCTTCGGGCAGGCGACGGTCGGAAGCGGAAAATAGGGTAAAACCTTTTTTCTTGGCAAGCGCAGCCAACTCGTGGTGATAGTCAAATTCCGCGCCGCTCTGCTTGATCCCGAACATGCCCACCTGGTCGGCAAAGGCTTCGATCACGCAGGGGTCGATCCGGTTGTTGGTCACTTCAGGATAGTTGTAAAGGCACACCGGCAGTTCGATCTTTTCAGCGGCGCGGAGCAGGAACTCCAGCACGTCGGCGGGGGTGAGCTTGAAGAATGACGGGGGCATGAGTGCCACCCCGTCGGCCCCGACGGTCTTGGCGTGCGCGGCCAGTTCGATCACATTATCAAAGCGGGTGTCGCTGACGTTGATCAGCACCGCCATCGGGCGGGCCTGCTCGGCGACCAGGCTGATAAGTTCCTTGCGGGTGGGGATGTCCAGGCGCGTAAACTCGCCCGTGCTGCCCAGTGCGATAACCCCGTCGATGCCGCATTCGCGTAAAAAGGCGAGGTGGGCTTCGATGGCGGGGCGGTCCAGACTGCCGTCGGCGAGCGTCGGCGTCCACAGGGCATTAATAAGGCCCCGGCGGGGGGCGGATGATTTCGTATCGCTCATTTCTTTCGTAGGGTCTTTGCTCCGCAGCACTTTGAATAGGGGGCGGAAATTTAATGTCTCAAGGAAAAAGGTTTTAGCAAATATCCTTGAAAAAACGTTATTTGTCAATGTGAATAATGAATAAAGGGTCCGGATAAAAACCGGGTCAGGCGGAAGCGACAGACCCGCGGGGGATGACTTCGACAGGGATACTGATTTCTGATTGTCGGGTGGAGCGCAGGTGGACCAGGTCCATCAGCATGTGGACGGCAGCCAGGCCCTGCTTTTGCTGGTCGGCACCGACCGTGGCCAGCGACGGATCGAGCAGGGGCGAGAAATCGTAGTCACCGGCCCCGACGACGGCGATGTCGTGGGGGATTTTCAAGGAGGTGGCCTTGATTGCGTGGTAGGCTCCGAGGGCCATCCCGTCGGTGACGGCGTACAGGCCGTCGATCTTTTCCTTTTGGGAAAGGAAGTGTCGCATGGCTTCGGCGGCGGCGGCTTCGCTCAGGGTCGAAGCCACGATCTCCTTGATCGACGTGCCCTGGCGCTGGGAAACGCGCCGCATGAAGCTGCTCACGCGTGTGTCCGTGACCTGGGTGAGGGGGCTGCCGTGAAGCACGGCCAGGCGCTTGCGCCCGGAGTCGAGCAGGAGGTCCGCGGCGCGGGTTCCGGTCTCGGGATCTTCATAGACGCGGGGGTAGCCGGGGATCGAGCGGTTGACGACCACGGCGGGGTAGGGAAGCTGGTTGCGCTGGAGAAACTGGTCGTCGGCCAGGGTAGTGTTGGTGATGATGGCGGCGTTGAACTGGCTGCCGGTCAGCAGGCCGGGGACGGTGCTGAGTTGCCCCGCCGGGAACATCTCGATGGTGACGGTGAACTGGTAGGGGCTGCCGTTCTTGCGCTCTTCGTCCACATTCTGCCGGATAGCCTTGATGATGCGGTTGACGAGCGTGAGGGGGGCCTCGTAACTGGTAATCACGGCCAATGTGACTGAGTTGAGCGAGTCGCTGCCGCTGCGCAGGCGGCGGGCGTTGATATTGGGCATGTAGCCGAGACGCGCAGCGGTTTCGCGCACCTTTGCTACAGTGGTAGGCGATATCCGGCGCTCGATGTGCTTGTTATTCAGGACGCTCGACACCGAGCCGATCGTCAGCCCTGCCTCTTCGGCGATCTGACGTACCGTGACTCTGCCTGTGCTTGCTTTTTTCATAATGGGTCGATTGCTGGGACGGCCTCTCTTTTCTACGATTCAGGAAAAAACCGCCGCTGGCAAATCTTCTGTGCCGGAACCGGGCGCATCTTGCAAAATATTTTGCGGGAGACGCCCGTTCCGGTCAAAAGAAACGACCTTAGTCCACATGGCCTAGCTTTCGGACATGAGCTTGCGGTAGGCGAGGAAGTCCTTGTGCATGCGGTGAAAGACGGCGTACTTGGCGTCGTGGTAGCGGGCGGTGGCGCCCCGGGCCGGTTCGATGGTTTTGCCGGCGACGTTCATGGCGTTCATGGCGGCGAGGACGGAGTCGTTCGCGCCCGCCGCGACCGAGCCCAGCACGGCTCCTCCGAGCAGGACGGCTTCGGGCTCCTGCGGCAGCACCAGCGTGCAGCCGGTGATGTCCGCGTGCTCGCGCATGAAGACCCGGTTCTTGGTTCCGCCGCCGCAGATGAAGATGGTCTTGATGTCGTAGCCCTTTTTGTTCAGTTCGTCGAGAATGTGCCGCGTGCCATAGGCGACGGCCTGAATCGCGGCCAGGTACTGCCGGGCGAGGTCGTCGCGGGTGGCCGAGAGGGTGAGGCCGCTTACCATGCCCTTAAGAGTCGGGTTGGCACGGGGGGAGCGGTTACCGTGGAAGTCGGGTTGGATGTGCAGTTCGCGCGTCAGCGCCGCCGGGAATTTCAGCCCTTCGGATTTGGCCAGGGCGTCGATGTGGTCGTTGAGCAGGTCAAAAATGCTCGTGCCCTTCATCTCGGCTTCGGCCTGAAGGCCGGCGGCTGCCGGATGGTTGAAAATCACATGGTCGAGCAGGGCCCCGGTGGCGGATTGCCCGCCCTCGGTCAGCCACAAGCCAGGGATCATGGCCGAGAAGTACGGCCCCCAGACGCCCTTGATGTAGCGCGGTTCGGGCGAGGCGGCCATGTGGCAGGAGGAGGTGCCGCCGATCAGGGCGATGCGCTTGTTCAGGGTGGCGGAGCCGACCTTTTGCTTGCCCAGCGAAGCACCGAGCAGGCCGAGGCCGCCGGCGTGCGCGTCGATGATGGAGACGCCGACCGGCGTCCCTTCGGCCAGCCCGAGGTCCTTGGCTGCCTGAGCGGTAAGGCCGCTGCCGACCGGTTCGCCCATCGGGCGCACGCGGGTGCCGATCCGCGCAAAGCCTTCCTGCACGAAGTCCCCGAGGCCAATGCTTTCGAAGTAGCTTTTGTCCCAGCCCGCGCCGTCGAGGCCCTGGTGGCCGAGATAGGTCCACTTGCACACCAGCGAGCACAGCGAGCGCGTGGTGTCGCCGGTGGCGCGGTAGGTGAGGTAGTCGGGGAGGTCAAAGAAGTGCGCCGTGCGCTTCCAGGCCTTGGGCATATTCTCCTTTACCCAGAGGAGCTTGGGGGTCTGCATCTCCGGGGAAATGACGCCGCCGACGTAGCGCAACACCTTGTGTTTGCCGCTGTTAATGCGCTCGGCCTGGCTGATGGCGCGGTGGTCCATCCAGACGATCACGTTCTGCTCGTCGCTGCCGCTGGGGCTGAGCGAGACGGGCGCGCCCGCCGCATCAACCGCGACCAGCGAGCAGGTGGCGTCAAAGCCGATCCCTGCGATCTGTTCGGGCTTGGCCTTGGCGGCTTTGAGGGCGGCGCGGGTGGAGTTGCAGCAGGCTTGCCAGATGGCCTCGGAGGACTGTTCGACAAAGTCCGTTTTTGGCTTCCACATGGGGATGTCCTGCTTGGCCGTGGCGAGCATCTCGCCGCTGGCGGTGAAAAGCCCGGCGCGCGCGCTGCCGGTGCCGACGTCTATACCTAGGAACAAAGGCGATGGGGTTTTCATACGATGCCCTAAAAAGGATACGAAAACACGCCACTGCGCAATAATGTTTTAGCGAAGTGACGCACTGGAGAGTAGGATTCGTGTATTCGCTTATCCTGATGTGGATCGGACGGCCTCGCTACCTGACGCGATAGATTCAGGGGGGCGTGTGGAGGGAGAAGCGATTTCCCTAATGCTGACAGGTGGATGGCTGCTGTTGCTGTATGTGTAAAATGGCGAGTGGGAGTTGGCCGATGTATGTCTCCAAATAACGGGCGGGTTTTATTATGAAACGGGAGGTGCTTGG
Source organism: Ruficoccus amylovorans (assembly GCF_014230085.1). NCBI lineage: Bacteria > Pseudomonadati > Verrucomicrobiota > Opitutia > Puniceicoccales > Cerasicoccaceae > Ruficoccus > Ruficoccus amylovorans. The sequence continues at coordinate 142,050 of NZ_JACHVB010000013.1, read as the reverse complement.
AAGACCCCAGTATTATTCCGCTCAAAAACTCAACCGCTATGCCGGTTTTGTGGCAATGCAATCGGGACTCAAAGTGCCCTATTTGCGGTAAGCTGTGCGACAAAGGTTACCACGACACGATGTTTGGTCCGCATTGTTGTGTGAACGGCCATACCTGACCATAGCCAATGAATTAAAACGCTGCAAGGCTTTGCCTGATAGGCGGCAACGAGGCATTCGTTTCTCGATGGAAAACGCCTCTTGTCCTTCCGGGGAAACTGGTGGGAGTAACAGGGCTCGAACCTGTGACCTCATCCATGTCAAGGATGCGCTCTAGCCAACTGAGCTATACCCCCACGGAAGGAAGGTGGTCATCGAATAGATTTTATGGCCGCTGGCAAGGGAATTTTTTAGGTAAATTTTCCGGTGAGGGGTCATTCAGGCCGCAGTGAGCATCCGTGTGCGAAGGAGACGAGAGGGGTAGGCCGGGAGTGCTCAACTGGTGACAGCGCGGTGGAATGATGCGTCCGGGCGCAGAAACAGCTTTTCTCCGGGCGGGAATTTGCCCAACCTCTGTCCATGCTCGAAGAACTGCATATCCGTGATCTGGCCTTGATGGACGAGGCGGTACTGGAGTTCGAGCCCGGCTACACCGCCGTGACCGGCGAGACCGGCGCGGGCAAAAGCGTGCTGCTCGGGGCGCTCTCTCTGCTGGCCGGGAACCGGGCGGACAAGACCGTCATCCGGCAGGGGCAGGACGCCTGCGAAGTTGCCGCCACCCTGCATTTTGCTCGTCCGGAGCGGATCGACACCATGCTGGAGGAGTTGGGGCTGCCCGCCTGCGAGGATGGGGCGCTCGTCCTGCGCCGGGTGATCCACCGCCAGCGCGCGGCCAAGGTCCAGGTCAACGGCGCGTTGGCCACGCTGGCCGCATTGCAGGAACTGGGCGGGCACTGGATCGATTTTCACGGCCCCGGCGAGCCGCAGAAGCTTTTCAAGGGGCGTCACCAGTTGGCTATGCTTGACGCTTTCGCGGGGCTGGCCAGTGAACTGGAAACCTACGGCGAGCACTACACGGCCTGGCAGGACCTGCTGCGGCAGGCCGAGGAACTGCGCACGGCGGACCGGCTCGACGAGGACGAGCAGGAGTTCCTCTCCCGGCAGATCGCCCGCATCGATCAGGTGGAAGCCTCTGAGGAATCCATCGCCGAGTTGGAGCGTGATTTTTTACGGCTGGACCGGGCGCAGGAGCTGGCCGAACTGGCCGGGCAACTGGAGGCCGGGCTGACCGGCGACGAGGGCGTGGTCACGCAACTCGGCGCCATGCAACGGGCCGCGCACGAGCTGGCCCAGCTTGACGAGGAGGCCGCCGGTCTCTCCGCCCGGATGGAGGCCGCGATTATTGAGCTACAGGACCTGGGCGGCGAATTCTCCCGACTCGCGGGCGAGGTGGACATCGAGCCGGAGGCGGCGGAACTGCTTCAGTCCCGCATGGCGGCCTGGCTGGAGGTCAAGCGCAAGCACGGCCCGACGGTGGCGGAAGTTCTGGCCAAGCGCGAGGAGATGGCGGGTCGCCTGGAGGCTCAGTCCGATGTCGAGGGCACGCTGGAGCGCCTGGCTGCCGAGGCTGCCGTGAAGGAAAAAACGCTGCGTGGACTGGCCGCCGCTTTGACCAAAAAGCGCGAAGCCGCCTCGACCAAACTCAGCGCCGAAGTAGGCAAACTGCTCAAGCGGCTCGGGTTCAAGAAAGCGGGCTTCGAGATAAAAGTCCACGCGCTCAAGGAGCTGGGGCCGACCGGGGATTCCGGCTGCGACTATCTTTTTTCCGCCAACGCGGGGCAGGAATTGCTCCCGCTCAACCGCATCGCCTCCAGCGGTGAAACCGCGCGGGTCATGCTCGCGCTCAAGGCCGTGCTGGCCCGGGCCGACCACACGCCGCTGCTGGTTTTCGACGAGGTCGATGCCAATGTCGGGGGCGAGATCGGAGCCGAGGTCGGGCGCGAACTGGCCGCGCTGGCCGGGGAGCATCAGGTCCTCTGCGTGACGCACCTGCCGCAGGTCGCCGCGCAGGGGCGGCAGCACTACGTGGTGACGAAGTCCCAGGGCGACGGCGAGACGACTGTATCCATCCAGCCACTACACGACGATCTTCCCGCCCGCGAGGAGGAACTGGCCCGCATGCTCGGCGACCGCAAGTCTGCCTCCGCCCGGGAGCACGCCCGTTCGCTGCTGAAGCCCTTGGCGTGAGGCTTGTGGGTATTGATCCTTGGTCGGCACTGCTGCTTGGCCAGGCGGAACTCCGATGCCGTTTTTTTGTGCTTTGGGTAGATTAACAGCAGAACGCAAATAAGACCGGAGGGATTTCCTTCCCTCACTTCCCGGCCTTCCTGTTAAATCCATTACCCAACTCAAGGCTGGCATAAAAAAAGCCACTCCCGTGTGGAAGTGGCTTTGATGTCAAATGGTTAACCGGCGACTGCCTTACTCGGGGGTCTCGGTGTCGAGGATCGGGTTCTGACCGGTCTCGACATCTTCCGCTGCCGGATCGGTGTAGCCCATGTCTGTATCCATCTGGTCCTGTTCGTTTTGGTTGGCGATGGACATGGCACGCTGGTCGGCGGCGGCCTCCTGCGGTGTGGTGGGGGCACCGCTGCACCCGGCCAGAAGCGCGAGCCCGGTAAGAATCAGAGTGTACGGAAGGAGCTTCATGGGTTGAAGAAGAAATCAGTTGTGTATTCCCTCGCGCTTGGATTGGCGCGAGACGGGTTGTCCGGAGCCGGAAACGGGCGGCTTAGTAGTCGCCAGCTTCGTTCTGGACGCCGAGCGGGTTCTCGTCAGCCGGGGCGTTGATGTTGCCAGCGCCTTCGTTCAGCGATTGCTGGTAGGCCTCGGTGGCGCGGTCCATTTCGCGGGCGCGGGCTTCGGTCTGGGGCGTGTTCTGGCACCCGGCGAAAAGGAAAAGACCAGCGAGGGAAAGAAGAGAGAGAGTGATTTTCATGGAATATAAGTATACCTGTTTATTGCTGTCAGGCAATGCAAATAATGGGCTAAGTCGGGGGCTTGAAGGACTTTCGCAGGCGGGGATCAGGCCTGGCCGTTCGCGGCCTTGGGGGTGGTCCGTGTGCCCGGTGCCGGACGGGTCAGGCCCAGCGCGATGAGCGCGAACTGGCTTACGATGAAGAGCAGGATCCAGAAAAACGCCTTGTCCATGAAGCCGTAGGAGTGCAGCCCGACGCCGAGCATGTTCGTCCCGAACCACGACCAGACAGTCACGATGTTGCCAAAAATCGCCAGCAGCATAAAGCCGCGTTCGCCCACGAGGCGGCCGATGCGGGCGTGCAGCATGAGCGCGCACCACAGCACGATGATGAGCGCGCCGTTTTCCTTCGGGTCCCAGCCCCAGAAGCGGCCCCAGCTCTGGTCTGCCCAGACGCCGCCGAGCATGGTCCCGACAAAGGAGAAGAGCAGGGCGAAGCAGGTGATGCCGTAAACCATGCGGTAGAGGCTGGCGGCGGTTTCGCGGGAAAGCCTTCCGGCGGGCAGGCGGCGCAGCACATAGACGATGGCGAGCGTTCCGGCGAGGAAGGTGGCAGAGTAGCCGATGGTGATGATGACCACGTGGGTCGCCAGCCAGAAGTTCGAGTCGAGCACGGCCTGCATCATTTCCAGGGTGTCGCCGCTGAGGGCGAGGTTGTGGGCGATGATGAGTGTGACAAACCCGACCAGCCCCGAGACGAAGCTCCCGATCCCGCTGCGGTAGATGCGCTCCAGGATGAGGCCCAGCAGGACCGCACCCCAACCGACGAAGATGGCCGAGGAGTACAGGTTGGTCACGGGCGGGCGGCCCTGGATGTACATGCGCCCGAGCAGTCCGAAGGTATGCACGGCAAAGGCCAGCACGAGCAGCCAGAAGGCCCCGCGCTGGAGCGGCAGCGGCATCCACAGCCAACTGATGGCGGCGAGCAGGAGGATAATGACGTAGAGGACGCTGGCGCGGTAGAAGGGCTCGAAGGTATTGAAAAATTCCTCAAAGGCGACGTGCCCGGTCGGCGAGGCGGGGGCGAGCTGCGTGTGCAGCGCAGTGAGGGTTTCGTTAAACCCCTGCGGGTTGGCCTGCCGCCAGAAGACGGTCAGCTTGGCGTAGTCATCGACGATGGGGTTGAGTTGACCGCTCTCGATGGTTTGCAGGAGGGCTTCGCCGAGGTTGAGCCAGTGGTCGTCGGCCTTGGTTTGCTCACCGGCGGGGGGCACGATGCCAAAGCCCCCGCGCTTGGAGATGTCGAGGTAGCGGCTGGTCAGGAAGGTGAAACGCTCCAGGTCCTCGGCGTCAAAGCTCTCGCCGCGCTCCTTCTGGTCAAAGGCCGTGCGGCCCGGCTCGACTATGCGTTCCCAGGCCCCGTATTCGAGCAGCACCTGGTCGAGGTTGCCACCGGGCTGGATCGAGCGTGCGAGCACGTCGTACTCCATCAGTGCGCTGGTCAGCTTGATCAGCTGGCGCTCGTAGGCACTGCGGAGCTTGGGCTCGGGGTTGACCTGCGAGGCCATCTGCTGGATGGTCTGGAAGTGGGGGCGCAGGTCGTCGAAGGAGAAGAGCTTGCGGTCCTCCTGCTGCCAGCCGAAGAGGCCGAGCACCTGCGGGTTGTCGATGCGAAAGACGGGGATCTTGTCCGCGGCCACGGGGTTGAAGGACAGCTCCATGAACCACGCGATGGCGCTCATCTTGCCGTCCTCGGGGAGCTTGGCGCTCTGGCGTCCGCTGAGCAGGCGCAGGCTGTTGCGAGCCACCGAGTCCAGTGGAAGGACGCGCCCGCCGGACTGCACCGGCAGCTCCGCGAAGCTGCGCACGTCGTACTCGGACTGGTAATTCGGCGGCACCAGCCCGCGACCGATGATGATCACGCCCACGAGCAGGCAGAGGAGGGGGACAAAGGTTTTCATGAGCGGGACTGGGCTGAGCGGCGGGTGGTGAAGCGGACCAGGTGTATCAGGAACTGGATACACATGCCGATGCCGACGAGGGTGACGGCCAGGTACGGCACGAGCCAACTGGGGTTGCGCACGACCTGGAGCATGGAGGCGGTGTCCTGCTTGCCGAAGGAGGCCTGGTAAAAAGTGAAGCCACCGTGGCGCAGCGGGTGGTTCATGTAAATAAGGGCCGGCTGGGGCGACTCACCGGGGGTGAGGATGCGCACGTCGCTGGCGAAGTTCTTAGGAATGTCGGTGCCGGGGTACTTGTCGTGGGTGAATTTTTTCAGCTCCAGCGAGAAGGGCAGGTAGGTGCGTTTGAAACGCAGGTAAACCTCGTAGGTCCTGCCGCCGACCTCAAGCGTCTGCGGGGGGAAGCGGTGCTCGTCCATGACGTTGGAAACCAGCCAGGTGCCCAGCGGACCCTCGGCGCCCTCCAGCTCGATGATGGCGGTGGTGGTGTTGATGCCCTTGTCGCTGTAGTCGGGGGCCTTCTCCACCGCGAACAGCCCCATACGGGCGGCGGCTCCGCGGTCGGCGCGGGGGGTGGGGCCGTTGGGGTTTTGCATCTTCGTGCCGAGCCCGGCGTTGAGCATGAAGTCCACCACGTTCAGGCTCAGCCCGAGCTGCGGAAGCTCGATGTGCGCCCCGTCGCGCAGCAGGCTTTGCGGGATGCTGACGACCTCGTCGTAGTCCGGGTTCGAGCGGTCGATGAAGACCAGCTCATTGTCGAGGTGGGTTTCGGCGTAGTTGCTCTGGCCACCCTCGTCGATCCACATCTGGCTCTCCTCCTGCAGCCAGCTCACGAGGAAACCGCTCACCAGCAGCACGACCACACCGAGGTGGGTGATGGCGATGCCGGAGCGTTTCCAGCTCAGGCGGAAGTACCGGAAATGCGCGCAGCAGAGGTTGACCAGTAGCAGGATGCCGAGCGTGAAGCCGCCGGGCAGGGGCAACTTGAACCACGAGAGCTGGAGTCCGCCGAACCACTCGGAGGGGTATTGCCAGAGCGCCAGGAAGCTCTCGAAGTAGCGGCGCTGGGCCTCGTGAATGCCGTAGTGGACCTGGTCGAGCGTGCCAAAGAAGACCAGCAGGATGCTGAAGGCCAGCAGGACGACGGTCAGCTTGAGCGAACTGAGGAAGCGGTAAAGTGACTTCATTGGGCGGGGAAGCGCGAGGAACGCACAAATTCGAGAAAGGCGGGGGTCTGCGCCTGCACGGTGGCGGTGTCGCCCATCATTTTATAAAACCAGCTCGCGCCGCCGTGGGTGATGATGGCCCCGGCAATGCTCTGCCCGGAGGGGCCGTCGAGGTGGACGTAAAAGCCCTGCTCGCCGCTGGCGATGGTAAAGGTGTGGGCGGCGCGTTCGCTGTCGAGCTGGGCCGGGCTCATGGCGCCGAGGCCGACCTGATTGGCCCAGCGGTTGATGTTGGCCAGGTCGCCGCCGACGTTGCCGGGGAAGGCCAGCACACTGATCTCGGCGCTGCCGCTGCCGGTGGAAACCGTCCAGCTCCCCTTGCGCATCGAGCCCAGCGGCTGGGCTTGCCAATCGGCCGGGGCGCTCCACTGCGGGGCCTGAAAGCCAGAGGTTTGCGCGGCCAGGCCGGGCATTTCCGTCATGGCCGGGCCGCTCATGCCGGGTTGGCCGGGGGAAGTCGAAGCGGGGGTCGCGGCGGGCACCGTGGCCGTCAGGTCCGGGCGCTCCTCCTTGGGAACCCGGTACGTGGTGACTTGCTCGTCAGAGCAGCCGCTGAGCAGGAGCGCGAGTGAGAGCAGCGCGCCCGCCGTGCAGGAGATTAATCGCATGGCCGAACGATTCTCATATTGCGCCCCCGGTCAAGGCTAACTGGTGAGCGACAGCGGCGCTTATGGGTGCTATAAGCTTGGTTTGATAAGGCGTGGCGGGAAAACTCTCTGCCGGAACGGCTTGAAACCGGGCGAGCTGCGTGCTACCTAGACGCGTCCAACAAACACGGGAGGTTTTCAGGTGAAAGTACAGGTTTTACAGCACGTGCCCTTTGAATGGATCGGCAGCATGGAGCCCTGGCTGCGAGAGCGTGGTGCGCAGATTGACACCGCGCGGCTCTACGAGTCCGCCGGGCTGCCGGACCCGGCCTCGCTCGACCTGGTCATCGCTATGGGCGGGCCGATGAGCGTCAACGACGACACTGAGCACCCTTGGCTGGTACGGGAGAAAGCCTTCCTGCGCGAGGCGGTCAAGCGGGGGCTGCCGGTGGTCGGCGTTTGCCTCGGGGCCCAGCTCATCGCCAGTGCGCTTGGGGCCGCCATCACCCGCAACCCCAAGCCCGAGATTGGGTGGTTCCCGGTCGAGTCCGTTCCCGCGCCGACGGGCACCTTTACCTTTCCGGCGCGGCTGAGCGTCTATCACTGGCACGGGGAAACCTTTGCCCTGCCGGAAGGGGCCAGCCTGCTTGCCTCCAGCGCGGGTTGTCGCAATCAGGCTTTCCAACTGGGCGTGAACGTGATTGGCATGCAGTTCCACCTGGAGACGACCCCGGAAACCGCCGCTCAACTGATCGAGCACTGCGGCGACGAAATCGTCCCCGGCGACTACGTCCAAAGCGCCGAGGAGATGCTGGCCGCCCCGCCCGAACGCTACGCGGCCATCAACAAGCTCTCCGGTCGCATCCTTGATTACGTGCTCGGTTCCGCCCCCGGCCCCCAGCCGCGTCCCGAGAACGTGATTCTGTTTTAGGACGGTTCAAATAAAACCGTAACCGATAGTGTGCCGAGTCTTTAAGTCCCCGGCATAATTATTGCGGGCTTACGCAGCCCGCACCCGCGGCAGGCGAAGCCTGCACTTTCGATGCTTGCAGCATCGTGTTTGGGATAGGCGTGGGCAGCGCCGCCTTTATGCTGTTCCAGTCGGAGTGTCGCCGGGGGTGACCCGACCGGTGGCGGTTACGCACCGACCTTGAAGAGGGCAACGTCGCCGTCCTTGAAGACGTATTCCTTGCCTTCGAGGCGGTACTTGCCGGCGTCGCGGGCGGCGGCGATGGAGCCGGCGTTCACGAGGTCGTCGTAGGAGACGACTTCGGCCTTGATGAATTTCTTCTCAAAGTCGGTGTGGATGACGGCGGCGCACTGGGGAGCCTTGAGGCCGAGCCGGAAGGTCCAGGCGCGGGTTTCCTTCTCCCCGGTGGTGAAGTAGCTGGCCAGCCCGAGCAACTTGTAGGCTTCGCGGATGAGGCGGTTGCAGCCGCTGTCGGAGATGCCGAGGCTCTCCAGGTATTCGGCGGCCTCGTCGGGGGCGAGTTCGCCCAGTTCCTCTTCCACGCGGGCGCAGATCGGGCAGTAGCCCGCGCCGTGGTGTTCGGCGGCCCAGGCGGCGACCTTTTGCACGAGCGGGTGGTTGTCGGCGTCGGCCAGGTCGGACTCCTTCACGTTACAGGCGTAGAGGACTTTTTTGGCCGAGAGCAGATTGTAGAATTTCAGAAGCGCGCGCTCGTCGTCGCTGAGGTCCATCGTGATGACGGGCTTACCCTCGCCGGTGTGGGCGACAATACGCTGGAGCAGGGCGCTGTGGGCCTGGGCTTCCTTGTCGCCGCTTTTGGCCTTCTTGGCCCAGGAGTTGATCTGGCGCTCGACGCTTTCGAGGTCGGCCAGGACCAGCTCGGTGTTGATGATTTCGATGTCGCGCACGGGATCGACGCCGCCCATGTTGTGAATGATGTCGTCGTCCTCGAAGCAGCGCACGACGTGGACAATGGCGTCCACCTCGCGGATATTGGCGAGGAACTTGTTACCCAGGCCTTCACCCTTGCTGGCCCCGGCGACGAGCCCGGCGATGTCCACAAACTCAATCGCGGCGGGGATGATCGTCTTGGTGCCGCCGATTTCGGCCAGCGGGGCGAGGCGTTCGTCCGGGACTTCGACCACGCCGACGTTCGGCTCGATGGTGCAGAACGGGTAGTTCGCGGCCTCGGCCTTGCGGGTGCGCGTGAGGGCGTTGAAAAGAGTGCTTTTGCCCACGTTGGGCAGTCCGACGATTCCGGATTGGAGCATGATATGGGTGGAAAGTGTTGTTTGGGCGAAACCCCTAGCACTAAACCGAAAAAACCGCGCTCGCCAAGCGTTAATCCACGGGAATGGTCCCGTCCGCGACTGCGGGCGGGGGGCCTTACCACATGCCCTCGGTGATGGACTCGTTGATCTCGGCCAGTTGGCTAAAACCTTCCTGGGTGCGCTTGATGTGCTCGGCGTGGAAGCCGGTGCGGGGGACGAGGGGAAGGGCTTCGAGGTCCTCGGCCTGATCGCGGAAAAAGTCCGTCAGCGCCCGCCCCTTGGCACGTCCGCGGTTGCGGATAATGGCGAGCACCTTGTTGCGTTCGCTCATGCTGTAGCGTTTGCCCTCGAGGGCGGCGTATTCCTTGACCACGGCGTTGTGAGCGGTGATCCACTGGGCCAGGCGCGGGTTTTCGATGCCCGGAATGATAACCGGCTCGAAGGGCGCATTATAATAGACGGCCATGAGCGAGGCGGACTGGTCCAGGGCTGCTTCGGCCTCGATGATTTGGTGGTTGATGAGTTGGAGGGCCTCGGGGTGGAAGGGGATCCAGTTGATTTTGTCGTCGAGTTTGACCCCGAAGCGCCGCACCTTATCGAAGCCCGTTCCGGCCATGACCCAGTCTTTTTTGTCCGTCGGGTTAAAGGTGGCGTAGGTGGCCACGGCGACGACGACGCCCTTGCGGTTGACGATGGGGCTGCCGCTGTTGCCGGGGACGAACTTCGCGCTCGTCTCGATCCGGTCGTAGGCGTCGCCTTTGATCTCGCCCTTGATCTTGGTGATGACGCCCGCCCCGGCGCTGTTGCCATAGACGATGACGTCGTCGCCGATGTCGCTCCGGGTGGTAAAGGTCAGGCTCGGGGGCTGTTTCTCAATGCTGATCCGGGCCAGGTCGCGGTCCTCGGCCAGCTCGATCAGCCGGGGCTTCAGCTTCGTGCCGTCGCGCAGGCGGATGGTCAGGTCTTCGCCGGAGCCGACGACGTGGCTGTTGGTGAAAAAGTAAACCACGCCGTCCATGTGGCAGAGGAAGCCGGTGCCGGAGCCCTCGGCGGTCGTGACCACGCCGACGGCATCCTCGGTGGAGCGGACGGGCATGTAGCGGCCCTTGGTCTGGGAGGCGTGGACGCGGGCGGCCTTTTCCTTTTCGGCGGCGGCGAGTTTTTCCAGGTCCGCGGCGCTGAGGCTGGGCCGGGGGTCTTCGGACGTGTCTCCGGTCGTGGTGGCAAAGGTGCTGGGGCGTTCGCTGGCCTCGCGGTAGCGTTCGGCCTCGACGAGGCGGAAGAGGTTTTCGGGGAAGGGCGCACGGCGCTTGCTGTCGCCGACTGGGACGATGAGTTCGAGTTGGCCGCCCTCGGCCTTGGTCACGGGGTAGGCCGTGCCTTTTTCGATCAGGATGACGCCTTTTTCGAATTTCTGCATGACCATGCCGTTGATGTGGGCGGTGTTCCCGTCACGGAAGCTGACGGTACGGCCATTCTTTTTCTTGGGTAGTTCGACCACATGCACGGCGTCCCCGAAGTCGTACGGCACGAAGTACGAGTCGCCGTCTTCGCTCAACACTTCGAAGGACTGCGAGGGGTAGATCTTGCAGGCGGGGTAGTCGATCGGGTAGCGCACGACAAACCCGCTGTTGGGGAGGGCGACGTACGACTCCGCCCGTGAGGCGGGAGCGGCGAGCAGGAGCAACAGCAGGAACGGCAGCAGGCGGATGGCTCTCATGGTAACGGCGTATAACGAAGGTGCACCACCCGTTATAGCCGCTGAAAGCGGATTGTCATGGCTAATATGAGAAAAGTTTACGGATCAGCGGAACTGATGGTCAGGGAGTTTTTTTCAGATGCTGTGTGGCTTGCCGCGTCACCCGGTTCAGTCGCGCTCCTCGGTGCAACCGTGGGGGCTGGGGCGTCCGTTTGCATCGAGGGAGACGAAGACGATCCGGTCGATGGTGATGATTTTTTCCTTGGTCACCTTGTTGCGGACTTCGCAGCTCAGGGTGATCGAGGTGCGCCCGAAGGCTACGACTTCCATGCCCATCTCAACGATGTCTCCCGTTCGGGCCGAGGCGGTGAAGTTGATTTCGGAAATGTACTTGGTGACGATGTTCGGGTTGTTGTTGAGCTGGCACATCGCGAAAATGGCTGCCTCCTCGTCGATCCATTGCAGCAGTTGTCCACCGAAGAGGCTTCCGTGTGAGTTCAGGTCGGCGGGCCGGATCCATTTGCGGCTGTAAAATCTCATAGCCTCCCAGTGTAACGAGACTGCCGCTGCGCGCAATCGGGAGCCGGTTCTTTTGCGCGGGTTTTTGCTGGCCGGGCGATGGATTCAGCCGGGGCGACTGGCTTGTCTCAAGGGCTTCCGGTTCCGTGCGCCCGCTCTCAGTGTCGGGCGGGGGTGGGCTTGCCGGAGGCGGGTTGCTTGCGCATGAGCAGGAGCAGCGGGATGACGCAGGCCAGGCTCAGCCCGAAGATGGCGAAGATGCGCTCAAAGGCCAGGCTGCTGGCGATGAGGTTGTTGGCGTACTCGATGGTCTTGAGGCCGTAGAGTTGCGCCGTGTCGGGGCTAACCCCGAGCGCGATAAAGTGGCGCTCAAGATTGCTCATCGTGACGATGGAGGCCGGTTGGGTGGGGACGACGGCGTTGGCCAGCACGAGTTCGAAGTTGGCCTTGATCTTGCCCAGTACGCTGGCGGCGATCACGATGCCCACCCCGCTGCCGAACTGCCGCGTCAGGTTGAGCAGGCCGCAGGCGTTGGCCTGCTGTTCGGGGCGCAGGTCGGCCACGGCCAGGGCGTTGAGCGGGACGAAGATCACCCCCAGTCCGATCCCGCGCAGCAGGAAGGGCAGGTACAGGTCGGCCTTCGGCGTGTCAAAGCTGAAGGTGCTGTACTTGAACATGGCGAAAAAGAAAATGGCCAACCCGGTCAGAATGAGGGCGTAGGGGTTGATGCGGTGGGCGACTTTGCCGGCGATGTACATGCTCAACCCCGTGCCCGCCGCCACCGGGAACATGATCATCCCCGTCTCAAGGGCCGAGAAGCCCATCAGGTCGATCAACAGCATCGGGGTGACAAAGACGATGGCCAGTGTACACAGCGCCTGCATGAAGCTGAAGATACAGCAGGCCGTGAACTGGATGTTTTTAAGGATGCGAAGGTCAACCACCGGATAGGGGATGTTTAACTCCCGCAGCACGAACATCACGGCGCTGGCTGCGCAGAGCACGGCCAGGTTCATGCCGTTGCCCAGGAAGCCCCAGTCGAGCGAGCTTTCCTTGACCAGGATGTACTGGAGCGAGCCGATGGCGAAGGTCAGCAGGAGCAGCCCTTGCAGGTCGATTTTTTTGACCTTCTCGCGGTAGGGGGACTCGGGCACGACGAGTGAGACCATGACCACGGCCAGCGCCCCGAAGGGCACGGTGACGTAAAAAATCCACGGCCACGAGAGGATGCCTGTGATGTACCCGCCGATGGCCGGGCCCATGGCCGGGCCGACCATCAGCCCCAGCCCCCACAGCGACATGGCGCGGGCGTGCTCGCGGGGTGGGAAGACCTCATAAATAATGGCCTGGGCGGTGGCCACGAGCGCCCCGCCGCCGATCCCCTGAAGCACGCGCCAGATGATGATCTCGGTCAGCGAGCCGGAGAGGCCGCACATGAGACTGGCGAAGGTGAACAGCACGAGCGAGCCGTTGAAGTAGCGCTTGCGGCCAAAGAGCTGGGCCAGCCACCCGGTCATGGGGATGATGATGACGTTGGCCAGCAGGTAGCCGTTGGAGACCCAGCTGATCTGCTCCAGCGAGGCGTCGAGGGTGCCCATCATGTCGGGCAGGGAGACGGTAATAATACTCGCGTCCAGCCCCTCCAGAAACGAGGCCAGCGTAACCACGGCCACGATCACGTAGCGCAGCGGATGGCCGTTCTCGCCGTAGATGCTGGCCTGCGGTTGTTTGTCCATGTCCCCGTTGTGTCCGTCCGGAAATCAGCGTCCGTCAGTGCCAACGGGACCGCGGCTGTGCCGTTCGGCGACTTTTTCCGCCTGACTGTCAGTGGCGGAAGTCGCCGCCGAAGGAGCTGTCGTCGCCGAGGCGTCTTCATCCGCCGGGGCGGGGGTGCCGGTGTCGCCGCCGGGGGATTGGTTGTCCGCGCCTGTGCCGGGGGCCTCCGGGGCGGGAACGCCGGGCGCGGTGTTGGCAGGTGTGTCGGTATTAGTAGAAGGGGTGGCCGGAACGGTGGCGGGTGCCACGGGGGACGTGATGACGGTTGCATCCGCCGCTGGTGTCGCTGCGGCTGGGTGAGGGGCCGTTGTCGGGGGGGTGGCGGTCGGAGAAGCGGCCCCCTCCGAGGGAGCGGAGGCCGAAGTTGCCGCGTCGGTGGTGGTGGGGCCGTCCGGTTGCTTGGCAGTGGGGGAGGGCGTGGTCTTGGTGGTTTGCGCGGGAGCGGCGGCGGGCTGTTTCTTGGCGCGGGCGTCGATCTCGGCTTTGGCTTTAAAATAGGCGGCGACTTTCTTGTCCTTCTTGTCGAGCGGGTCAGTCATGATGGTGACGGTCGCGCTCATGCCCGGCAGCAGGCGGGCTTTCTGGTCGGGGTCGAGGACGCGGATACGGACCGGAATGAGGGCCTCGGTCTTGATAAAGTTGCCCGAGGCGTTGTTGCGCGGGATGAGCGCGAACTCCGACCCGGCGGCGGGGCTGATGCTCTCCACCTCGCCGTAAAAGGTCTGCCCGGGGAAGGCGTCGAGAGTGATGATCACCGGGTAATCGACCTGAATGCGTTCGATTTTGCTCTCTTTGATGTTGGCGGTGATCCAGGTCTCGGAGCGGGAAATGACGGCCATCAGGTACTGGTTGGACTGGAGGAGGACGCCGGGGCTGATGTTGTTCTGGGCGACATAGCCTTCGATGGGGCTGCGAATGACGGTGTTGGCCAGGCGCAGGCGGGCCTGTTCGAGTTCGGCCTTGGCCTGGTCGAGGTTATAATTGCCCAGACGCTGGTTGGCCTGTTCTTCGGCCACCTGTTTCTGCGCGAACAGCGACTGCTTTTCCAGCGTGTTCACGCTGGCCTGCCAGGACTCGGAGGTGGTGAGCGCCTTGCTCAGGTCGGATTGCTTGAAGCCCGGCTTGTCCTTCTTCGCCTGCAGGTCCTGAACTGCCTGCTGCGCGTCCTCAAACTGATCCTGAGCCTGCTTGAGCTGGGCGTTAATGAGCTGGAGATTGGCCTCGGCGCTCTGGAGCTGGGCCGCGCTCAGCCCGGGCTGGCTGCCGGTGCCGAGCTTGGTCTGGGCGAGGTCGAAGTTCGCCTGCGCCCGCTGGACCTCCCACTGATAGTAATTGTCGTCGAGCTGGACAAGCGGCTGCCCGGCCTTGACCAGATCATTCTCCTGCGCCTGCACGGCGGTGACGTAGCCCTGCTCGGGAGAGAAGATCTTTACGACCAGGCTTTTGACCTCGGCGTTGTCGGTGGTGACGCGGGTGCGCTCCTTTTGCACCTCCACGTACCCGAACCAGGCAAACCCGGCCGCGCCGATGATAACAAGCGGCCACAGCAGTTTGGCGACCAGCGGATGCAGTTTAGGCTTGGCCGGAGCCCCGGTTTCGGTTTTCTCATCCATAGTAAATACGCATGTTTAGCGAGCCACCGAGGGCAACATTTTATGGGCCAATTTAAAAAGGTGGATAAGAAAGGTTGACAGGACGGGGTAAAAAGCCTTTTTTGTCCTGCTTTTCCCAGAAGAACCCGTAGATAAGAGGATACTTTTTACATGGCACTCCGAATCAGATTGCAGCGTCACGGCGCTTCCCACGCGCCGGTTTACCGCATGGTTGTGACCGAGTCCAGCCACCGCCGCGACGGCCGCCACGCCGAAGTTCTCGGCCACTATAACCCGAAGGCACGCGGCCAGGACGTCGAGCTCAAGCTCAAACTCGATCGCGTGGACTACTGGACCGGCGTGGGCGCCCAGCCCTCCGACACCGCCCGCACGCTGATCAACCGTGCCCGCCGCGAAGCCGGCCTGGTCGCCTCCGTGCCCTCCCCGCAGCCGGCCAAGAAGGCCGAAGCCGCCGCCCCCAAGGCGGAAGAAGCTCCCGCTGCCGCCGAGGAACCCAAGGCCGAAGCCGCCGAAGGCGAACAGCCGCAGGCTTAATTAACGTCTTTTTTGGCACCGAACGGCTTCTCTTAACGAGGAGCCGTTTTTTGTTTCCCGCCCGGACTTTTTTTAAGAAGTAGTTCACCATGCTGAGCCGTATCGACCTGCTGACGCTTTTCCCGAAAATGGCGGAAGGCTTCCTGACCGAGAGCATCCTCGGGCGGGCCTCGGCGCATGGACTGCTCTCTATCAATATCCACAATCTGCGCGACTGGTCCACTGATAAACACCACCGCGTGGACGACCGCCCCTTCGGCGGGGGGGCCGGGATGCTCCTGATGCCCGAGCCGCTTTTCGCCGCCATCGAGGAGATCCGCACCCCCGAGACAACCACAATTTACCTCTGTCCGGACGGTGAGCCGCTCTCCACACCGCTGGCCCGCGAATTGTCCGAAAAGCCGCACCTGCTCTTGATCAGCGGGCATTACGAAGGGGTGGACCAACGGGTCCGCGATGCGCTCGTGGACCGCGAGATTTCCATCGGCGACTACGTGCTGACCAACGGCACCCTCCCGGCAGCGGTTCTCATCGACTGCGTGGCCCGGCAGGTTCCCGGTGTTTTAGGTGAAGAAAAATCCTTGACGCAGGACAGCTTCAACGACAATTTCCTCACTTTTCCTCAATTCACGCGTCCGGCGGAGTTCCGCGGGATGAAGGTTCCGGAGGTCCTGCTCAGCGGCGACCACGCAGCCATCGAACGCTGGAGAGAGGAAGAGAGAAGGAGACAGACCCGCCTCCGGCGACCTGATCTAAACCCTTAATTTTGTATTCACCCGGATACGCAGAACACACACCTTTCGCCATGCAAGCGATTCTCGAAGACATCACCAAAGACCAACTCAAGACCGACCTCGTCAAGTTCAAGGTAGGCGACGGCGTGCGCGTCCACACCAAGGTGCGCGAAGGCGACAAGGAACGCATCCAGATCTTTGCCGGTATCGTGATCTGCCGTAAGGGCCGTGGTATCGCCGAGACCTTCACCGTCCGCCGTATCTCCTATGGCGAAGGTGTTGAGCGCGTCTTCCCCGTCAACTCCCCCAACATCGACAAGATCGAGGTGGACCGTGAATCCGTCACCATGCGTGCCCGCATGTACTACCTGCGTGGCCGTATCGGCAAGCAGGCCAACAAGGTGAAGGAAAAGCGCCTCGTCGAGGCCAGCCGCGCCAGCCGTTCCGGTCGCTAATTCCGGTCCAGTAGATTACTCAACCCGATTTATATTTCCCAATGGCAACGACAGACATCCTCCTTCTCGAGCCCGTAACCGGCCTCGGTGGCGAAGGCGACCAGGTCACCGTCAAGGCTGGCTACGCCCGTAATTTCCTGCTGCCGCGCAAGCTGGCCCTGCCGGTCAACCGCGCCAACCAGAAGTACATTGACGCCCTTCAGAAGCGCCGCGCCGAGCGCGAAGCCAAGGAACTGGGCCATGCTCAGGAACTGGCCGCCAAGATCGAAAAGGTCAGCATCGCCATCGCCGTGAAGACGGGCGAAGGCGGCAAGATGTTCGGCTCGGTCACCGCTCAGGACCTCATCGACCGCCTGGCCGAGGAAGGCGTCGAGCTGGAGCGCAAGCAGCTCAACCTCTACACGCCCGTCAAGGCCCTCGGTAAGCACGCCACCAAGGTGAAGCTTCACCCCGAAGTCACGGTCGAGTTCGAGTGGGAAGTCGTTTCCGAAAACCCGATCGAAGAAAACGAGGAAGCCGAAGCCCCCAAGGCTGAGTAACTTCTCTCGTTCGGATTTCTCAGGTTCGCACTCTTTTTCCAAAAACCTCCGCCCAATCCGGGCGGAGGTTTTTTGTGCGTGACCGCACAGGACAATGAGGGCGCAGGACAGAGTCCTGCAGCTGTGATCCTGTCGGATCACTCATGCCACCGCCAACGCGGCGGCATGGGCCACGGTGATTGTCGCCGACTTAAACGAACTCCGCTATGTCCCACGCTATCAGGGGGGCGCAACGAAAACCCGTACTGTCTTATCAGTTACCCCGATGTGCAAAAGGCGACTACCCCGGCACGCGAAAGGCATGTCTTGTTTGTTCCGACGCAGGTATTTTTTCGTCGGGCGAGTCGTACCACTCACGGGGCAGGAGCCTTTCTGGCTCCGATGGGGCAGAGCCCCATCACGGTGCGCAGCACCGAGGGTGCAGGGCATGCCCTGCCGTTGGGGTGGAGTCCCATCACGGTGCGCAGCACCGAGGGTGCAGGGCTGCGCCCTGCCTAGGGGAGGATGTCCCAGGGGCTGGGGTCGGGGGTGGTTTGGCGCTGCTTGCGGCGTTGTTGGCGGAGAGTGTCCGCTTGCTGGCGTGCGCAGCGGTCCACCCAGTCCATGAGGTCCTGCGGAGTCAGTACAACCGCGCCCGAGGCGCGGATGGACTCGGCGATGAGGTTGTCACGGGTGGCGACGGAGCAGGTGGTCGGGTCTTTGGCCTTGGCGACAAGTTGCTCGATCACCCCGTCGGCGGAGAGTCCGGCCGGGGAAAAGACCACCGCGAAGGTCGTGGCGCCGCCGGGATATTCGACCTCGGGCTTGAGTCCGCGCCCGTCGAAAACAACGGTCGTGCGCACGCCGCCGATGTCGTGAATGATGCGCACCGTATCGAGGAAGCGTTCGCGGGCACCGTCGATGTCGCGCCTCAACAGCCGCCGGGTTTCCGGCCAGGCGTGCATCAGGTTGTAGCCGTCAACCAGCAGGTGTTCCTTGGGCGGTGGCGGCAGGCGGCGGCGGGACACGTGGAAGGGGGCGTTGAGAGGCGCTGGCGCTTAGCGCTTGAGCGGCGTGGACTTGAGCCGGAGGGCGTTGGTGATGACCGAGACCGAGCTCAGGCTCATGGCGAGCGCGGCGATCATCGGGTTGAGCAGCACCCCGATAAAGGGGTACAGGATGCCCGCGGCCACCGGGACGCCGACGCCGTTGTAGATGAAGGCGAAAAAGAGATTCTGCCGGATGTTGCGCATGACGGTGTGACTGAGCGCGATGGCGTGCTCGACGCCGCGCAGGTCACCCTTGACCAGTGTGACCCCGGCGCTCTCCATCGCCACGTCCGTTCCCGTGCCCATGGCGATGCCGACATCGGCCGCGCTGAGGGCGGGGGCATCGTTAACCCCATCCCCGGCCATGGCCACACGGCGGCCTTGCTGGCGCAGGCGCTTGACCTCCTCGATTTTGTCGCCGGGCTTGACGCCCGCGCGGTAAGTTTCGATCCCGAGCTTGCCGGCTACGGCTTTGGCCGTGCCCTCGTTGTCGCCGGTGAGCATGACAAGTTTGATGCCGCGCGCCTGAAGGGCTTTGACCGCCTCGGGGGTTGTGGTCTTGATCGGGTCGGCCACCGCAATGAAGCCGAGCACAGATTCCCCCCGGGCGACAAACATGACCGTCTTGCCCTCGGCGCTGAGGGTGGAGGCTTTGTCTGCCAGTGACTTTGGCAGGGAACTTCCGCCAGTTGCGAATTCCTCGTTGCCGACCCGGAGGGCTGAGCCGTCGACTTGGCCCTTGATGCCGCCGCCGGTGACGGACTCGAAGTCGCTGGCTTTGGACAGGTCGAGCTTGCGCTCGCGGGCGGCGTTGGCAATGGCCGCGGCCAGTGGGTGCTCGCTGCCTTGTTCGAGCGAGGCGGCCAGACGCAGCACCTCATCCTCCCCGACCTCGCCGACGGCGGCAAGGTCGGTCAGGGCGGGCTTGCCCTCGGTCAGGGTGCCGGTCTTGTCGAGGCAGAGGGTGTCGATTTTTTCTAGCTTTTCCAGACTCTCGGCGTTTTTGATCAGGATGCCCTCAGTCGCGCCGCGTCCGACGCCGACCATGATGGAAATCGGAGTGGCCAGCCCGAGCGCGCAGGGGCAGGCGATGATGAGCACGGCCACGGCATTGACAAAAGCGTAGGTGAGGGCAGGGGCAGGACCCCAGAGCGCCCAGCAGATAAAGGATATAATCGCGATGCCGACGACCACCGGCACGAAAATGCCCGCCACCTTGTCGGCCACGGCCTGGACGGGGGCGCGGCTGCGCTGGGCCTCGGCGACCTGGGCCACGATATGGGCCAGCACGGTGTCGGCTCCGACCTGCTCCGCCTGCATGATAAATGAGCCGCGCTCGTTGAGTGTGCCGCCGGTTACAGTGTCATCCACCGTTTTTTCCACCGGGAGGGATTCGCCGGTGAGCATGGACTCGTCCACCGAGCTGCCGCCCTCTACGATGACGCCGTCCACGGGTACCTTTTCGCCTGGTTTGACGCGTAGCCACATGCCTTTCTCGACGTTGGCAATGTCGATTTCCTCCTCGCTGCCGTCGTCGTGGACGACCCGGGCGGTCTTGGCCGCCTGGTCCATGAGCGCCCGCAACGCCTCGCCGGTGCGGCCACGGGCGCGGGCTTCGAGCATCTGCCCGAGGAGCACGAGCGAGAGGATGACGGCGGTCGATTCAAAATAGACATGGACCTCGCCGCCGTGCCCCCGGAACGAGTCCGGGAAAATCCCCGGAGTCAGCAACGCGACGGTCGAAAAGATAAAGGCCGCACCCGCGCCGGTCATGATGAGTGTGAACATGTTCAGGTTGAAGCCTTGCAGCGACTTGAACCCGCGCGTGAAGACGAAATTTCCCGCCCAGAAGACCACCGGCAGGGTCAGGATGAACTGGACCCAGCGGTTGGCGGTGTGGGGGAGCAGGTCGTTCATGCCGGGCCAGGCCATCGGGAGCATGGCCAGCAGGAAGACCGGAATGCTGAAAACGAGCGAGCCCCAGAACCGCCGCGCCATCGCCCGGAACTCTTCCCGGGCCGCTTCGTCGCCCGCGCTGGCGTCCTCGGGTTCGAGCGCCATGCCGCACTTGGGGCACACGCCCGGCCCAGCCTGGCGCACGCCCGGACACATCGGGCAGATGTACATCGTCACCCCTGGGATGACTGGCCCGGCGGGCTTTTGCGGTCCGTGGTGGTGCCTGGCGTGGGCGTCGCCGTGATGTCCGTGGCAGCAAGGCTTCTTGGCGGGAGCTTCGCTGGCGGCCGGTTTTTCCTCTTTTTTATGATGAGAGCAACAGTCGGACATGTCTGCTTCTTAATTATGCCCACGACCGCATTTCTGGCAAATCTGAACTGCCTTTGTTTACCTCTCCTTGCGTGGGAGAGAGGATGTTGGCGCCTTGTCTGCTGCCGGGCGTGACTAATGGCAATGAGCAGGGGGGAGGGGCGTAGGAGTACAGGCCTGGAAAGTCTCCTGTCCGGTGAAAAATTGCCCTTTCCCTTCCGAGAAAAATCCGCTAGCTTGCGCCCCTTCAATCAGGAGAGGTGGCAGAGTGGCCGATTGCGGCGGTCTTGAAAACCGCTGTCCCGCAAGGGACCGGGGGTTCGAATCCCTCCCTCTCCGCCACAAGCGCTCGGCGCTTGACCCGATTGAGGGGCTGTGCTACGGCACTGCGTGCCTACCCCTTGTGGTTTCGATCGCGTAACGAAAGTTCGTATCTCCTTACCATCCACCCCGGCATTGGTCCCTCCGTGCCAATGCATGCTGAAACAGGGATAAGGTTCTGAAAATCAATGATCTCAGGATTCCCAGCGCTCAATCCCCGGTATCGAGTTGGCCGTTGAACAATGCTTTGGCGGTAACAGGCTGATGACAATGAAAGGTTTTGCCCCGGACAGGCTTTGACTGGATCGGATATCAAGAGTGTGGGTCTGCTACCCGGCTCTTGCGCCACTGTCGCCAGCCGAGGAAGGCCGCGCCGAGCGTCATCAGAATGCCGCCCATGACCGTGCTGGGTTCGGGGATGACCGAAAAGCTGGAGAAGGGGACGAGTTGGCCGTTGTCGAGCAGCTTCGCGCCGTAAATGCCGGGGCTGTAGCCGTCCGGGTTGACAAAGGTGATGGAGTTCAACTGGTCGGCCGTGAGGCTGCTGGCGTCGGTGCCGAAGTAGATCTGGCTAAAGCCGTTGCCCTCGCCGGAGGAGTCGCCGCTCCAGTTGGTGATGACGAGGCTGCCGCTCCAGGAGGTGCCGCTGCTGTCGGCAAAGTTGACCGTGCCGCTCTGGCCCAGGTCGATGGTCGAGGAGGAGGAGAGGGTCAAGGTGCCGAGGCGCTCGGAATTGCCCGCGGTGGCGAAGGTGCCGCCGTTCAGGTTCATCGTGGTGTTGTCGGCGATCTGGTTGGAGGAGGCCAGCAAGAGGGTGCCGCCGTTGATGGAAATATTGCCGGAAGCGGCGGTGGCTCCGCCGGTTTTGTTCAGCACGACGGTCCCGTTTTCAATGGTGAGGCTGTTGAGCTTGTTGGACTCGGAGCCGCTCAGGATGAGGGTGCTGTTACCTTCCTTGGTGATACCGCCGGTGGGGGCGACCGGCTCCCATTGCCAGCCTTTGTTGATCGCACCATTGATATTCAGGGTGCCGCCATTGTTGCCGGTTATGAGGATATTTTCCTGAAAGTCCACGCCACTGTTGATAATCGCCGTGCCGGTATGATCGACGCTGATGACCGGGGCGTTGGTAAACTTGAAGATCTTGACGGAGGAGTTGTTGTTGATCGTGTAAGTCGAGTTTCCGAGGCTGTCCAGAAAGTGGATTTCCTTCTGGGTATGGATCCACCCGTCATTGAAGGAGGAGGTGCCCGTCCCAAAGTTCATGATCGTATTGGCCGCCGCCGGGTCGTCGTACTGCGACGGCGGAGCGGTGCCCCCGGCCCAGTTGGAGCCTTGGGACCAACCGTTGTACCAAGGGCTTCCTACCCAGTTGTAAACGTTGGAACTGCTGCCGTTGTTGCCATTGCCGTTGCCGTTCCCATTGCCATTTCCGTTGTTGGCGAGGAGGGTAAAGGGGGTGCAGGCCAAGGCCACGCAAGCTGCGAGGTGAGCGGTTGCGTGGAAGAGGCGACTGGCGATGGAGGTTCGGACCATGACGTGAATACTGAAACTGACGAAAATTTCTATACTAATAATATCGTCACAACGGCGCTTTGGACAAGTGCTTTAGGTGCGGTTTCTGGAAACATTTTCAGGTTTATTTATAACGTCCTTTGAGCCAGGGCATTAAGGGTTTTTATCAAAATTCTGTCAACCGGGACTGGCAAATGAGTTCGCGCTTGAGGGCAGGGGAGAGCCCTGCTAGGGTTGACCGCATGATCCGGTTCCTGCTTCTCGGTCTTGTCTGTTTTTTTGTGACCGGTTACCACGCTGTGGCTGAAGATGCGCAAGCGGTTGATATCAATGCGCTTGAGATTGGGGATGAGCTGCCGGAAGACGGTATTTACTTCCCACTGCAAGGAGAGGTGCCCGGCACGGTCAACCTGCGTTTCATCGGGACGAACCTGCGGGTCTATTTTCTCGATCCGGAGGGGAAGATTATGGAGCCGGTGTTTCCGAGCGCACTGGTTCGCTACCGTAAAGCAATCGGTAGCGCGGCGACCAACCTCATGCTGACGACCGTGTTAAACGCCGGGCCTGGCAATGTTTACCTGACCAGTCCGCGGGTGCTGACGCAGCCTCTGTACTACCGGGTGTGGCTGGTGCTCAAGACCGCCGATGCGGACGACTCCGCTGAAGAGGATACTAACGGCACACAGGCCTATCCGATGCGCATTCTCCGCGGGATCGGCTCGTCGGCTTCCGAGGAATGAACCGGACTGCGGGGTTGCGTCCTCGTCCAAGCCGTGCGAAAGTCTGCCCGTGGATAACCGACCCGCGCGCAAAGGCCAGATCAACTTCGTCAAGCTCCTGCAAAGCTGGGTGCTGATCGCACTTGGGGTGCTGATCGCCTCCAGCCTGAGCGACGGTGTGCACTACGACAGCCGGGGGACGCTCGTGCTGGTTGTGCTCCTGCTGAGCCTGTTCAACCTCGTTATTCGGCCGGTGCTGATTCTGTTCGCGCTGCCCTTTGTCGTGCTGACTTTCGGCTTTGGGCTGGTCGTGATTAATGCCCTCGTGCTCCTGCTGGTCGAGGCGGTCGTGCCGGGCTTCCAGTTGGCCTCTTTCTGGTCGGCGCTCTGGGTGGCGCTGGTCATCAGCCTGGTCAGCCTCGCGGCTAACCTTCTCGTCGGCGGCAGCCGGGTCAAGGTCACGGTCCGGCGTTCCGGCCCTCCCGGAAAAGGTCCGGACTCCTCCGCGCGCAAAAACCTCTCCGGCAACGACGACGATGTGATCGACATCTGAGGGCTGGCGTCGGTCCCTGAATCCCGCCTGCAAACGCGTTCACAGGGCAGGGGAGCGGGGTTCCTATTTTGCGACAAGCCCGAAGCGGCATTGACGGGCACCCCGAATGCGGCTTTAGTTCCCTTTTTTTACAAAGAAATACCGTTATGGCAGACGAACCGACATACGATCTGGTAGTAATCGGCGGCGGACCCGCCGGGTACGCGGGCGCTATTCGCGCCGGGCAATTGGGCAAGAAAGTGGCCTGCGTTGAAATGGAACGCGCGGGCGGCACCTGCCTGAACTGGGGCTGCATTCCCTCCAAGGCCCTGCTCAAGAGCGCCGAACTCTACCGCACCATGCTTCACGCCGAGGACTTCGGCTTCAAGGTCGGAGGCATTGAGGTGGACTTCGCGAAGGTCGTCGAGCGTTCGCGCGGCGTCGCCAACCAGATGGCCAAGGGCATCGAGTTCCTCTTCCGCAAGAACAAGGTCGAGTACATCCGTGGCAAGGCCCAGATCAACGTC
Source organism: Ruficoccus amylovorans (assembly GCF_014230085.1). Lineage (NCBI taxonomy): Bacteria > Pseudomonadati > Verrucomicrobiota > Opitutia > Puniceicoccales > Cerasicoccaceae > Ruficoccus > Ruficoccus amylovorans. The sequence continues at coordinate 118,303 of NZ_JACHVB010000013.1, read as the reverse complement.
CCCGGCCTGGTCGAGATCACCGACGGCGAGGACAAGGGCAAGATCCTTTCCACGAAGAATGTCCTCGTCGCCACCGGGTGTCGCGCCCGCATGCTTCCCGGCCTCAAGGCTGACGGCAAGCGCGTCATGACGGCCCGCGAGATCCTCGACCGCCGCGATCTGCCCAAGTCCTGCATCGTGCTCGGGGCCGGTGCCATCGGGATGGAGTTCGCCTACTTCATGAACTCCTTCGGCTGCGAGGTCACTATTGTCGAAATGCTCCCGAACGTCCTGCCGGTTGAGGACGACGAGGTGTCGAAGTTTGTCGAGCGCGATTTCAAGAAGCAGGGCGTCACGATCCACACCGACACCAAAGCTGAAAATATCGCCGTGACCGACGACGGCGTCACCCTCGACGCGGTCAAGGGCGACAAGATCACCCCGCTCAAGGCCGAGAGCCTGCTCGTGGCCATCGGTGTCCAGGCCAATATGGACGGCCTGCTGTCCAAGAAGGTCAAGCTGGAGATGGACCGCAAGTACATCAAGGTGGACCGCCACTACAACACTTCCGTCAAGGGTATCTACGCCGCCGGCGACATCATCGGACCGCCCTGGCTCGCCCACGTCGCCACCTACGAGGCCGTGCAGGCTGTTAATGGCATGTTCGGCCACGGGGAACCGCGTCCGATGGAGCGCTTCCCCGGATGCACCTACTGCCAGCCGCAGGTCGCCAGCATTGGCATGACTGAGCGCGACGTGAAGGAAAAGGGCATCAAGTACAAGATCGGGAAGTTCCCCTTCACCGCCTCCGGCAAGGCGGTGGCCGCCGCCGAGTCAGACGGCTTCGTCAAGCTGATCGTGGCCGAAGAGGATGGCGAAATCCTCGGGGCGCACATCACCGGGCATGAAGCCACCGAGCTGATCGCCGAGTACGCGCTGGGCATGGAACTGGAAGCCACCTGGGAGGAAATCCACGGGACCATCCACGCCCACCCGACCCTCAGCGAGGCCCTCATGGAAGCCGCTGCCGCCACCCACGGCGAAGCGATCCATATTTAGTTAAATGGCTGATTGTTAATGGTTAATTGTTGAATGCTGAACGCTGAACGCCGGAAACAACGATTAACCATTCAATCATTTAGCCATTTTCTCTCGTTTTACCGCCCTGTGGTTGCCGGAGGCGCTGTCTAGCCTCCGGCAACCGGCAGTGGGCGTTTTCTTGTCCGATGCTTGCCGGAATTGCCTGACCGGCCACTGATGCGCGGCGGGAACATTCTGCTATCATGGCTGTACCGCTTATCATCGACGCGATGCGGGCCGGGGACATCCCGGCTGCGATCCAGGTCCAGCAGGCGTCTTTCGAGCCGCACCTGCTCGAATCACGGGCTGTGTTTGAGGACCGTTTCGGGCGCTTTGGCGAGTTTTTCCTCGTGGTGAGGGAAGGGGACGAGCTTGTCGGCTACGCGCTGGCCTTTCCGTGGCTGCTGGGGACTTGTCCGGAAAATGACCGGCCTTTTCCGGCACAGTTGCCGAAGCCGGATTGTTTTTACCTGCACGACATCACTCTGCTCGCCCGTTGTCGCGGGGCCGGTACTGCCGTCCGTATGCTGGCAAGCATCAGCGAGATGGCCGTGACCGCCGGGTTCGAGTGTCTGTCGCTGGTTTCCGTGGCGCAGGCGGGCGGCTACTGGGATCGACAGGGCTTTACGGAGCTGGAGGGGCTGGATGTTGCCGTGCTGGAGAAAATCCTGGCCAGCTACGGCGAGGGTTCCCGGCTGATGGTTCGCCCGCTGCTCCCCGCATAAATGACGTGACAAGCCCCCGGTGCGGGTGTTTGTTTCCCTGCCTACGTCATGTCGGAATCTCTGGAAAAGGTGGAGCAGCTTCTGAAGCAGTTGCCCGGTCTGGGCTATCGCTCGGCCGAGCGGATCGCGCTGCATCTGCTGGTGGAAAAGCCCGAGCGGCTGGAGCCGCTGGTCGAGGCGTTGCGGCAGGCCGCCGCCAACCTGCGTCGCTGCCCGATCACCGGGAATCTGACCGAGGCCGATACCTGCGCCATTTACGCCGACCCGGCGCGTCACCGCGAGGTGACCTGCGTTGTCGAAACCGTCCCCGACCTGCTCGCGATTGAGCGTTCGGGCGTCTATCGCGGCGTGTACCACGTGCTCCACGGCAAGCTTTCGCCGCTGCACGGCGTCGGCCCGTCGAACCTGAACTTCGCCAGCCTGCGCCGCCGGATCGAGGAGGGCGAGGTGCAGGAGCTGATCCTCGCGCTGTCCAACGATATCGAGGGCGAGGCTACCTGCCACTACATCCAGGACGAGCTCCTGGCCGGGCGCGCGGACATCCGGCTTTCGCGCATCGGCTTTGGCCTGCCCAGCGGCGGCGGCATCACCTACGCCGACTCCGCCACCCTCAAAAGCGCCCTCGACGGGCGCAGAGACTTTTAGGAACAGGGGGAGGGAGGTTTTTTTCTGGGCTTACGCAGCCCAGACCCGCGGCAAGCGCAGCTTGCACTTTCGATGCGCAGCAAAACTGGGTCGCCACCATCGGGGAGAGGGAGCGGTTATTTGCGATTGAAGGGCATGTGCGGATTGTGATAGCTCATATCCAGCGATGAAACCCCTGTTCGCGCTCAGCCTCTTCTTGAATCTCGGCCTTCTCGTTGCCGTCGGCTACCTGTTGGCCCGCGGTCCGGAAGTCGTGACCAGAAAGGAGCAGGTTGTCGTCACGAAGACCCTCAACCCGAACATCGAACTGGAGACGCGGATCATCGCGCTGGAGGCGGAGCTGGTGCAAGAGAACGCGAAAGTGACTGATACTACGTCAGCGATGAACCGTAGCTGGAGAGAGTTGCCGCCGATCATAATTCCTCAGACACCGGCAGAGCTGGGAGCAATGGATGGTCGAGTTTTTCGGATACTTTGGGATCTTCGCGAACGTTTCCCTGAGTTTCCGGAGCCGGGCTCAGAGGATTATGAGATTTTTGTAAACGGGTTGGATGCTTTCTTTGCCCAATTGACTCCGTTGTTTGTCGCGCGTCAAGAGATGGAGAGTGGGAAGTTAAGTGCCGGAGACGTTGATGGATATGTAGAAGGTTATTTTGAGACTAAGCTGGGACTTCCCGCTCAATGGACAACGCAAGTATTGGAAGTTGTTCGTCGTTATCGTAAGGACCCAGAGTTTCTGACCTATCAGAACAGAATTCTAAATCGTGATCCTTTTTCCTCTCTGAGCGAGAACGTAGAGTTAGCGGAAGCTGCTTACTTGGAAATCAGCAGCTTGTTATCGCAAGGGGGCGTTGAATATGAAGACCGTCTTCTTGTTCAATTGACAAGGGATAGCTTGTTTTCAACCGATCAGGGGGATGTTCGAATGTATTTCACGCTGTTTGATGATTTAATGAGTACTTACCAACCATAAAAAAGCCCGGTCGATTGACCGGGCTTGAAAAGGTTGCGGCGCGGGGCCGCGGAAGTTGTTTGGATCAGGTGCCGTGGGGCGCTCGCTTTAGGCGAGGGCGGCCATGGCGGTTTCCTTCTCGGAGGTGAGCTCGTTGATGGAGACGGCGATCTTTTCCTTGGCGAAGTCGTTGAGGTGAAGGCCCTTGACCACTTCCCACTTGGTGCCGTCGGACTTGATCGGCAGGGAGGTGATGATGCCTTCGGGGGCACCGTATTCGCCCTTGGAGCAGACGCAGACGCTGTGGAAGTCGCCGGGGGCGGTCGGGGTGGTCAGGCTGACCACGGTGTCAACCACGGCGTTGGCGGCCGAAGCGGCGGAGGAGGCTCCACGGGCTTCGATGATGGCCGCGCCGCGCTTGCCGACGACGGGGAGGAAGGTTTCTTCCAGCCAGGCCTTGTCGGTGATGACTTCGGTGGCGGGCTTGCCGTTGATCTTCGCGTTGGTGAAGTCGGCGAACATCGTCGGGGAGTGGTTGCCCCACACGCACAGGTTGGAGACGGCGCTCACGGGTACGCCGGCCTTCTGGGCGAGTTGGCTCTTGGCGCGGTTTTCGTCCAAGCGGGTCATGGCGAAGAAGCGGTCGTTGGGGACGTCGGGGGCGTTCTGCATGGCGATCAGGCAGTTCGTGTTGCAGGGGTTACCCACCACGAGCACGCGCACATCCTTGGCGGCGTTGTCGTTGATGGCCTTACCCTGGCCGACGAAGATCTTGCCGTTGATGCCGAGCAGTTCGGCGCGTTCCATGCCCTTCTTGCGCGGCACGCTGCCCACGAGCAGGGCCCAGTTGACGTCCTTGAAGCCGACGTTGAGGTCGGAGGTCTGGACGACGTCGGTCAGCAGCGGGAAGGCGCAGTCCTCAAGCTCCATCACGACACCCTTGAGGGCATTCATGCCGGGTTCGATTTCGATCAGGTTGAGGGCGACCGGTTGGTCCGGGCCGAACATCTGGCCGGAGGCGATACGGAAGAGGAGAGCGTAGCCGATTTGACCGGCGGCTCCTGTGACGGCGACACGAATGGGTGCTTTGCTCATGGTTTTGCTTCTATACGGGTTACCTTTGTAGATGACATTAGTTGCGCTCATTGCGAAGACGGGGTTCAATAATGAATGCTGATTTGATTTAGGCGAGAGAAAAGCGATTTTCCAACGCTTTAAATGTGCTTCGGATCATTTTTTCGGTTTCATCCCAGCCCACGCAGGGGTCGGTGATGGAAACGCCGTAGTCCATCTTTTCCCCGATCACGATTTTCTGGCTGCCGGGGTTGAGGTTGCTCTCGACCATGGCGCCGATGATGCCGTCCTGGCCCTGGCTGAGCTGGCTGACCACATCGGCCAGGATCTCGGGGTAGCGGGTGTAGTCCTTGCAGGCGTTGTCGTGGCTGCAATCGACCATGAGCGCCGGGACGAGTCCGCTGGACTTGAGCTTGGCCAGGTAATCCGTGACGTGCTGGGCGTCGTAGTTGGGGCCGTTTTTGCCGCCGCGCAGAACGAGGTGGCAGTCCGGGTTGCCCTTGGTGGTGACGGAGGCGGCGCGGCCCTGCTGGTCGATGCCGAGGAAGGTCTGTTCGCGGCTGGCGGCGTTGATGGCGTTGACGGCGGCCTCGATGGAGCCGTCCGTGCTGTTCTTGAACCCGAGCGGCATGGACAGGCCGGAGGCCATCTGCCGGTGGGTCTGGCTCTCGGTCGTGCGCGCGCCGATGGCCGACCAGCAGATCAGGTCCGCGATGTACTGCGGGGTGATCGGGTCGAGCAGCTCGGTGGCAGTGGGCAGGCCCAGGTCGATGACTTCGCGCAGAAACTCCCGGGCGATGCGCAGGCCGGCGGGGATGTTGTAGCTCTTGTCGATGTAGGGGTCCATGATGAGCCCCTTCCACCCGACGGTCGTGCGCGGCTTTTCAAAGTACACGCGCATGACGATGAGGATGCGCTCGCGCACCTCCTCGGAGAGCTTGGCAAGCTTGCGGGCGTACTCGCGTCCGGCGGCGATGTCGTGGATCGAGCACGGGCCGACGACGAGCAGCAGGCGCTTGTCGTTGCCAAAGATGATACGGTGAATCTCGCGCCGGGCGGCGGCGACAAAGTCTTGCTGCGCCTCCGTGCGGGGGATCTCCTGAAGTAATTGTGCCGGGGCGGGAAGTTCCCGCGTGGCGGCGATATTGATGTCGGTGACCTTACAGGGCTCCATTGTGGATCTTTCGAAAAACATCATATCACGTTTGACGAAGCGGGTCTTTTCAAGGCTATTCTTGTGACGTGCTGGTTAAATCCGGCCCCGCCAAGCCCTTTTCATCCTTCCCATGCCTGACGCTCTCACTGCCCAGACCCGCCCCGCCGCCGTGCTCCGCGTGAGCGGCGAAGACGCTCCGACCTACCTTCAAAGCCAGTTCAGCAATGACTTGCGCGGGCTCGCCCCCGGCCAGACTCGCTATGGGCTGTGGCTCGACCGTAAGGGCAAGGTCCACGCCGACAGCCTGATTTTCGTCCTCGGGGCGGAGGAGTTTGTGCTGCTGAGCTATTTCTGCTCCGCAGACCTTCTGGCTGCCAAGCTTGAAGAAAACATCATCGCCGACGAGGTGGAGATCGAGGACCTGACTGCCGAGGCCCGCCTGCTGGTCGAAATCGGCCTGCCTGCCGCCGAAGTGCCCGTTGCCGGGACTTTTGTCGCCCAGGAAGAGGGGCCGGGGGGTGAGTCGGGCGCGGGCAGCATCGGGGATCGCCCGTTTGCCGCCGGGCTGAGTTTTGCGGGGAGGCGCTCGGTGCGCTCGTGCCGGGAAACACTCTGGCTGCGCGGGTTGCCGGAGGGGGAGAGCGCGAGTTGCGGAATCAGTGCCGACGCTCTCGCCTTCGAGCGGATCGTGGCTGGAATCCCGGCCGTCCCGATGGATATCGGGCCGGGAGATCTGCCGCAAGAGGGTGGGTTGGAAAAAGACGCCGTATCTTTTAATAAGGGCTGCTACCTTGGGCAGGAAGTCATGGCCCGGCTCGATGCGATGGGGCGGACCCAGCGGGCGCTTTTCCGGGTGAAGCTGGCGGCGTTGCCATCCGCTTTCCCGGCGCAAGTCCTTGACAGCGAAGGCCGGACGGTCGGCGAGGTGCGTTCGGCGGCGGCGGGCGATGGCAAGGTACTGGGGTTGGCGATGCTGAAGAAGCGTTCCCTGGAAGGAGGGGCGGTGCTCGTGCTCGCCGATGAGGGTGTGGTTGAAGTCGGGGAGGCACTGGCCTGATGAGTGAGCCGTTAGAGTCGCTCGTGCGCCTTTGCGAGAACCTCGGGGCGCCCCCCGAACAGGCCCTCACGATGGCCCGTCAGTTATGGAAACGTTCGGAGCAGATTGCCCTCGAACGTAATATTAAGCAGGTTGAGGCTATGGACCACCTCCTGAGGCTGATGGTCAGGGGGAGGCAGGGGGGCGTTTGGACCGATCCCCCGCCAGAAAAGGCCTCAGCCCCCGTCAAACCGGCAAAAAAACAGGGATCGGACCAAGATTAAGGTTGACGGTGCCTAGCTCGCATCTACGTAATCACCCTCGTATTCTCAAACCGTAAACATCCAAAACCTATACATTAATATGAATAAAGCAGAGCTTGTTATCGAAGTGCAAAAGCAACTCGGTAAAGACACCTCCAAGGCTCAGGCCGAACGTGCGGTTGACGCCTTCATCGACGCCATCAAGAAGGGCGTGAAGAAGGACAAGGCCGTCCAACTGATCGGTTTCGGCACCTTTTCCGTGACCAAGCGCGCTGCCCGTACCGGCGTGAACCCGAAGACCGGCGAAAAGATCAAGATTGCCGCTTCGAAGACCGTCAAGTTCAAGCCGGGCGCCGGTTTGAAGGCCGTCCTCTAATCTGTCCCGAAATTTTAGACTTGAGAAAGCCCGCAGTTACTGCGGGCTTTTTCTTTGCACATGAAAGAAGCCGTTAATTACTTCAAGGAACGCTTCGGGTCTGCCCCGGAGCATGTGGCCGTCGCTCCGGGCAGGCTTGAGTTCATCGGTAACCATACCGACTACAACGGTGGCCCCGTCATGGGGCTGGCTGTGGACTGTGTGATGGGGATCGCCCTCACGCGCACCGAGGGTGATGAGGCCGAGTTGGTCAGCCAGGGCCGTGACGACCGTGTGGTCGTTCCTCTGACCGACTTGAAGCCTGTGGAAGGGACGGACGGCTGGGTCAACTACCCGATGGGTGTCTTTCACGTGCTGCGCAAGCACGGCTACAAGATGCCGGGCGGCTTTCGGATGGCGGTGGCCAGCACGCTGCCCTCGGGCGCGGGTATGAGCAGCAGCGCGGCCTTTGAGCTGTCGGCGGCTTACGCTTTTTCCTCGGCTTACGGTTTCAAGGCGGATCGCAAGCAGATGGCCCGCTATGGGCGCGAGGCGGAAAATAACTTTGTGGGGATGCCCTGCGGGATTCTCGACCAGGGGGTGAGCGCCTTCGGCGAGGAGAACCACATCGTGAAGATCGACTGCAAGACCGAGACCTTTGAGCGGGTGCCGATGCCTGCCGGGGTGCATTTCTGGGTCTTCAATACGCAGAAAAAGCATGCCCTGCTGGACTCTCTCTACGCCACACGGCACAAGGAATGCCTCGAAGCCTTTGACATCCTCAAGGTGAAGTACCCCGAGCTGGAATGCCTGGCGGATGCCAACCTCGCCCAGCTCGAGAGCGTTTCCGGGCAGTTGTCCGAAAGCCTCCTGGCGCGTGCGCGCCACGTCATCACCGAGAGCATGCGCGTGCGTGAAATGGCTTCGGCACTGACCGACGGTGACCTCAAGCGCATGGGCGGCCTGCTGCTGGCCTCGCATGAAAGCTCGCGCCACGATTTCGAAAACAGTTGCGACGAACTGGACTTCCTCGTGGACGAACTGCGCCAGGTCGAGGGTGTCTATGGTTGCCGCCTGACCGGTGGCGGCTTCGGCGGGGCCGTTATGGTCGTGACCGACGGGACTTTTTCCGAGGCTTCGGCCAAGGATGCCTGCACCCGCTATCAGGAGCGTTTCGGGCATATGCCGACGGTTTTCCATACCCGTTCGGGGGCTGGCGCTCATGTGGTCGAATCGGTCGAGGCCTGAGCCCCGGCGGTTTTTCTTTTCCGTTTTTTGAGTCAGGCCGGGCTGTCGCCCGGCCTGATTTACATCCGGAGAGGATGGTTCTATGTATTTATGAGGACAACTGATCCATGCTATTAATCGGCTCCGGCAGAGCAGTCGCCGCGGGGAGGGTTGGCTTTTAAATCAATAGGTTCGACTTGCGAAGGGAGACTTTTCTATAAGATTCTGGAAGATGGTGAGCGGCACAGACACCCCATTTCGTCGCGTGTGCCCGTTTTCGTTCCTGAGCGCGGTTCTTGTGCTCGTGATTGCGGGGATTGTATATGCGGGCTGGCTGTTGCGAGTGGCATCGGCCGTGCAAATTCATCCGGGGCTGGCCCCGATGCAGGCGACGACGGCACTTGGTTTTGTCTTGTTCGCCGGGGCACTGCTCTTTTTATCCATTCGTCCGGTTTGGGACCGCTGGTCATTGACGAGATGGTTCAGCCTGGCCCTGCTGGTGTGGGGGGGAATCAATCTCGTGCAGCACGTGTTTCAGGTGGATCTGGGTATTGATCACCTGTTAGCGACGCCGTTTGTGACTGACCGTTCTCCAGCTCCGGGGCGGATGTCGGTGATGACCAGCCTGTGCTTTTTTCTGGGTGGCGTGGCAATGACATTGACTTCGTGCCGGAAAAATACGGTCGCCCGCGAAGCAGCTATCCTGCTTTTTGGCTGCTCACTGGCCGGGGTGGCGGGCGCGTCGCTGTTCCGCTACGCGATGGGGCTGCCCCCGATGCTTTGGCTGGAGTACAAGCTGTCGGAAATGGCTATCCATACCTCGCTGGCGTTTTTATTTCTGGCCTTGGGGGTGATTGCCCAGCGTTTCCGTTGTGGGGACTTCGAGCACCTGAAGAGCGCACGCTGGATCTGGGTGCCGGTGCTGGTTGGGACGCTGTTTTTTGTGCTGGCGGTGTATCTGGGACTGTCGGCGCAGACGGTGCAGAGCCGGATGCGTTTCGCCCAGTTACGGGCTGAGCTGATTGCGGGGCTGATTAATACCCGGCTCTACGACCTTAACGGCACCCTCGCGCGGGAAGCCCGCCAGGTTCTGGGCGAGGACACGCCGAACAAGGGCACATGGGATGAGGACGTTCAGTACCTGACGGACGATTTCCGCTCGCTCACCTACCTTTACCTTCGCAAGCCGGATGCGGGCGTGGAGTGGGTCTATCCGGAGGGAAGGGGAACACCAGAGCACGGGATGTTTGCCCTTGGCATAGAAGAGATGTCGGAAGATCTTCGGCAGACGGATATCCGCACCTGTCGTCTGGCGGATGGTGAGAGCGGGCTGTGCTGGAGTATCATGGCGTATAATGCCACGACTGGGCAGGGCGTGGAGCTGTTCGCAGTGGTGAATCGCCGCATTCTCATTGCCAATACGCTCGCATCCATTGGCCAGGACCATGTGGCGGTGACAGTTAGCGACGCGAAAAAAATTGAGACCGAGCCTGTCCAGCATCTGGGAGTCAGCTATGTAGAAATCGCTCCCGGGGTTTACTGGAAGGTTGTGGTTGACCCGGAACGGCTTTCGGGGCGGGACAGCCGCCTGCAGACGTTTTTCCTCGTCTCCGGTATTCTGACTGCGGGTTTGCTGGCCTTCCTCGCGCACTCACTTCAGGTGGGGCGCCATCGGTTGGAAAAGATTCGCGAGACTCAGTGGGAGCTTTCGCGAGAAAAGGCGCAGTTGCTCGCCTTTGTCCAGCACGCGCCCGCCGCGGTTGCTATGTTTGACCGGGAAGTCCGCTACATCGCCAGCAGTAACCGCTGGATCAGGGACTATGGGCTGGAGGGACAGCAACTGGCAGGGCGCTCACACTACGAGGTCTTCCCCAATGTCTCGGACGAGTGGAAGCGGATTCACCAGCGCTGCCTCCAGGGCCACGTCGAAAGCCGTGACCGCGACTGCTGGCGGCCGGAAGGGTGGGATCACGATCAGTACCTGCGCTGGGAAGTACGCCCCTGGACTGAGCCGGACGGAGAGGTTGGCGGCCTCATGATGTTTACCGAGGACATCACGCACGAGGTCGAGCATGAGCATGAACTTGAGGCCATGCGTGAGAAAGCCGAGGAGGCCAACCGACTCAAGAGTCAGTTCCTGGCCAACATGAGTCACGAGATACGCACGCCGATGAACGGTGTCATCGGGATGGCGACCATCCTGCTCGACACGAAGCTCGACCGGGAGCAACTTGAGTGCGTCGATACGATCCGTGAAAGCTCGGATGTGCTGCTTACGCTGATCAACGATATCCTCGACTACTCCAAGATCGAGGCGAAAAAGATGGAACTGGAGAGGGTGCCGTTTTCCCTGTCCGAACTGCTCACCACCACGGTTGAACTGCTGGCCCCGCTGGCTGTGCGCAAGAAGATTGAGCTGGTCGTCTGGTGCGCGGACGATGGCCCGGTCGAGTTGGAGGGCGACCCGGCCCGACTGCGTCAGGTCATTATGAACCTGCTCGGCAACGCCATCAAGTTCACTGACCAGGGCGAGGTCAGCCTGCTGGTCAGTGAGGCCAACTCGCGGCAGGATCGGCGCGTGCTGCGCTTCGAGGTCAAGGACTCCGGCATCGGAATGACCCCCAAGCAGTGCGAACAGATTTTCCAGCCTTTTATGCAGGCTGATGGCTCCACTGCCCGCAAGTACGGCGGGACTGGGTTGGGGCTTTCCATTTCCCAGAAAATCGTCGCCGTGATGGGCGGCGAGCTCAAGGTGGAAAGTGTGCTTGGGGAGGGGTCCAGCTTCTCCTTTACCCTGGAGTTTGACGTTCCTCCGCGCGAGGAACACGAGCCCCGCCCGATGGGGGCCGGTGATGCCCTCAAGGGCAAACGTTGCCTGCTGCTGATGCACAGCCCCACATCGGCGCGTCTGTTGACACGCCGCCTCTCGCGTTGGGGGGTCAAAAGCCGTTCGGTCTTCTCGTTGTGGGGGGCGCGTGAAATCCTCGAACGCGCGACACCGGAGGAAGCTTTTGATGTGGTGCTGGTGGATTCGGATGTCGAGGAGTGTGATGTCGATACCCTGACGCGCAAGGCCGGGCTGCGTCAGGACTTCCCGGCGGGTCGCCCGAAGGTCGTCCTGCTCAAATCGGTTGGTATCACCCTGAGCGATGATGAAGCCGAGCAAGCTGGTATCGACGACTGGATACGCAAGCCGGTCACGCCTTCGCGCCTGCTTGATGTGCTGATGCGCGTATCCTCTGTGGATGAGACGGTGGCGGAATCGGCTCCTGCCGCCGCTACGGCCCTGCCGGAAGTTTCCTCCTCCTACGGCGGGATCAAGGTACTGGTGGTCGATGACAACGCGGTCAACCTCAAGGTCATGGTCATGCTGCTGCGCAAGCTGGGCATCTCCGCGGATACCGCGGTCGACGGCGTGGAAGCGCTTGAGGCCTGGGACGGTGTAGGCTACCCGATTATTTTCATGGATTGCCAGATGCCGCGCATGGACGGTTACGCGGCCACGCGCCGCATTCGCGAATATTACCAACTGCGTGTGGAGCGGGGCCGGGAGCTGGAGCGCCCCTATATCGTGGCATTGACGGCAAACGTTCTCCCCGGCGATGCCGCCAAGTGCCTGCTGGCCGGGATGGACGATCACTTGCCCAAGCCGATGCAACTTGACGCTCTGCAAAATTGCCTGGAGCGTTGGTACTTCCAGCGCAAGCCGGTGGATGTGAGCTGATGCCCGCCGTTGGCCAAAAAAATCCCTTTTACCATTTCTCACCGGGGTTGAGGTTACCGTTCCTGCGAAGGAACGAAGTTCCGTCTCAAACGTTTTTTGGGGAGAGCGCGAGAGGCTGCTCTTTTCAAAAAACACCCTCTCGCATAACTCTCAAAACTACTTGGAATCGGTATGACTGGCCGGTCAACTTTTGGCCGGGGCCACCCTGGCGCGCAGGCCGCGCACCAGAGTGGAGGTATGGACCCGGCCTTTGTGCAGGTAGTCTTCGTGATGCTGTTCGATGCGTTCCAGTTTGTAGCGGTAGTTGACCATGAGGCCAAAGGACTCGCGCAGGCCGCGTTCAGTCAGGTTCGCGCCCCAGTTGATCTGCTCGACGCGGGCGCCGTTGTTGAGGTGGAAGTGCGCCACGGGGTCAAGCGCCGCCGGGCCGTTACCGCGCTTGGCTTCGGTCAGGTAGCGGGCGGCCAGGCCGCGCAGCAGCAGGCGCGACTCCTCCGGGATGGCCTCGGGTGACTGCCAGTCGAGTCCGTCGAGCCAGGCGACGAAGTCCTTCGCGGCGGTCAGGCCCGGGGCGGTGGTTTTAAGCTTTTTCGCATCGAGCGCGGCGACGGCGGCCAGGCCGTCCTCGCCCGTCAGCCATTTGCGGAAGCCGGGCATGGGGGAGAGGGTGATGAACTTGCGGATGTTGGGCACGTCGTGCTGGAGGCGGTCCACCACCTGCTTGATGAGGAAGCCCCCGAAGGGAATCCCGGCCAGGCCCTTTTGCGTGTTGGAAATGGAGAAAAAGACGGCGGTGTCGGCCTCGCGCGGGTTGAGTGCGGCAGTGGAGGTATCGAGCAGCTTGAGCACGTTGTCGGCTACTCCCTTGCACAGCGCCACCTCGATAAAAATCAGGGGCTCGTCCGGCATGTTCGGGTGAAAGAAGGCGAAACAGCGCCGGTCCACATCGAGGCGGTTTTTCAAATCCTCCCAACTGCGGATCTCGTGCACGGCCTCGTAGGCGATGAGCTTTTCCAGCAGCGCGGCGGGGGAATTCCAACTGATGGGCTGAAGTTGCAGGATACCGGCGTTGAAAAGGGAGGCGAGCATGAGCTTGATGTCGGTGCTCAGCGGCTTGAAGCGCGGCTCGGTCTTCATTAAATCGAGCACGTCACTCCGCAGGTCCACGAGGAACTTGACCCCGGCGGGAAGCAGGGTCCACTGCCGCAGCAGTTCGGCTCGATCAGGAACGAGCGCCTTGCGCAGTGCCTGGCAGGCGTTGCGGAGTTCCTCGCCCGTCACATTTTCGGCTGCGTGGAGGGCTTCGCGCACCCGGTCTTCATTGATGTCGAAATCATCCAGCAGCAGTTCGAGAAACTGTCGCTTTTCCGCCGTGCCCCAGAGCCGGTACTGGGCAGAGAGCCGGGCCGCGTGTTGCGAGGAGGAGACCTGTCCGCCGCGCTGGGCGATGCATGCTTCGATCTGCCCGCGCAGGGGCTTGACCTCGGACTGGCTCAGGCGGCGTTCGCCGTCGGCGCCGGTTGCTCGCCGGGAGAGCCCCAGCACTTTCGGGAGCCGGGACAAGTTGCGTTTCCCCCGTTCAATGACTTCTGTGGCAATCTTCATGCTTCAACCTCCTGGTACTGTCGGAGTATAGCTCCGCCGGGGGCGGTGCATCAATGGATTTGATTTGATTCTCTCAAATAATAAGTAAAGCTTACGACAGCCTTAATGCCTTTCTTGTTCCCGACGGATGACAGCGGAAGAAAAGTCCGGCGCGAATAACAAGGTTTACCCCCGAGCGCGGATTCGCCAATCTGTGCACCATGCCAGCCCCCTTTCTCTCACTCCGGTCCCTGCGCTTCGCGCGTCCGCGGCGAGTGGCAGCGGGGCTGCTGGCTGCGATGGGACTGTTGACGGGTGGGGCTCTCCTGCGCGCGGATGGGACCACTGAGCGCGAAGCAAGTGGCGTGAACATCGCGTCCGCGCCCGTCACGATCACAGTGGAAAACCTCCCTCAGCCGGGCGAAGTCACCATCGACGCCCTGGCCAAGCGCGAAGTAGTGCAGGCGTTTCTGGCGCAAAACCCGGACCTGCGGATCAAGTCCTTTGCCATGCCCGCCATCGGGGTGGACGACGCGCGCGACTCCGGTTCGCTCATGGCCATCGCCGCCGGGATGGGCGCTAACGCCATCTACGTGAATTTCCGCCAGTCGGCCACGTACAACGAGCACGGCTTTCTCCAGCCGTTGGAAACGCTGCTCGCCCGCCAATTGAGCGCCGACCCCGCCGTCCGCCAGACGGGCAAGGACGGCGACTGGCTGGCCGACCCGGCCCCGGAGGAAGTGGCTACTGCGCTGGAGCTGATCCGGCAGCGTGTGCCGGAGCGGGCCTGGCCGGTCGTTTACCGCGAGGACATGAGCGGGCGCTTCGCGGGCAAGCACGTTTGGACGTTGCCGACATCGACGCTGGTGCGGGCGCTTTTTTATCGCAAGGACCACTTCCAGGCCGCCGGGCTTGACCCTGCTCGTCCACCCGCCACCTGGGACGAGCTTCTCGCCGCCTGCCGCCAGCTCCACGATCCCGCTCAGCGCCGCTACGCCATGGCCTTCAGCCCCGGCGACGGGATCAGCTACCAGGCGTACCAGTTCCTCGTCAATGGCGACACCCGCGCCATGACCCAGGATGCGGACGGCCAGTGGCGGGCCTCCTTCGCCACGCCCGGTGCGGCGGAGGGCGTGCGGTTTTTCTGGCGGCTGCTGCGCGAGCCCTACACCCGCGACGGCGAGACTTTTAACGGGGCGGCGGTGTTGCGCCCGGACTTTAACAACCTTTGGAAACGCGGGTTGGTCAGCATGAGCTTCGGCTCGCTCGACGACCAGATGCTCGCCGCCATCAACCCGCAACTGGTCGGGATCGCTCCGCTGCCGGTGGGGCCGGACGGGCAGCGCGGGAGCCTGCTCAACGCCCGTATGCTGGGGGTTTTCAGCCAGGGCAGCCCGGCCCAGCAACTGGCGGCCATGCGCTACCTGTGGTTCGTCACCGGGGAGGAGGCGCAGGCCATCCGCACGCGGCTTTTTGTGGACCGCGGCTACGGGGCATTCGTCAGCCCGGAACTGCTGAGGAAGTTCGGCTACGGGCGCTTGCTGGAAAATGTCCCGCCGGGCTGGGCGCAAACCTACGCCGAGGCGTTGGCCGGGGGCGTGCCCGAGCCCTACGGCCGGGGGACGCAGTTCATTTACCGGATGCTTTCCATGCCGGTCAACCAGGCGCTCGAACGCGACTACACCGGGCTCTCCGCCGAAGCCGCTGAGGCTGACATCCTCGCTCTGCTCCGCGCGGCGGAGGAGGAGGTCAACGCCCGTGCCCTCGGGCGTATCGCGCCGGAGAAGTTGCGGGAGCGCCGTCAGGTGGCGGGTTGTGTGCTGGCTGTGTTGGCGGCGGCCTTTACGGTCGGGATCGGGGCGGTCTGGAGAAGCTTCGGTCGGGTCGGGCCAGCGGTTGACCTCAGCCACCGTCGCCACCGCCGCAACCTCCTGCGCGGCTGGGTGCTGCTGCTTCCGGCCTTCGGGCTGATCCTCGTCTGGCAATACCTGCCGCTCATCCTCGGCGGGGCGACCATCACCTTCATGGACTACGAACTGGTCCTGCCCAGCCGTTGGGTGGGGGTGGACAACTTCGCCACGATCCTCTACGACCCGCGCTTCTGGGACGCGCTCTGGCGGGAGTTTTACTTCGTCGCGCTCATGATTGGGCTGGGGTTCTGGCCGCCGATTCTACTGGCCATCCTCCTGCAGGAGGTGCCGACGACCTTCGCCAAATACTTTTTTCGCACGGTCTATTACCTACCCTCGGTGTTGGCCGGGGTCGTGGTCATGTTTCTATGGCTGCAAATGTACGATCCGGCCCCCTCGGGCACGTTGAACCAGCTCCTGCTCGCGCTCAACCAGCTCGGGTCGGTCCCTGCCACGCTGGTCAAGTGGCTGCTGCTGGGCTGTTGGCTGGCGCTGATCGCGCTGCTGGTCGTGCTGCCGGCCAAGCTGGAGGAAATGCCGACCGGGCTCAAGCTGTGCCTGTGGGGGCTGGGGCTGGCCTTTATCGCGGTGACACTGGCCCCGCTGGGGGAGGCGCTGCGGGCGGGTGGTCCCGGCGAAGCCGCCGCCGTGCTCGGCTCGCTCTCGGGGCGTTTCCAGATCGAGCCGCAGCGCTGGCTGCAAGACCCGCGCATGGCGATGCTGTGCATTATCATCCCCTCGGTCTGGGCGGCCAGCGGGCCGGGCTGCATCATTTACCTGGCCGGGCTCAAGAGCATCCCCGACGAACTGTACGAGGCGGCGGCCATCGACGGGGCGGGCTTCTGGCACAAGGTCTTTTATATCACGCTGCCGAGGATGAAATTCCTCATCGTGATCAATCTGATCGCCGCGCTGGTGGCCGCGTTCAAGGGCGGGGCCGACCAGATTCTCATCATGACCGGCGGCGGCCCCAACGAGGCGACCCGTACGCTCTCGCTGGCGATTTTTTACCGCACGTTCATGGACCTCGACTACGGGGTGGGCACGGCGATGGCCTGGATCATGGGTGGGATATTGATCGGGTTCACCGCGTACCAGATGCGCCTGCTGGCACGGGCGGAGTTCAAAAGCGGAGCCAGCGGGAACTGACCAGCCATGCCGATTTTCACCACAGTCGAGTCCAAGACCACCGCCGGGAAGTGCTTCCACGCGGCGGTCTTTGTGCTGCTCTCGCTCGGGGCGGTGACGATGCTCTACCCGCTGTTGCTGCTGGTTTCGGGTTCCTTCCGCAGCGAGCTGGACGAGAACGAACTCGGCCTCGTTCCGCGCTACTTCTATGACGGGGATGCGCTTTACCGGAAATTTCTCGAATACAAATACGAGCAACGCGTCGGCGATCTCAACGCCGCCCACCTGAGCCGTGACTACTCCTTCGCGCAGGCGGCGCCACCGTCCGCTGGGAGCGAAACCGCCGCCCGCGACCTGCGGGCCTTTGTGCTGGAGGCCGACTTACCCGCGCACTGGCAGGCGCTGGGCGGAAGCTCCGGCCTGCTGACCATCCCGCGTAATCTGCGGGAACTGCGGGGACGGGTGCGGGCGCGCTTCGACGGCGATGTGACGGCTTATGCCCGCGACACCGGGACGGCGGTCGGGAGCTGGACGCAGCTCACCATGCCGCCGCCGGAGTGGCTTTCGACCCGCTACGACTACACGCCCAACGCCCTGCACGGGGAGTACACGCGGTTGCTGCGCGAAGCACCCCCAGCGCAGCGGCGGCTGGTCTCGCTCTCGGGGATGTTTCTCACCCAAGTGGTTTTCCCGCGCTACGGCTCGCTGGAGCGGCTCAACGAGACGCTCGGGCTGGACCTCGGCTCCTACGGCGAATTTCGCCTGCCCCAGCGCGTTCCGTCGGAGGAACAGGCGGCCTTCCGCGAGGCTTGGGTAGCGTTCGTCTCGCGGGAGCTGAACCCCTCCTTCGTTGTGCTCGAAGGCGTACCCGCCGAGGATTATCAGGGCTTTCTGGCCACGCGCTACGGCGGCGACATTGCCGCGCTCAATCGCGAGTGGGGGAGTGACTTCGCTGCTTTCGCCGGGGTGCTGCTGCCGGATGGCGACTACCTCTCGGGCGCGGCCCGGCGCGATTACGGGGAGTTTCTGCTGGCGGTGGGGCCGGAGCACTGGCTGCTGACCGGCCCAGAGTACGCCTGGACCGACTGGCTGCGGAAGAAGTACGGCACACCCGAGGCGCTTTCGCGTGAATACGACGGAGTGTATCCGAATTTTGAATACGCCTGGCTCCCGCAGTCCGGACTGGAGGCACTCTACGTGCGTGAGCACGCCGGGGCACTCCGGTGGCAGTTCGCGACGCGGAACTTCGTCAACGTCATCGACGCCATCGCGTTCGAGGGGCGGGTGTTGAGAAACACGGTCATCTTTTGCGCGCTCTCGGTGCTGGCGGCGGTGCTGGTCAACCCGCTGGCAGCCTACGCGCTTTCGCGCTTTCGCCTGCCGGGCGGGTACAAGGTACTCTTTCTCATGATGGCGGTGATGGCCTTTCCGCCGATGGTGACGACGATCCCGGTCTTTCTCATGCTCCAAAAGCTCAGTCTGATGAATACCTTTGCCGGGCTGCTGTTGCCGACCGTGGCCAACGGGTACCTGATATTTTTGCTCAAGGGCTTCTTCGATTCTCTCCCGCGCGAGCTGTACGAGGCGGCGCAATTGGAGGGTGCGTCGGAGGCGCGGATGTTTTTCACTATCACGATGGCACTGAGCAAGCCGATCCTGGCCGTGGTCGCACTGAGCGCCTTTAACGCCGCCTACACGCTGTTCTTGTTCGCCATCATCGTGGCCCCTGAGCAGGAAATGTGGCTGCTGCCGGTCTGGCTCTACCAGTACCGCGAGACAGTGTCCAGCGGCGGGGTTTACGCGTCGGTGCTGCTGGCTGCGATCCCCCCGCTGCTGGTCTTTATCTTCGCCCAGAAGATCATCCTGCGGGGCATTGTCGTGCCGACGGAGAAGTAGGGGCCAAGGTCCGCTTTCGTGGAATATTGCCAGGATTTTGTCGCTCTGAATTGTAAAATCACCCACCGTGCGCTAACATGGACTGACATTTTCACGGAAAAAACTCTCACGCATCTGTTTCTCGCTGGACCTGAGCCGGAGGCATGTTTGTATGGCTTCTTGACGGTCGTAGCAGGGGGTCGGCGTCTATGAAAACACACGAAGTCAAGCAGGTTCAGGACATCTACCGGATGAGTATTCCGGCTTTGTTTGACGCCCTCCTGAATGAGTCCGAGGACTGCATATACTTCAAGGACATGAAGTGCCGCTTCGTGTACGTCAGCCAGCGGCATGCGAAAAAGTTCGGCGTCTCCTCGCTGGAGGACATCGTGGGTAAGACGGATTTTGACTTCTTCACCGACGAGCACGCCCGCCAGGCTTACGAGGATGAGCAGGAAATCCTGCGCTCGGGCAAGCCGCTCATTAACCTGACCGAAAAGGAAACCTGGCCCGACGGGAGCGTCACCTGGGTGACTTCGACCAAGATCCCGCTGCACCTCAACTCGGGTAAGCTGGTGGGCATCCTGGGCATCTCGCGCGACATCACCCGCGAGAAACTCGCCCTCGACAAACTGGAGGAATCCGAGCGCCGCCTGCGCGAAAAGAACCGCATCCTCCAGATCGACTACGACAACGCCCGCCGCGTGCAGAGTGCGCTCATCCCGGGCGAGTCCCAGCCGTGTTCTTTTCTGGATTACTCGCTGGTTTATAACCCGTTGGAGGCAGTTGGCGGTGACGTGCTGAGTTTCCCCTCCGGGCGCCCGGACGAGTTCATGTTCCTGCTCGGCGATGTCTGCGGCCACGGGATTTCGGCCGCTCTCTACACGCTGCTGGTCAAGCACGTGGCCGACCAGGCGGTGGTCGATCAGCCGGACCACCTCGAGCTTTCCCTGGAGCGGGTGCAGAAGGAAATTTCAGATCTCATCCGCCCCAACTACGTGACGATGGTGGCCGGTCGCATCCGCCGCGAGCAGGAGTGCTACGTGTTGGAGGTGGCCCACGCCGGGCACCCAGACATCCTGCACTATGACAGCCAACGCGGCACCGTCGAGGTGATCCGCCTCAAGCGGCAGGACGCCATTGGCTTTGTTACCGGGCGCGAGCGCTGCGGCGAGCGTTTCGAGCTGTCGGTGGGCGACCGGTTGCTCTTTTATACCGACGGGGCGGTGGAAACCGTCAACGAGTGCGCCGAGGAGTTTGAACTCGACCGGCTGATCAAAGCCTTCGAGGCCGAGCTATCATCCCCGGTCAAGGACATGGCCGCAGGCATTAACAAGCGCGTGCGCGAGTTTCGGGGCAAGGCCCCGCGCATGGACGACGTGACCCTGCTCGCGGTCGAAATCACCGGGGCGTAGGGCGGCTTGTCCGTCTGTGGAGAAAAAGATTGGTTGGAAAAAACGCTGAGAGCGTAGTTGTTTTTCAATACAAGCGGATTTTGCTGTTCGGGCTTCGGCCTGCGGAGGACACCGCAAATGGGTGGGCTATTCTTCGTCCTCGTAATAGTCAATGTTCTCGCGGAAGCACAGGCGGGCGGGCTTGACCATCCACTTACCGCTGCGGGGGTAGTGGATGAGATCGGCGAGGGAATTGTTAGCGATGACGAGATAGACCAGCGGCTGTGCCGGGTCGGTGTTGCGCAGGGCGTGGGCTTCGCCGGGTTCGCACATGACGATGCTGCCCTCGGCCAGCGGGGTCTCGCCCTCGGCGGTCACGAGCACGCCGGTGCCGGACTCGATCAGGTAAAACTCCCACTGGGCCGCGTGGCTGTGCAGGGGCCAGTTCTGTTTGCCGGGGGGGATGCTGGCTCGCTCGACAGCGAAGGGGTGGCCACCCTTTTCGGGCGGGGTGTCGGGAGTGGCTCCGAGCGCGGCGGAGAGGTCGGTCCTTTCGAGGGCGAACTTGCCGCCCGGCGAGGTGCAGGTGCGCGGCTGGATGTCGTGAAGGCTGGCGATTTTCATGGTGAGTCTCGGTGGACGACGATACAGCGGCTCGCGCACAAGACGAGCCGTTTCCGGGGCGAACCTTTGCGCAACTGCTCCGGGTCGCCAACGCCCCGGATGTGGGTACCGGGGGCTTGGCGGTGGGGGGAAGACCTGGCTATCGGCTTCCCTTCGACCATCGGCTTCGCCCCGGCGAGCGTGATGATGGCTTTGGGGAAAAGAAGTTTGCGCAGCAGGGTATTCATGGCGGAAGCAGTATCGCAAATCTGTCGCCGCTCGCACAGATGCAGCCTGCGGGAAAATCGACCGGTACAGTTGGGAAAGGGTGATCTGTTATGGTCGACAATTGAGAAAACTGTATCTGTACCTTTTGGAGAAATCTGCTAGGCTGACGCCATGTCAGTGGGACCGGCCAGTGGTGAGTTTCTGTACGAGCGGATCGCCCGGCAGCTCGATGCGCAGATACAGGACGGAGTTTTCCGGGTCGGCGAGCGCTTGCCCTCGGTCCGCCAACTGTGCGCGAGCGAGCGGGTCAGCCCCGCCAGTGCGCTTCAGGCGCTTTCGCTGTTGGAGGCGCGGGGGCTGATCGAGGCCCGGCCCAAGTCCGGTTTTTTCGTGCGCCACCGCCGAGTCGATTGTGCTCCGCCTCCACCTCCTTCGTCTTGCAAACTGGAGCCCGGCGCAGTCGGTGTCTCCGACGTGGTGGCGCAGGTTTTTTATCAGGCCGGGGATGAGCGGATGGTCCCACTGGGGGCCGCCATTCCCGCCCCCGAACTACTCCCCACCGAACGCCTCTCCCGCTGCCTGGCGCAACTGGCGCGTTCGCAACCCGAGCGGCTCGGGCGCTACGATATAAAGCCCGGCCACCCCGAACTGCTGCGGCAACTGGTGAGGCGTTTCGCCAGCTACGGCTGCCACGTCGCGCAGGAGGAACTGGTCGTCACCTTCGGGGCGATGGAGGCGCTAAACCTCGCGGTGCGAGCGGTGACGCATCCCGGCGACATCGTCGCAGTGGAGTCTCCCTGTTACTTTGGCCTGCTGGAAATTCTTGAAAGCCTCGGCCTGCGGGCACTGCCTGTCCCGGGCACCTGCGAGGAGGGGATCGACCTGGACCTGCTGGAGACCGCTATCGAGCGCCACCGGGTTAAGGCGGTGATGCTTGTGCCGAGCTTCAGCAACCCGAACGGAAGCTGCATGAGCCAGCCCCGCCGCGAGCGCCTGATGGCGCTGCTGGCCGACCACGGCATCCCGTTGGTCGAGGACGACATCTACGGGGACATCCACTTCGGGCCGGAGCGCCCGCGCCCGGTCAAGTCGCTCGACCGCGACGGGCTTGTCCTGTATTGCGGCTCGTTTTCCAAAATCCTCTCGCCGGGCCTGCGGGTCGGGTGGGTGGCGGGTGGTCGTTACAGCGAACAGGTCCGGCGGCTCAAGTACATCTCCAGCCTCACGACTCCCGCGATCAACCAGCTCGCCATCGCCCGTTTTCTGGAGTCCACAGCGATGGAGCGTCATCTGCGTTCGCTGCGGCAGGCGTTCCGCACGCAGATGGCGCAGATCAGCGAGGAGATTTTGGCGTCGTTCCCGGAGGGGACGGGCCTGAGCCAGCCCGAGGGCGGTTTTTACCTGTGGGTACAGCTCCCCGACGGAGTGGACGCCTTCGACCTGCACCGGCTGGCGGCGGCGGAAAAAATCGACATCGCCCCCGGCCAGATATTCTGCCCGCACGCGGACATCCGTAACCGCATCCGGATCAGTTGCGGCTACCCCTGCGATGCGCGTATCCGAAAATCAATACACACGCTTGCCCGGCTCGTGCGCGAACTCGCCGCCGGACACTTGAAGCCTTCCAAAAGGTGAGCATTTTCTCATCACCTTTGTGGTTAATCAATTTTTCACCGCAAAGCCGCCAAGGTGAAGAGAGGCTTTTTCAGAGCGGAGGAAATTTCGGATTCTGTTGCTCTTCTTGTTTTACATGACGATGCGTTTGAGGAGGGAGCCGCCAATACCGAGAAAGTGATCGCGCATGCGCAGCTTCGCGCCCTGGGACTTGAGGAAGGCGACCACGTCGCGCCGCCCGAACAGGGCGGCGAAAGAGAGGGGAGTCATGCCGCCGCCGTTGTCGGCCTCGATGTCCGCGCCGTGGCTCACGAGTAGCTCGGCCAGTTCGCGGTAGCCCTTGAAGGCGACGCCCCCGAGTGGCGTCTGGCCGCGGTCGTTGCGGCGGTCCACCTCCGCGCCGAGTGAGAGAAGCATCTGTGTGGTGTCGAGGTGGCCGTTATAGCTGGCGAGCATGAGCAGCGACTGGCCCTTGTGGTCGCAGAGGTTGACGGGTAGCCCGGACTCGACCATGAGCCGGAGCGTCGCGGTCTCGCCGTGGCGGGCGAAGTCGAGCGCCTGCCGCTGGAGTTCCGCGTAACGGGCCTCTTCGGCTTCGGTCAGATTGACGACGCTTCGCGCGGAGGTGTCGGGCTGTGAAGGATGGAGGGCGGGCATGGCGTGACGGGGATGGTTTGGAGTTCGGATCGGATGTTCGTGTAGTGGTTTTCTATGACAACCCACAGCCGGCGGCGGAGTGCGGGGACTCCGCCGCCGCGGGAGTTAGGTCGCTTGCGTCAGGTCGGGACGCTCAGGCCGACGGCCTTGGCCACGCCCTCGCCGTAGGCCGGATCGGCCTTCGCGAAGTGCGTGATCTGGCGCAGCTTGATCTCGTCGGGGACGCCTTCCATCGCGGCGGCGATGTTGGAAAAAAGCCGCTGCTTCTGCTCGTCGTTGAAGAGGCGGAAGAGGTTGCCGGGTTGGGTGTAGTCGTCGTTGCCTTCGCGGTGGTTGTAGCGCTCGGCGTCGCCGCTGATGCGCAGCGGTGGCTCCGCCACGGAGGGGTCTTCCTGCGGGCCGTTCATGGAGTTGGGCTCGTAGTAGGCGTCCGGGTTTTCATTGAAATTGTCAAAGAAGCGCATGGAGCCGTCCTTGTGGTAGTGGTGCACGGGGCTCTTCGGGCGGTTGACAGGCAGTGCCTCGTAGTGCGTGCCGAGCCGGTAGCGGTGCGCGTCCGCGTAGGAAAAGACGCGGGCCTGGAGCATCTTGTCCGGGGAGAAGCCGATGCCGGGCACGATGTTCGAGGGGGAGAAAGCCGCCATCTCGATCTCGGTAAAATAGTTCTCCGCGTTGCGGTTAAGCTCCATCACGCCGACCTCGATCAGCGGGTAGTCGCCGTGGGGCCAGACCTTGGTCAGGTCGAAGGGATTGTAGCTCGTCTTTTCAGCGTCGGTCTCGGGCATGATCTGGACAAAGAGCGTCCACTGCGGGAACTCGCCCTTCTCAATCGTGCCGTAGAGCGCCTCCTGATAACTTTCGCGGGTCTGGCCGACGACTTCGGCGGCCTCGGCGTTAGTCAGGTGGAGGTGGCCCTGCCGGGTCTTGAAGTGAAACTTGACCCAGTAGCGTTCGCCCTTGTCGTTCCAGAAGCTGTAGGTGTGTGAGCCGTAGCCGTTCATATACATGGGGGCGGTGGGCAGGCCGCGGTCGCTCATCAGGATGGTGACCTGGTGCAGGCTCTCGGGCGAGAGCGACCAGAAGTCCCACATGGCGGTGTTTGAGCGCAGGTTAGTGCGCGGGTGGCGCTTCTGGGTGTGGATGAAGTCGGGGAACTTGTAGGCGTCGCGCACGAAGAAGACGGGCGTGTTGTTGCCGACGAGGTCCCAGTTGCCCTCGCCGGTGTAGAACTTTAACGCGAAACCGCGCACGTCGCGTTCGGCGTCGGCCGCGCCCATTTCCCCGGCCACGGTGGAAAAGCGCGCCAGCATGTCGGTCTTTTTACCGACTTCGGAAAAAATCTCCGCCCGGGTGTACTGCGTGATGTCGTGGGTGACGGTGAACGTCCCGTGCGCGCCCCAGCCCTTGGCGTGGACGACGCGCTCGGGGATGCGCTCGCGGTTCTGGTGCGCGAGTTTTTCCAGCAACTGGTAGTCCTGCATCAGCAGCGGGCCACGCGGCCCGGCGGAGAGGGAGTTCTGGTTGTCGGCGACGGGGTTGCCGGCGGTGGTGGTCAGTCTGTTGGCCATAGATCAATCGAAGGGTTGAGGTTGCCTTGAACAGGCGGTGATTTGAAGGACGTGGTTATTCTAGCGAAAAATCTTTCATTGGGGAAATATATACTTACTATGCGTGCGATAGTTAAGGCCTATTATGGAAATGCACCAATTACGCTACTTCGTGGAGCTGGCCCGGCAGGGGAATTTCTCGCGGGCGGCGGAGGCGTGTTATGTTTCGCAGCCCTCGCTCAGCCAGCAGATCATGAAGTTGGAGGACGAACTGGGCCAGCCGCTGGTCCAGCGCACGCGCAAGGGGGCGCGGCTGACGCACTTCGGGGAGACGATGCTCCCCCGCGCCCGGCGCATCCTGCTGGAGGCCGAGTGCATCCGCGACGAGGCCCAGGCCCACAATGACATCGCCTGCGGCAAGATCAACCTCGGGGCCATCCCGACCATCGCTCCCTTTCTCTTGCCCGCGTTGATGGAGCGCTGCCTGGCCGAGTACCCGCAGATGGAGCTGTCGCTGGTCGAGGACACCACGAACGACCTTGTCTCCGGCCTGCGTAACGGGCGGCTCGACTTTGCGTTGATGAGCCGGCCCTTTCCGTGGGAGAATGAGTTGGAGGCGCGCACGCTCTTCGACGACGAACTCCTGCTCACGCTGGCCGAGAGCCATCCGCTGAACAAGCGCCGTCGGATCAAGCTGGAGGATCTGGCCGAGTACCCCATGATCGTGATGAAGGACATGCACTGCCTCGGGCGTCAGAGTATTTCCCTCTGCGAATCCTCGGGGCTGACGCCGAAAGTCTCCATCGAGAGCGCGCAGCTGGAGACGGTCGTTTCCCTGATCGAGGGTGGGCTGGGTTTTTCCTTTATCCCGAAAATGGCCGCCGAGCAGATGAAGCACCGCCGGGTGGGCTTTCACTCCGTCTCGCCCCAGTCGGTCAGCCGGGCCATTGTGCTGGTCTGGGCCAACACCGGTAGCATGACCCGCACCCAGCGCGCCTTCCACGACATGGTGGTGGAACTGAGCGCGGTCCCAAGGGCCTTGTGATGCCTCCGGTCACTGACGAGAAGGGAAGGGATTTAACAGGAAGTTCGGGAAGAACGCGAAGCAAGGGCGCGGAAGCGTATTCTTTCTCACTTCCCGGCCTTCCTGTTAAAAAAACAATCCGGTCAGCCCCTGAGCATAGAGCAACTGTGTTTGAAAACCTGTGCGTGGGGGTGATTCGCGGGTTGCGTTCGGGCGGGTGGGGCGCGAAGCTCCCTGCCGCTTTTTTATGAAACCGACTCTCCTCGTCCTCGCCGCCGGAATGGGCAGCCGCTACGGCGGTCTCAAGCAACTCGACCCGATGGGGCCCAATGGCGAAACGCTGCTCGACTATTCGCTGCGCGACGCGGCGGCGGCGGGCTTCGGGAAAGCGGTCTTCGTCATCCGCCGGGACTTTGCCGAGGCTTTCCGGCAAGGGGTGGGGGAGAAGGCCACCGCGCTGATGGAGGTGGAATACGCCTTTCAGGAGTTGGGGGACCTGCCCGCCGGGTACATCGTGCCGGAGGGGCGGACGAAGCCCTGGGGCACGGCTCACGCGATCCGCGCCGCCCGCGCGGTGGTGAACGATCCCTTTATCGCGATCAATGCCGACGACTATTACGGGGCCGATGCCTACGCGCGCATCCTCGCGCACCTGCGCACGCTCGACCCCGCCGAGGCGGGCGAACTGTGCATGGTCGGTTACCCGCTGAAAAACACCCTCTCGCCCCACGGGAGCGTCAACCGCGGTGTCTGCCGACTCGACGGCCCTTTCCTGCAAACGGTGGAGGAACACACGGACATCCGGCAGGAGGACGACGGCAACGTGCGCGGTAACAACCTCGCCGGGGAGCGGGTGGAGATCCCGCTCGACGCGCCGGTGTCGATGAATTTCTGGGGCTTCACTCCGGCGCTCTTCGCGGTGCTGGAGGAGCATTTTTGCGAATTCCTGCAAGCCCACGGCGGGGAACTCAAGTCCGAGTGCTACATCCCGACCGTGGTGGACGACCTCATCCGCGCCGGGCGCGCCCGCTGCACGGTCCTGCCGACGAGCGGGGAATGGTTCGGCGTGACCTACCCGGCGGACAAGCCCCGGGTGCAGGAGCGTTTGCTTGCGCTGGGATGATGGATTGCCCTACGATGGGGTGATACCCATGAGAAACCATCGTTGCCTGCTGTGGGCTGTTGCCCTCATCGCTTGCCTCTCCACGCTGCGTGCTGACACGTTCAGGGCGTATTTTTTTATTGTGGATTGGCCGTGGATGGAGGCTCAGGGCTATGATATGGACGCCGTGAAGGCAGAAACTGTTCCGGTTGAGGATGGAAAGATGATGACCCTGTACTCGCTGCCGGAGTTTTATAGCGGGCCGGATCCGGATGCCTACACGCGTCTGGCCGGGCAAGCCCTGGCCGACATGGGTGGCAAAGGTCTCACGCTCCTTGCCTACGGGGAACTGGAGCAGGCGGAGCCGGGTCTCTGGTCGCTGGACCAGTCGTGGACCTTGTCCTACGCCACGGCGTTGGATGAGTCCGGCGAGCCGTCGGAGTTCGAGGAGCGGCAGGTCGGGTTTACGGCTGAGGTGCGCGAGGATGGCCGTGGTCGCGGCCAGGGTGAGATAAAGCTCAGCCTCGTCACGCTGGATAAGTGGTTGCCGCTGGCAGCCGGATCGCCGATTCCCGTGCCCCTTTTCTCCACACGGGAAACCAGCTCGAAACAGAATCTGCCGGAAGAGCTGCCGCTGGCCACCATGCCGTGTATCGGTAAGGATGAGGTGTGGTTTTTCGTCTTGCATCGGGTGGCGGAAGAGTAGGTCGCCTGGGTTAGGTCGTGTCTTCAAATTATCTCACGTCGCCCACTTGGCCGGATTTTGGCCCGTTTTTCGTTTCCTCGGCTCGGAACGGAGCGAAGCGCAGATGGACAAATACGCAGTATTTGGGGCGAAGCCCTGAGCCGAAGGCGAATCAATTCTTGAATTGCCTCGCCTCGAAAGCCGAAAAACATGCTCAAAACCAACCTGCGTGGACTCGCTCCGTAATTTGAAGACACAACACTAGTGTCCCGTTAGCTTAGTTCCTGATAAAAATATTTTCACCGCAGAGGCGCAAAGACGCAGAGCGAACTCTGTATCCACGAAGTTTTCTGTGCTTCTTGTGCCTTTTTGTGGCCATTAACATTTGTTAAGAACTTAGCTAACACGACACTAGGCTAGGCCTGAGTTGACTACACCGAACGGCTTTGGGTCGGATGGCCGGCCAAGGGATGAGGTCTGTCCCCTAAATGCGCCTGTAACATCCGGTAAAAGCGGAATTCGCGCTGGATATCGGGGGTTCTGGCCGTTTGAGTGGGGCATTAACCCCTTCGGTTTATGGCAGAAAAAGCGGTTTTAGTAGATAAACTCCCCCCGGTGAGCACGGAGGTGGACGATTGGACGCCGGTGCTTTCCGGTCAGGCGACGGAGTCCACCGCCACGGCGGTGGTCGAGGCGTCGTCCGAGCCGTTGACGATCACGCCCTTCGACAAGCTGACGTACCAGTCGTTTCTGGTCGATCTCGTGCTCTTCGGCCTGTTGGGGGTGTTTTTCCTCGCGCAGGCATTCCGGCGGCGGGCGCAGGTCCACTTCGGGGAGATGGTGGGCTTCGGGATCTTTTTGTTCGTGTTGGCGGGGAGCTTTTTCGTCGCCAAGTCCAGCTTCGCTGAGTTCCTCTCGGGGCACTCCGACACCTATAACCTGGTCGTGCGCGGGGCCTGCTGGACCTTCCTGGCACCGTTCCTTTTTGTCATGCTCTCGCGCCTGATCCATGTGGCGAAAAAGGACTTGCCGGTGTACGTGGTGATGTTCGGCATGGCTGCCGGGGTCTTCTTCTTTATCGCGCTGTCGAACCTCGCCAGCGTGTCGCAGGGGCTCCAACTCGTGTTCGCGTTGGGGTCGTTCACGTGTTCGGCCAGCCTGATCGTGATGCTGTTTTTCACCCTCGGTTCGCTGCCGGAGGATGACGTGCCGGAAAACCTCCGGCGGGGCGTGACGGTGATCGTGCTGGTCATCGCCTGCGGGTGGTTCCTCTACCCGTTCCTGAATCTGCTCTCGCGCTTCCTGCCGAGCAGTTCGCTTTATCCGTTCCTGCTGAACATGGTGGACCTGGTGACGGTCGTGCTGATCGCGTACGGGTTCTATCAGGGAGCCGGTCGCAAGGCCGCCCGTATCGTGATGAAGCCCGCCTTCCGCAAGGCCCGGATTGCTCCCTCCACCATGGAGGTGCAGGAGATCCTCGAAGACGAGGAACCGGTCGCGGACGAGGACGCCGCCTACACCGGGGAACCGGCGGCTGAGGTTGCCGAATTGCGGGCCGAGGCTGAAGGGGAAGATACCGCTTCGGGTGACGACTCCGCTGTCGCCCGCCCCAAGCCGAAGTTCCGCCGCCCAGCCAAGCGGATGAAGGATTCCGACGAAAGCTGAACGCGGCTTGCCATCGGCGGCAGATGCTTTAAAGGGGTAGTATCTTCTCTCACCAGACCCGGAATCCCAGTATCCCCATGTCTTCAAAACCTCTCCCTCACCAACCCACACTCGTTATCTTCGGCTGCGGCTATGTCGGCTCGGAAATCGCCCGGCAGGCGCTGGCCAAGGGCTGGCAGGTCCGCGCCCTGACCCGCAACCCGGAGAAGGCGCAGGCCCTGCGCGCCCTCGGCCTGACGCAAGTCGAAGTGGCCGATCTCGACAGCGACGCATGGCACGACAAATTTGACCGGGACCAGGACTTCGTCCTGAACTGCGTCAGCTCGGCCGGCGGCGGGATCGACGGCTACCGCAAGTCGTACATCGACGGCCAGCGCTCGATCCTCAAGTGGGCCGCCACGGGCCACATCGGCACCTACGTTTACACCAGCGCGACGAGCGTTTATCCGCAGGCCGACGGCGAGTGGGTGGACGAGACCGCCCCAACCGAAAACGCTTCCGAGACCGGCTCGCTCCTGCTGGAGTCCGAAGACCTGCTCAAGGGCGCGCCCGGCCTCAGCCGCTGGTTCGCGTTGCGCCTGGGGGGGATCTACGGCCCGAATCGCCACTACTTTGTGGACATGCTCAAGGCCGGTAAGACCGAGTTCCCCGGCTCGGGCGAAACCTGGCTCAACCTCATCCATCGCGACGACATCGCGCGGGCTGTTTTCGCCGCGTTCGAGGCTCCGGCCCAGGTGGCGAACCGGATTTACAACGTGACCGACGGCCACCCGGCTCCCCGGGGCGAGATCATCGGCTGGCTGGCTCAACAGTGCGGGCAACCCGAGCCGGTCTTCGCGCCGGATCAGGCCCGTTCGCGTGACAGCGGACGGCGTTCGGAAGCCGGACGGATGCCCGACCGCCGCATCGACGCCGGACTGATCGAGCGCGAGCTTGGCTGGAAGCCCGCCTATCCGACCTACAAGGACGGGTTTACCGAAATTTTGCGGTAGGGCCTGCCTCTGCTCGTTTTGTTGCGCCTTGGAGATGAAGAGATGAATTCGCCGCAGAGACGCCAAGGCGCAGAGGTTGGGGGATGAAAAGCATTTGGACTTCCCGGAAAATGGGAGGTCGGCTTGACTGCCCGTACCCTACACGTTCTGGAGGGCGGGGCTGGTGGGGTGGGAGTCGCCGGAGTCGGGTTGTCGGCGCAGGCGCAGACGGGAGCGGGCGTGTTGCGAGGGGGTGGAGCCGCGCTGCAGTTCCTGCCAGATCTGGTGGCGCAGATGCTCCCAGTACTGCTCCACGTAGCGGGTCGTGGTCTCGTCGTGTTCGCTGTCGGCGGCGCGAATCTGCTCGGCGAGCGCGGGGAGGTCGGTTTGTAAAAACTTCTCCAGCCGGTCGATGGCCCCGTCGATATGACTGTGGGCGGTGGCGATGTCCTGCTCGCGGATCGTGTGCACGCTTTGGCGGGCGTGAAGGATGGTCAACCGGGGCAGGCTGATGTGGCTGAGATAGGTCTGGCGGGTCTCGTCGGTGTGCCCGTCGGCGAGGTCGTTGAAGTGGCGGATGGCCCGGTCCACGCGCTGGCCGCTGGCGGCGGCCTCGTCGAAGCGCTCGTGGGCGTTGGCGTGAAAGGCTCGGTTCTGGGCGTCGTACTGCGCGCACATGGCGGCACGGGCCTGGCCGAGCCCTTTGAGGAAGTCCAGGATCGCCTGCTGGAAGTCGCCCAGGCTTTTGCGCAGGTCGCGGTAAAAGACCTTCACGCGCACGCCGGTGCGGTATTCCTGGTCGCTTTCGCTGAGGAAGCGTTCGAGCAGGCGCTCCGTCTCGGCGCAGAGCGTTTTCCAGCGTTCGGCCCGGTCCTTGATGACGCTGATCTGGCCGTTAATGGCGGTGGCCAGGGCGCTTATTTCTCGGCGTTTGTTTTCGGAGGCTTCCGTGACGAAGCCGACGCGCTCGGTCAGCGTGAACGACGATTCGAGCTGCTGGAGACGCGTTTTCATCTCCCGCACGGAGGTTTTCAGTTGGGAGACTTCCTGGTTGAGGCGCAGTTCCTCTTCGATGTTTTTGATAATCTGCGGCGTGCTTGGCAAAAGGGACGCGTCCATGCTCTTTACCATCCATCAATGGATGATTTCCCGCATCGTAGCAAGGCTGTTTAGGGTAAATCTCTCATTTTTAAGGGAGAAATTTGTGTAGCATGCTTTCGCTGTGGGTGGTCAAATTCCCAAGCCATTCATTGCGCGGTTTGAGTTGCGCAGGGCAGGTCGTGGGCGTAGGATGGACGTTACTTATGCGACTCGAAAAAGACTCCATGGGTGAGATGGAGGTGCCGGACGAGGCCCTCTACGGTGCTTCAACGCAGCGCGCGGTGCTGAACTTCCCGGTTAGCGGCCACCGGATGCCCGAGGGGTTTATCCGTGGACTGGGGCTGGTCAAGTGGGCCTGCGCCGACGCCAACGAAAAGCTGCGGCGGCTGTCGATGGAAAAGGCCGAGCTGATCAAGCGCGCTTGCCAGGAGGTGATCGACGGGAAGCTGTCGGAGCATTTCCCGGTGGATATTTTCCAGACCGGCAGCGGCACCTCCTCGAACATGAACCTGAACGAAGTCGTCTCGAACCGCGTCTGCCAGTATGTCGGGAATCCGATTGGCTCGAAAAAACCGGTCCACCCCAACGACGACGTGAACATGGGGCAATCCTCCAACGACATCGTCCCGACGGTGCTCCACGTCAGCCTCGCCGTGGCGATCAAGGAAAAGCTCGTGCCCGCGCTCCGCCACCTCTTTGAGGAACTCGACGGCAAAGCCGAGGATTTTAAGGACATTATCAAAATCGGCCGCACTCACCTGATGGACGCGACCCCGTTGTCGCTGGGGCAGGAGTTTTCCGGCTATGCCGCCCAGATGCAGAAGGCCGTTGTCCGCGCCGAGGACGCCATCGACCGGCTGGAGGAGCTGGCCATTGGCGGAACCGCTGTGGGCACGGGCATCAACTGCCACCCGGACTTTCCGGGGATGGTCTGCGAGGTCCTGCGGGAAAAGACCGGGATCGGCTTCCGCGAGGCCGATAACCACTTCGAGGCCCAGGGCGGGCGCGACGACTGCGTGGAAGTCGCCGGGCTGCTGGCGACCATCGCCGCCAGCCTGACCAAGATCGCCAACGACATCCGCCTGCTGGGCTCCGGGCCGCGTTCCGGCCTGGGTGAGCTGAGCCTGCCGCCGACGCAGCCGGGCTCCTCCATCATGCCCGGCAAGGTCAACCCCGTCATGAGCGAGATGATCGTGCAGCTCAGCAACTACGTGATTGCGATGAGCAATCTGGTGGCGGTCTGCGGGCGCGACGGCCACTTCGAGCTGAACGTGACCATTCCGACCATTGCCTACGCCCTGCACGACTCGGTGGAAGTCCTCGCCAACGGCGCGAACACCTTTGCCGACCGCTGCGTGGCGGGCATCCAGGTCAACAAGGAGCGCTGTCGCGAACTGGTCGAGCGTTCGCTCATGCTGGTCACGGCGTTGAATCCCTACATCGGCTACGACAACGCGGCCCGCGTGGCCAAAAAAGCCCACAACGAAAACAAGACCCTGAAGGAAGTCCTGCTCGAAGAAGGGCTCATGGACGAGGCCGAGATCGACAAAGCCCTCGACCCCAAAGACATGATCCACCCGAAGGCCTGAGGATTCGTTTTCCGGCCCCCTCCGGGGCGCGTCTCAAATAAAGACGACCGATCCTTGCCAAGCCGGGGGGATGGCTTCATATTACGGGGTAACGTTTCTATCGTATGACACATGCACACGAAAAGCCCCGGATTGACGACGCCATCGATGTCCTGAGACGCGAGCATTACCGGATCACCGAGCCGCGCAAGGCCATGCTGGCGGTGCTGGTCGAGCAGTCCAGACCGCTTTCGGCGGAGCAGCTTCACCAGTTGGTCGGTTCGGACAAGGCCGACCTGGTTACGATCTACCGCAGCCTGGAAGCCTTTGAGAAGGCCGGGATCGTGCAGCGTTTCAACCTCGAAGCCGGCGGCAAAGCCCTTTACGAACTGGTGGCTGAAAACCACCACCACCATCACATCATCTGCCGCAAATGCCACCGGGCGGAGAAGCTCGACTTCTGCGAGGCCGAAAAACTCGAAGCCCTCGCGAAAAATCTCGGCTACGAGAATGTCAGCCACGTGCTGGAGCTTTACGGCGTCTGCGAGGATTGCCGCAGCCATTGAGGGCGGATACGTCTGAGTTCCTTTCCGCCGGAATCATATCGCACCATTCACGTGGCTTCGCAGCCCGTTTTCGTTTATCTGAACAGACCCCGGCATGGACCGCCTGCAGGCCAAGTGGCGCCGTTCGCTTTTTTCGTTGTCCGGCTGCTGGTTCGCCGGTAGGTCTTTCGCCCGACCATGATCGCACCCAGAGAAGCTTTTACCAGGCGGCAGCCGCGTTTCCTTATCGGCCAGGTGATTCGCCATGCCCGCTATGGCTACCGGGGGGTGATTGTGGCTTTCGACGAAAAGTGCCGTGCCTCCGAGCAGTGGTACGAGCAGAACCAGACTCAGCCGGAACGCAACCAGCCCTGGTATCATGTGCTGGTGGACGGGGTGGCTTACTCGACCTACGCGGCTGAAACCAGCCTGACCGAAGACGATTCAGGCGAGTGCATCATCCACCCCTGGACGGAGCTGTACTTTTCCGGTTTCGACGCGGGCCGCTACATCCGGAACCTGACCCCTTGGCCGTATTCGGCCCCCTGAGCGGAGTCACACTGCCAGCTTTATTAAACCACAGAGGGCACCGATGGACACGGATTGTTCAACCGGGTCAGGAAATCTTGCTCTCCGTGCCTTTGTGCCTCCGTGTGCGTCTCTTTATTTAATATACGGCAGGTTTCGCGCAGCTAGCCGCGCCGCGCGAGCGGAAAATGTGCTTCCTGCGTTGCGCGATTACGAGCCTTCGACTGGCTCGATGATGATGACTTGAGGCGTGTCGTTCTGCTCCGGTTGGTTGGGGACAGGGAAGGGGGTTGGAGCTTGAGCCGGGGCGTTGAGTGCCTTGTCCAGTTCGGCTTCCAGCTCATACTCTTCCAGCAGCGCGGTAAACTGGCCGTCGTGGGCGAGGGCAACGACCTTGGGGTGGCTCATGAGGCCCTGAAGGTCACGCTGTTGGGCCAGGGCGGCGATTTCTTCATCGGCGATAAGTTCCTGCACCTGGGGGTCGTCCAGCAGGCGGCGGGTCTGCGGCTGTCGGGCGAGAATGTCCAGCGCCACCGGGTCGCTCATGACGCGGACCACCTTGTCTGTGACGCGATAAGTCTTGTCCGGTATCGGATCGATACGCGCGATGAGATCTTCACCGGGCAGGCCTTCCAGTGAGGCGTTCAGGCGGGCGATCCAGCCGAGGGAGTTCAGCGCGAGCTGGGCTTCGGCGGGGACTTCCTCGGAGTCTTCACGCTGGGAGTTGGCCTCCAGCACTGGCCCGTAGCCGCGGATGAAGCTCTCCCCGAACTGCCCCACGACGCGGACCATGACGAGCATCAGCAGGACGCTGAGCACGCCCAGCACGAAACCGGCAAGTGCGCCGCCGGTGCCGACCATGCGCTTGAGCTCGGGGTCATCGACCTTGCGGGTGGGGCGAAAAACAAACATCCCGATCAGGCTGAAGCCCACGCTGAAAAGCAGGAAACCGCCGATTCCGCCGAAAAGCCGGAGCACGGCTGGCGGGTAGGGGAGGAACTTCCCCGCGAGCGCGCCCCAGAAGTCGGCCCCGAAGTAGCCCACGCAGATGCCGCCGATCAGCGCGATGACGCCGAAGCTTTTTCGGCCAAGGCCTTCGCGGCGGCCGTCGAGGATGCTCAGCAGGATGAAAAGCGCGCACAGTGCCAGAAAGCCGATTCGCAGGCTGGGGGTCGCGGTCAGGTCCGGCATGATCCAGGCCGGGGCGGATTCGAACGTCATAGCTTCTGATTTATCACGTGAGCCTGACTTGCCAATCGTTAAGACGCGGAATTTTCTTCACGGGTTACGCTCAAAACGGTCCGGCAGTCGCCTTCCGGTGCCGGTTCGCGTGAAAAACGATTTGCCAAATGCCGCCGGGAGGCGCAGTCTCATCGCTTTTTCCCATGAGCGAAGCACAGACAGACAACACGAGCGACCTGATTGCCGTGCGCCGCAAGAAGCTGGCGGACATGCGGGAGCGGGGCACCGATCCCTTCCGCGCCAACTGGGACCAGACGCATACCTCCAAGACTGCGCTGGTGGCCTACGAGGATTTCGAGAAAACGCTCCCGCCCGCCGACTCCGAAGACGCGCACGCGCCGGACGGCCCCGAGGTCTCCGTGGCCGGGCGCATCGTCACCTTCCGCCTCATGGGCAAGGCCAGCTTTGTCAAGATCCTCGACCGCGACGGGTTGATCCAGCTCTACGTCCAGCGCGACGCGCTGCCGGAGGGCCTCTATAATGAAGAGTTCAAGAAGCTCGACCTGGGCGACATCATCGGGGTCCGCGGGCCGCTCTTCCGCACCAAGACGGGCGAAGTCACCGTCCGGGTACAGGACTACAAGCTCGTTTCCAAGGCCCTGCGCCCGCTCCCGGAGAAGTTCCACGGCCTCACCGACAGCGAGCAGATTTACCGTCAGCGCTACCTCGACCTGATTACCAATCAGGAGTCGCGCGAACGCTTCATCACCCGCAGCCGGATTATTCAGGAAATCCGCAATTACCTGTGGAAGAAGGACTTTCTCGAAGTCGAGACGCCGAGCCTGCACGGTGTGGCCGGCGGGGCCGCTGCCCGGCCCTTCATCACGCACTTCAACGCGCTGGACTGCGACTTTTACCTGCGGATCGCGCTCGAACTCCACCTCAAGCGCCTGCTCGTGGGCGGTTTCGACCGGGTGTTCGAACTGGGACGTGTTTTCCGTAACGAGGGGCTTTCCCGCCGCCACAACCCGGAATTCACCATGCTGGAGGTTTACCAGGCCTATTCGGACCACCGCGGCATGATGGACCTGATCCGTGGCATGTTGCACCACATTTGCGAAAACGTCCTGGGCACCTACCAGATCAAGCGCGCCGACGACGACACCATGATCGACCTTTCCGGTAACTGGCGCGAAGTTGAGTACGCGACCCTCGTTAAGGAGGCCACCGGCGACGCCGACTGGTTCACCCGCTCGCGGGAGGACAAGCTGGCCGCGACGCGGAAGTTCGGTATCGAGGTCAACCCCGAGTTGGCCGACTACGAGATCACTCAGGACGTTTACGAAAAAATGGTCGAGCCCAAGCTCATTCAGCCGACTTTCGTCACCCGCATCCCCAAGGAGCTGATCCCGCTGGCCAAGCTCAACGAGAGCGGCGACGGCACGCTGGACATCTTCGAGCTGGCCATCAACGGGCAGGAAATCGCCCCGGCCTATTCCGAGCAGAACGACCCCATCCTCCAGCGCGCCATGCTGGAGGCCCAGGTCGGCGAGGAGAAGCAAAACCTCGACGAAGATTTCCTCGTGGCACTGGAGCACGGCATGCCCCCGGCGGGCGGTATGGGCGTCGGCATAGATCGTTTGATTATCCTGTTGACGGGTGCCGCTAATATCCGCGATACCATTCTCTTTCCGGCCTTGCGTCCGGAAAAAATCTGATCAAGGTTCTTTCTTTTCCGCTCCGGACAAAAAAACGAAAAAAGCATCACTAAAAGTGTTGACTGTAGATTTTTAGGTGCCCAATGTCGTGCCCTTCATTTTTGTCCCTCTTTGCGGGCCCCGGTAGCTCAGTCGGCAGAGCGCGTCCTTGGTAAGGACGAGGTCGGCGGTTCGAATCCGCTCTGGGGCTCCAGCTTCTCTTCAAACACTCAACATCAACATGGCTAAAGAAACCTTCGAACGTACGAAACCCCACGTCAACGTGGGCACCATCGGTCACATTGACCACGGTAAAACCACCACGACGGCTGCGATCCTCAAGGTCCAGGCCGACAAGGGCCTGGCTGAGTACAAGCCCTACTCCGAAATCGCCAAGGGGGGTACGGTTCGTGACGAAACCAAGACCGTGACCATCGCTGTCGCTCACGTCGAGTACCAGACGGACAACCGTCACTATGCTCACGTTGACTGCCCCGGCCACGCCGACTTCGTCAAGAACATGATCACCGGTGCTGCCCAGATGGACGGCGCTATCCTCGTGGTTTCCGCCGCCGACGGCCCCATGCCGCAGACCCGTGAGCACATCCTGCTCGCCCGTCAGGTGAACGTGCCGAACATCGTTGTGTGGCTCAACAAGGTTGACCTCCTCGACGACGAAGAGCTCCTCGAGCTCGTCGAAATGGAAATCCGCGATCTGCTTTCCAAGTACGACTACGACGGTGACAACATCACCATCGTTCGTGGTTCCGCCACCGCCGCCCTCGAAGGCAAGCCCGGCGGTGCCGAAGCCATCGGCAAGCTCATGGATGCCATCGACAAGGACATCGCCGAGCCCGAGCGCGACATCGACAAGCCTTTCCTCATGTCCGTCGAAGACGTCTTCTCCATCACCGGTCGCGGTACCGTGGCCACCGGCCGTATCGAACGCGGCGTGGTCAAGGTTGGTGAAGAAGTCGAGATCGTCGGTCTCGCCGACACCCAGAAGACCACCGTCACGGGTGTGGAAATGTTCCGCAAGCTGCTCGACCAGGGCCAGGCCGGTGACAACGTCGGCCTTCTCCTGCGTGGCATCGAAAAGGACAAGATCCAGCGCGGCCAGGTCATCGCCAAGCCGAACACGATCAAGCCGCACGCCAAGGCCCAGGCTGAAATCTACGTCCTGACCAAGGACGAAGGTGGCCGCCACACGCCGTTCTTCACCAATTACCGTCCGCAGTTCTTCTTCGGTACCGCCGACGTGACCGGCGTCGTCTCCCTCCCCGAGGGCGTCGAAATGGTCATGCCGGGCGACAACCTTACCATCAACCTCGAGCTGCAGAAGGCCGTCGCGATGGAAGAAGGCAAGCGCTTCGCCATCCGCGAAGGTGGCCGCACCATCGGTGCCGGTCGCGTGACCAAGATTGTGCAGTAAGGGCGCACCCGCGTCTGAGCTTTTTCGCCGGGGGCCCTTGGAAAAGGGTTCCCGGCTTCTTCATTAACAGAAAGACAGGCAACTTTTTGCGTAGGGCGGTAGTTCAATTGGTAGAGCAGCGGTCTCCAAAACCGCAAGTTGGGGGTTCGAATCCCTCCCGCCCTGCCACTTACGCAAAGACACGTTTGAATGTTTAAGAGTTTCGGGCCGAAGGGTCTGGTGTCATCACGGCAGAGACAACGGCGTCCCGGAACTTTCAAACTTTCAAACCTTCAAACTTCCCATCACTCTAATGGCCAATCCTTTTAACAAAATCCGCCTCTTTTTCCAGGAGACCCGTATCGAGGTCTTTAAGAAGGCTGTTTGGCCCAATTTCAAGGAATTGAAGGAGATGACCGCCGTTGTCATCATCGCCGTCTGCCTCCTTGGCGTGTACATCGCCGTGGTTGACTTCGCGAACTTCAACTTTGTCGCCTTCTTCAGCGACCTCGTCCGCGGCAACAGCTAAGCCCCGCACCTTTACCCCCTAGACGCCCATGACCAGCACCCATTCACTTGCCGGTTTGCACTGGTACGCCGTTCACACCCTCTCCAACATGGAGGGAAAGGTTAAGCGCTACCTCGACAAGTTCATCGAAGTCGAGGAAATGGGGGATTACATTGAGGAGGTTCTCATGCCGACCGAGGTTGTCACCGAGGTCAAGAACGGCAAGAAGAGCCAGAAGACCCGCAAGCTGTATCCCGGCTACCTGTACATCCGCATGCGCATGTACGACGAGTACGGCAAGCTGCTGCACAAGCCCTGGTACTTCGTCAAGAGCATCCAGGGGGTAATCGGGTTCCTCGGCGGCGAAGACGACCGCCCCACGCCGCTCAAGCAGAGCGAGGTCAACACCATCCTCGACCAGGTCAAGGCGGCCGAAGGGGTCGAGAAGCCCAAGGTCGTTTACGAAGTGGGCGAAGAGGTCAAAATCACCGACGGTCCGTTCCTCAACCTCATCGGCAAGATCGACGAAGTCGATCCGGAGCGCGGCCGCCTCAAAGTTTCCGTTTCCATCTTTGGCCGGTTCACCCCGGTCGATCTGGAATACTGGCAAGTCGAACGAGCGGAAGAGTCTTAAATCAAGACGGCTCGCTAACACCGCATACATACCATGGCTAAAAAAGTAGTAGGAACCGTACGCTTACAGCTGCCCGCTGGTGCGGCCAACCCGGCGCCGCCGGTTGGTCCGGCCCTCGGCTCGGCAGGGGTCAACATCATGGCCTTCTGTAAGGAATTCAACGCCAAGACCAAGGGCGAAGCCGGCATGATCCTGCCGGTCGTCATCACCGTTTACGCGGACCGGTCTTTTACCTTCATCACGAAGAGCCCGCCCGCTCCCGTCCTGCTGAAGAAGGCCGCCGGCATCGCCAAGGCCTCCGGCACCCCCAACAAGGAAAAAGTTGGCAAGGTGACC
Organism: Ruficoccus amylovorans; assembly: GCF_014230085.1. Lineage (NCBI taxonomy): Bacteria > Pseudomonadati > Verrucomicrobiota > Opitutia > Puniceicoccales > Cerasicoccaceae > Ruficoccus > Ruficoccus amylovorans. The sequence continues at coordinate 78,590 of NZ_JACHVB010000013.1, read as the reverse complement.
CGCAAGCAGATCCTGGAGATCGTCGAAATCAAAAAGGCCGACCTCAACGCGACCGACCCCGCCCATGCCGCGCGCATGATCGAGGGGACCGCCCGCTCGATGGGGATCGAAGTCATTGACTAACCTGTAAGGAGGACATGATGAGCAAAGTCAGCAAACGCATGCAATCCGCGCAGAGTGCCGGAAATCTCAAGGCCGCGCATGGTCTTCAGGATGCCATTGAGCTCCTGCAGAAAATGCCCGCCGCCAAGTTCGACGAGACCGTGGAAATTTACGCCCGCCTCGCCGTCAACCCGAAGCAGTCCGACCAGATGGTCCGCGGCACCGTTTCCCTGCCCAATGGCAGCGGTAAGAAGGTGACCGTCGCCGTCTTCACCGAAAACGCCCAGGCCGCTCTCGACGCCGGTGCCGAATACGCCGGTATGGACGACCTGATCGCCAAGGTCAGTGAAGGCTGGATGGACTTCGACGTCGCCCTGGCCACTCCTTCTGCCATGAAGGAAGTGCGCAAAATCGCTCGTGTGCTCGGCCCGCGCGGCCTCATGCCGAACCCGAAGTCCGGCACCGTGACCGACGACATCGCCACTGGCATTCAGGAAGTCAAGGCCGGTCGCGTCGAGTACAAGATGGACAAGACCGCCAACCTCGCCGTTGTCGTTGGCAAGCGCTCCTTCAGCGCCCAGCAGCTGCTCGAAAACGCCACCACGGCGCTCGACTGCATCGCCAAGGCCCGTCCGGAGTCGTTCAAGGGCGGCGCGTTCATCAAGAGCATCACCATCAGCTCGACCATGAGCCCCGGCGTCAAGATCGACACGAAAACCCTCAGCCTCAACTAAGCGCCATGAGACCCGAAAAACAGTTTCTCGTCGATGAGGTGAACACTCACCTCGACAAGTCGGAGTACGTCTTCCTGACGGACTTCAGCCGACTGAACGTGGAAGACACGGCCCAGCTTCGCGGCCTCCTGGCTGCCAAGGACGCCGAGTTCCACGTCGTCAAAAACAACATCTTCAAGGTCGCTTCCCGTGCCCGCGAACTGCCGGTGGACGAGTCCGTCCTCAACGGCCAGACCGCGATCGTGGTTGGCGGGCCGAACCCCTCCGAGGTCGCCAAGGTCCTCTTCAAGTTCTTCAAGGACAAGGAGAAGGTCGATATCAAGACTGGTATCCTCGGGGACAAGGCCCTCACCCGCGACGACGTCGAAGCCCTTTCCAAGCTCCCGAGCCTGGAAGCCCTCCGCAGCCAGCTGCTCGGCCTGTTCACGCAGCCCGGTACTCAGATGGTGCGCGTGCTGATTGCCGGTCCGCAGGACTTTGTCAATGTCCTGCAGGCCAAGGTCCGCGCCGAAGGAGGCGAAGCTTAAGCCAAACCTTTCCATTCCGGAAAACAAACCCAATAAAAGATACAAGAGTATCCAAAGAACAGAGCAGGGAGGCGCGCCTCTTAAAAAATCACCTGTCATTCAAGGAAACATCATGAGCGACATCACCAAGGATCAAGTCATCGAATGGCTCTCGGGCCAGTCCGTTCTCGAAATCGCCGGCCTCGTCAAGGACCTGGAAGAAAAGTGGGGCGTCAGCGCCGCTGCTCCGGTTGCCGTTGCTGCTGGCCCCGTGGCCGCTGAAGCGGCTGCTCCCGCCGAGGAAAAGACCGAATTCGACGTTATTCTGAAGGCTGCCGGCGGCAACAAGATCGCCGTCATTAAGGAAGTCCGCGGCATCACCGGCCTGGGCCTCAAGGAAGCCAAGGAACTGGTCGAAGGTGCTCCCAAGCCGATCAAGGAAGGCGTCTCCAAGGAAGAGGCTGCTGATCTTGAAAAGAAGCTCAAGGACGCCGGCGCCGAAGTCGAAGTTAAGTAAATTCCGTTTATCGAAGATAACGAAATTGCTAGCCAAGCTTTTTAATCCGTGGAAAAGCGGGCCCGCCAGTGGCGGGTCCGCTCTCTGCGTTTTTACAACATCCCATTAAACGCTGATCTTCCCCGAGGCTGTCCAGGCGTGAAAGGGCAGGGTAGTCCCGGCGGCGATGAGCACGTCACCGACACACAACAAGCATCCAGGCAGAACCATGATTGACCGTAAAAACTTCGGCAAACTCAAGGAGGTTATCAGCCCTCCCAATCTGATCGAAAACCAGATCGTTTCGTTCCAGGAATTTCTCCAACTGGACACGCCTGCCAGCCAACGCAAGCCCATCGGCCTCGAAGCCGTCTTTCGCGAAGTCTTCCCGATCCAGAGCTATGACGAGCGTTGCGCGCTGGAGTATGTTTCCTACAACGCCGTGCCCTCCAAGATGACGGAGATGCAGGCCATCCGCGAAGGGGTGACCTATTCGGTCTCGCTCTACGTGAAGCTGCGCCTGCGCGAAGAGGATGTCATCAAAGACGAAGAAATTTACATGGGTGAGCTGCCCATGGTGACCGAGCGCGGCTCGTTCATCATCAACGGCGCCGAGCGCGTCATCGTCTCCCAGTTGCACCGTTCGCCGGGCATCTGCTTCGAGGAGGCCGCCCACACTTCGGGCAAGATGCTGCACTCCTTCCGCATCATCCCCGACCGCGGCACCTGGCTCGAAGTGCAGTTCGACCAGAACGACCTGCTCTACGTTTACCTGGACCGCCGCCGTCGCCGCCGCAAGTTCCTCATCACGACGCTCCTGCGCGCGATGGGCTACAGCACGGACTTCGACATCCTCAACCTTTTCTACACCCTCGAAGACCTCGACATCAAGAAGGCGCTCAAGATGGAGGACGTCTCCCGCCTGGTGCTCGTCGAGGACATCGTGGACGCCGAGCGTGGCGTCGTGTTGGCGCGCTCCTTCGAGCCGCTGACCAAGACCATCATCCGCGCCTTCGAAAAGGCCGGGCTGAACGAGGTCAAGGTCATCGACACGACGGTTGACGACGGTGCCATCATCCGCTCGCTCAAGAAGGACCCGACCCGCAACGAGGAGGAAGCCCTTCGCGACATTTACAAGCGCCTCCGCCCCGGCGAGCCGCCGACGGTGGCCAACGCCAAGGCCCTCCTGAAGCGCCTGTTCCAGGACCCGAAGCGCTACGACCTCGGCCGCGTCGGTCGCTACAAGATCAACCAGAAGCTCCACCTGAGCACCGATCTGGAAGAGCGCACGATCAACGTCGAGGACATCACGGAAGCCACCCGCTACCTTTGCCGCCTCAAGCAGGGCGACGGCATCATCGACGACATCGACCACCTTGGTTCGCGCCGTGTGCGTACGGTCGGCGAGTTGCTGGCCAACCAGTGCCGCATCGGCCTGGCCCGCACCGAGCGTCTTGTTAAAGAGCGCATGACCCTGTACGATCAGAGCGTTGACTCGATCACGCCGCAGAAGCTGATCAACCCGAAGGCGCTCTCCACGGTTATCCGCGACTTCTTTGCCCGCAGCCAGCTCTCCCAGTTCATGGACCAGATCAATCCGCTGGCCGAGCTGACCCACAAGCGCCGTCTTTCCGCCCTCGGACCCGGCGGTTTGAACCGTGAACGCGCCGGCTTCGAAGTCCGCGACGTTCACACCTCGCACTACGGCCGGATTTGCCCGATTGAAACGCCGGAAGGCCCGAACATCGGTCTGATCAACTCGCTTTCCACCTACGCGCGGATCAACGAGTTCGGCTTCATTGAGACGCCGTACCGTACCGTCGAAGATGGCAAGGTCAGCCAGGACGTTGTTTACCTGACCGCCGATCAGGAGGAAAACCACGTCATCGCGCAGGCCAACTCCATCATCGACGAGAAGACCAGCAAGCTGACCGGTCGCGTCACCGTTCGCCGCCTCGACGAAGTGTACGAAGCCGAGCCGAGCGACGTTGACTACATGGACGTGTCGCCCAAGCAGCTCGTTTCCGTGGCTGCCGGCCTGATCCCGTTCCTGGAGCACGACGACGCCAACCGCGCGCTCATGGGCTCGAACATGCAACGCCAGGGTGCTCCGCTCCTCCAGACCGAAGCCCCCTTCGTGGGCACCGGTATCGAGGCCCGTGTAGCCGCCGACTCCCGCACCGTTATCCTGAGCGATATCGACGGGGTAGTCGCCACCGCCGACGCCAAGCGCATCATCGTGACCGAAGACGGCAGCCTGCCTTCGCGCCTGCCGACCAAGTCCGATCCCAAGAAGGGCATCTACCTTTACGAACTGCGCAAGTTCCTCCGCTCGAACGCCGCCACTTGCTTTAACCAGAAGCCCATCGTCAAGAAGGGCCAGAAGGTCAAGAAGGGCGAAGTGCTGGCCGACGGCGCTTCCACCGACCAGGGCGACCTCGCCATTGGCCGCAACGCGCTCGTAGCCTTCATGCCGTGGAACGGTTACAACTTCGAAGACGCTATCCTGATCAGCGAAAAGCTCATCCACGAGGACGTCTTCACTTCGATCCACATCGAAGAGTTCGAAGTGACCGCCCGCGACACCAAGCTCGGGCCGGAAGAAATCACCCGTGACATCCCGAATGTCGGTGACGAGGCCCTCAAGAACCTCAACCGTGACGGTGTCATCCGCGTCGGTGCCGAGGTCAAGCCGGGCGACATCCTCGTCGGCAAGATCACGCCGAAGTCTGAAACCGAACTGGCCCCGGAAGAAAAGCTCCTGCGTGCCATCTTCGGTGAAAAGGCTGCCGACGTGAAGGACACCTCGCTCGTCGTGCCCTCCGGCTGCGCCGGTATCGTCATGGACGTGAAGGTTTCCAGCCGTGTGGATCGCGAAAAGGAGAAGCTCTCTCCCTCCGACCGCCGCCGCCAGCAGAAGAAGATCAACGAGGAATTCCGCACTCAGGCCGACAAGCTCCGCGAAGACCTGACCGAGGCTCTCTCGAACATCCTGCTCGGGGAAAAAATTCCGCTGGACGTCATCAACGGCGAGACCAACGAGGTCATCATCCCGGCCAACCGCAAGATCACCAAGACCCTGCTGCGCCGCCTGGCCGCCGTTTCGCGCAACATCTCCATCGATCCGTCTCCGGTTCGGATCAAGATCATGGAGATCGTTGACAACTACCAGAAGAAGTTCGACGAGCTGGACAACGAGCGCGAGCGCAAGGTCGAGAGCATCGAGCTTGGCGACGGAGGCGAAGCCGGCGTGGTCAAGAACGTCAAGGTTTACATCGCCGCCAAGCGCAAGATCCAGGTCGGTGACAAGATGGCCGGTCGCCACGGGAACAAGGGCGTTGTCGCCAAGATCGTTCCCGAGGAAGACATGCCGTACCTCGCCGACGGTACCCCGATTCAGATTTGCCTGAATCCGCTGGGTGTGCCTTCGCGTATGAACGTCGGGCAGATTCTTGAGACCCACCTCGGCTGGGCCTGTGACAAGCTCGGCATCCACGTAGCCACTCCGATCTTCGACGGTATCCCGGAAGCCCGCGTGCGCGGTTACCTGAAGGAAGCCGGCCTGCCGGAATCCGGCAAGGCCCAGCTCTACGATGGTCGCACCGGCGATCCCTTCGACCAGGAGGTCGTGGTTGGCCGCATGTACATGCTCAAGCTCAACCACCTTGTGGCGGACAAGATCCACGCCCGTGCGGTCGGCCCGTACAGCCTCATCACCCAGCAGCCGCTCGGGGGTAAGGCTCAATACGGTGGCCAGCGCTTCGGGGAAATGGAAGTGTGGGCGCTGGAAGCCTATGGCGCCGCCTACACCCTGCAGGAACTGCTCACCGTCAAGTCCGACGACGTGCAGGGCCGCACCAAGATCTACGAGCAACTGGTCAAGGGCGACAACACGCTCTCGGCGGGAACGCCGCAGTCGTTCAACGTTTTGATGAAGGAAATGCAGAGCCTGTGCCTGGACGTGCGTCTGGGTGAAGAGGACGCTCTGGGCTTCAAACCCGCCGTCCAGGCTAACTAAGCAGAGGGAGATACACAGCAATGAGTACCAACACATCCGAAATGCGCGAAGCCCTCGGGCTCGACAAGGACCAGTCCTTCGACACCGTTTCTATTTCCGTGGCCAGCCCGGAGACCATTCGCAACTGGTCGCGCGGCGAGGTCAAGAACCCGGAAACGATCAACTACCGCACCTTCAAGCCGGAGCCCGGCGGCCTCTTCTGTCAGAAGATCTTCGGGCCGGTGCGCGACTACGAATGCGCCTGCGGCAAGTACAAGCGCATCAAGTTCAAGGGCGTGGTCTGCGACCGCTGCGGCGTCGAAGTCACCGTCGCCCGCGTGCGCCGCGAGCGCATGGGCCACATCGAACTGGCCGTGCCGGTCAGCCACATCTGGTTCCTCAAGAGCATGCCCTCCCGTTTGGGCCTGCTCATGGACATGACCGCCCGCAATCTCGAGCGCGTCATCTACTATGAGAACTACATGGTCATCGATCCGGGCAAGACCCCGCTCGAAACCAAGCAACTGCTGACCGAGCAGGAGTACATCCAGGCTCAGGACGAATACGGCGAAGACGCCTTCGTCGCCAAGATGGGGGCGGAAGCCCTGCGCGACGTGCTGCAGAGCCTGAACCTCACGGCTGAGATTGACGAGCTGCACGAGCAGATGCACAGCACCCGCTCCAAGCAGATCAAGAAGAAGCTGGCCAAGCGCCTGAAGGTCATCCAGGGCTTCCTGGAGTCCGACACCCGCCCCGAGTGGATGGTGCTGGACGTGCTGCCGGTCATTCCGCCGGACCTGCGCCCGCTCGTCCCGCTCGAAGGGGGCCGCTTCGCCACCTCCGACCTGAACGACCTGTACCGCCGCGTCATCAACCGTAACAACCGCCTGAAGAACCTGCTTCAGCTGAAGACGCCGGACGTGATTATCCACAACGAAAAGCGCATGCTGCAGGAAGCGGTTGACGCGCTCTTCGACAATGGCCGTCACGGTCGCGCCGTCACCGGCGCCGGCAACCGCCCGCTCAAGTCCCTCTCGGACATGCTCAAGGGCAAGCAAGGCCGCTTCCGCCAGAACCTGCTCGGCAAACGCGTGGACTACTCGGGCCGTTCGGTTATCGTTATCGGTCCGGAGCTCAAGCTGAACCAGTGTGGTCTTCCCAAGAAGATGGCGCTGGTGCTCTTTGAGCCGTTCATCATCCGCCGCCTCAAGGAACTGGGCTTTGTGCACACCGTCCGCGGCGCGCGCAAGATGATCGAAAAGAAGTCGCCCGAGGTCTGGGACATTCTCGAAGAAGTGACCAAGGGGCACCCGGTTATGCTCAACCGTGCGCCTACGCTTCACCGACTGTCGATCCAGGCTTTCGAGCCGGTCCTGATCGAAGGGGACGCCATCCGTTTGCACCCGCTCGTGTGTACCGCCTACAACGCGGACTTCGACGGCGACCAGATGGCCGTTCACGTGCCGCTCTCGGTCGAGGCGATCATGGAGGCCAAGCTCCTCATGCTGGCCCCGCACAACATCTTCTCGCCCTCCAGCGGTAAGCCGATTCTGACCCCGTCGCAGGACATCGTCCTGGGGACGTACTACCTGACGGTTGAACCTAAGGAAAAGCCCGCCGAAGGCTCGCGCCTGCCGCTGCTGACCAGCTACGACGAAGTCCTGCTGGCCGAGGCTACGCGCGCCGACTACGGCCTGCACACCTGGATCAGCTACGTCAACCCGGACTACGGCCGCGACACGATCTTCGGTAACAAGGAGAAGAAGCTTATCCGCACCACTGTCGGTCGCGTCATTTACAGCAAGATCTGGCCGAAGCAGCTCGGGTTTATCAACTTCCCGGTCACCAAGAAGAAGCTCGGCGATCTCATCATGAACGCCTACCGCAGTGTCGGTAAGCGTGACGTGATCCCCGTGCTCGACGCCCTCAAGGAACTCGGCTTCAAGATCGCGACCCGCGCCGGTATCTCCATCGGTATCGGGGATATGATTATTCCGGAAGAGAAGAAGGATATCATCAAGATCGCCCGGAAGAAGATCGACGAAGTCGAAGGCCAGTACCGCAAGGGTATCATCACCACCGGCGAGCGCTACAACAAGATCATCGACATCTGGACCGGCGCCACCGACCAGATCGCCAACGCGGTGTTCAAGAGCCTAGACGAGAACGAAGGCCGTTCGTCCATCAACCCGGTTTACCTCATGATGGACTCCGGTGCCCGTGGTAACCGCCAGCAGGTTCGCCAGCTCTGCGGTACCCGCGGTCTGATGGCCAAGCCGTCGGGTGAAATTATCGAGCGCCCGATTCTGTCCTCCTTCCGCGAAGGTCTGTCCGTGCTGGAGTACTTCATCTCCACCCACGGTGCCCGTAAGGGTCTGGCCGACACCGCGCTCAAAACCGCGGACGCCGGTTACCTGACCCGTAAGCTCTGTGACGTCGCCATGGACGTGATCATCACGGACGTGAACGACGGCAATCGGGACGGTATCTGGAAGCACGCCATTTATGAAGGGGACGACGAAATCGTCAGCCTCTCCGACCGTATCGTGGGCCGCTGCCCGAGCGACGACGTGCGCAACCCGATCAACCCGGACGAGATTATCGTGGCCTCCGGCGAAATCATCTCGGAAGCTGCCGCTGCCAAGATCGAGGAAGTCGGCATCGAGCGCGTCAAGATCATGTCGCCGCTCACGCACATGCGCAAAAACGCCGTTCCGAACAAGGCTTACGGCCTCGACCCCTCGACGGGTAAGATGGTCAAGTCCGGCACGGCTGTCGGTATCATCGCGGCGCAGTCCATCGGTGAGCCCGGCACGCAGCTGACCATGCGTACCTTCCACATCGGTGGTATTGCCAGCCAGGTCTTTAAAAACCCGGAAATCCGCGTCCGCCACTCCGGTAAGGTCAAGTACAAGGGGCTGCGCATGGTGCAGACCGTTGACGGGGCCAACATCGTCCTGAACAAGACCGGCATGGTCATCATCGTGGACGAGGACGACAAGGAACTGGAAGAGTACGGCATCGTCGCCGGTGCCGTGTTGACCGTCGATGACGGCGGCAGCATCGAGCAGGGTTCCGTCCTGGCCATGTGGGACCCGCACAACATTCCGATTCTGTCCGAACGTGCCGGTAAGATCGGTTTCCGTGACATGATTCCTGGCGTCACCATCAAGCGCGAGCTTGACGACTCCACGGGCCGTATCGCCACCGTCGTCATCGAGCACAAGGAAGACCTGAACCCGATGGTCGAGATCAAGGACCCGGCTACCGGCAAGGTGCTCGCCACCTACACGGTTCCGACCGGGGCGCAGGTTTCGGTCGCCGAGGGCGACGACATCGCTCCCGGTGCCCTGCTGGCCAAGACCCCGCGTTCGGCGTCCAAGACGCAGGACATTACCGGTGGTCTGCCGCGTGTGGCCGAGCTGTTTGAAGCCCGCCGCCCGAAGGACGCCACCGAAATGGCGAAGATCGACGGGGTGGTTTCGATGGGCGGCACCGTCCGCAGCAAGAAAAAGCTGATCGTCACCAACGAGGAAACCGGCCAGGAAGAGGAACACCTCATCCCGCACGGCAAGCACATCATCGTCCACGTGGGCGACGTTGTCAGCAAGGGCCAGCACCTGACTGAAGGCTCCGCCGACCCGCACGAGATCCTTGAGATCCTCGGGCCGAACACGGTCCAGGAGTACCTCCTGTCGGAAATTCAGAAGGTCTACCGCCTGCAGGGGGTGACCATTAACGACAAGCACATCGAGTTGATCATCTCGCGCATGCTGCGCAAGGTGCGGGTGGCCGATCCGGGCGACTCGGATTTCTTCTGGGGCGAACAGATCGACAAGTCCGAGTTCATCACTCAGAACGAGCGCATCATCGAAGCCGGTGGTAAGCCCGCCGAGGGTGAGCCGATCCTGCTCGGCATCACCAAGGCCTCGCTCGAAACCGAGTCGTTCATCTCCGCCGCGTCCTTCCAGGAAACGACCCGCGTCCTCACCGACGCCTCGACCCTGGGCAAGGTGGACAAGCTGACCGGCTTCAAGGAAAACGTCATCATGGGTCACCTGATCCCGGCCGGTACAGGTCTGCCGACCTACCGCCGCCTGAAAATCAACACCTTGGGCGTCCCGGTGGACTCGAACCCGATGGTCGAGCGCGACTACGGTCACAGCGAAGAAGGCGAAGCCGAAACTCCCCAGGTCGGTTAAGCCGTTCGCGGACAATCCGTTATTTTCAAAGGCCGGTCGTTTTCGACCGGCCTTTTTTTGGATTCTGACTTGCCAGCGGCTGGGAAGGGGAGAGCATCCGGGCATGGCCAATATCTGTGTCTTCTGCGGTGCCAATGCCGGTGTAGCTCCCGTTTTTCTCGATGCGGCCCGCCAGCTTGGGCGGTTGATTGCGCAGGGCGGTCATACGTTGGTTTACGGAGGCGGACGCACCGGGCTGATGGGCGCGGCAGCCGACGCCGCCCTGGAGGCTAGTGGGCACGTGATTGGGGTGATCCCGCATATGTTGGCTGAGAAGGAGATCGCCCATCACGGACTGACGGAGCTGCACCTGGTGGACACCATGCACGAGCGCAAGATGACGATGGCCACACTGTCCGACGGCTTTGCCGTGCTTCCGGGCGGCATAGGCACGCTGGAGGAATTTTCGGAGGTCTTCACGTGGGCGCAGCTCGGTATCCAGCTCAAGCCCTGCGCTGTGCTCGATGTGGACGGCTATTATACTCCGTTGCTCAGATTCTTCGAGGCGATGGTGGAGGGGGGCTTTTTACTGCGCGAGCAGCTGGAGCAGCTCATTGTCGAAAGCCGTCCGGAGCCTTTACTGGAGCGGCTTCTGAGCACAAAGCCCGAAGTTTTCATGAAATGGGTGGACACCGACGCGGAAATGTGTTGACTGACCCTGACTTTTATTGGGGTGGAGTCGTCAATTCCTCCCTACAATACCATGCTGACGCGGAGCAGGCGCTCTGGCGATGGGTGTTTTCGTCTCTTTGAAAAAAAATCGAAAACACTGAAAAAATCGCTTGCATCACCGGGGTGATAGCCTACTCTCGTCGCCTTTCCCGAAATCCGCAGGATCAGGGCTCAACCTCTGTTTCCGGCGGGTTTTATGTTTTCTAAGCCCACCGATTTTTCATGCCAACTATCAACCAACTCGTCCGGAAACCCCGGGTGCTGCAGAAGGCCAAGACCAAGTCTCCGGCCCTGGTCAGCAACCCGTTTCGTCGCGGTGTGTGCGTGCAGGTCATGACCCGTACGCCCAAGAAGCCGAACTCCGCTATCCGTAAGGTGGCCAAGGTTCGCCTGACCAGCGGTTATGAAGTGATCGCTTACATCCCGGATGAAGGGCACAACCTCCAGGAGCACAGCGTTGTGCTCGTTCGTGGTGGTCGTGTGAAGGACCTTCCCGGCGTCCGCTACCACATTGTCCGCGGCACCCTCGACACCCAGGGCGTTGAAAAGCGCCGTCGCAGCCGTTCCAAGTACGGGGTCAAGCGCCCGAAGGAAAAAAAGTAATTTAATAAAATATCATGTCACGCCGCCGCAGAGCCGTTAAACGGGAACCCATTCCCGATCCCCGCTACGACAGCCCCCTGGTTGCCAGCCTGATTAATCTGGTTATGGCCAAGGGCAAGAAGGCCACCGCACAGCGCATCGTTTATGGTGCGTTTGAGCGCGTGAGCGAAAAGCTTGAAAAAGGCGACCCGGTCGACCTGCTTCTTGGCGCGCTGGAAAATGCCCGCCCCAAGCTCGAAGTCAAGAGCCGCCGCGTGGGTGGTGCGACTTACCAGGTCCCGGTTGAAATCACCTATGAACGCCAGCAGAGCCTTGCCTTCCGCTGGATGGTGACTTCCGCCAAGTCCCGCAAGGGCACTCCGATGCGCGAAGCCCTCGCGCAGGAGATCATCGACGCCTACAACAACACCGGCGGCGTTGTGAAGAAGAAGGAAGAAACCCACCGCATGGCCCAGGCTAACCGCGCCTTCGCCCACCTGCGCTGGTAATCGCGTTTTTCAATTTTTTGTAACCACCGACCAATTTCTGGCCATGCCTGCAACCGCAGACCTTTCACCCGTCAATTCCCCCAATCGGAAGTATCCGTTGGAGTACACTCGCAATATCGGTATTGCGGCTCACATTGACGCGGGTAAAACCACCACCACCGAACGCGTCCTCTTCTACAGCGGCGTTGTGCACAAGATTGGCGAAGTCCATGAAGGCACGGCTGTGACCGACTGGATGGAGCAGGAGCGCGAGCGCGGTATCACTATTACCTCCGCCGCCATTTCCTGCCAGTGGCAGACGAAGTTCGGCCCTTACGAAGGTATTGAGCACCGCATCAACATCATCGACACCCCCGGACACGTGGACTTCACGGCCGAGGTGGAGCGCTCGCTGCGCGTGCTCGACGGTGCCATCGGGGTGTTCTGCGCCGTCGCCGGCGTCCAGCCCCAGTCCGAAACGGTCTGGCGCCAGATGGACAAGTACCACGTCCCCCGCCTGGCCTTCATCAACAAGATGGACCGTACAGGCGCGGACTTCTATTCTGCCGTTGATAGCATCCGCGAAAAGCTTGGCGGTAATGCCCATCCGATTTATCTGCCCATCGGTGCCGAAGCTGAACTGAAGGGCCTCATCGACCTGGTCGGCATGCGTGCCGCCATCTACGACGAGTCGGACGCCTCCGGTGTTGCTTTCAACTGGGAAGAAATCCCGGCTGACATGCAGGAAAAGGCCGAAGAGTACCGCGAATCCCTGATCGAAGCCCTCGCTGACTTCGACGACGAGCTGGCCGAGCGCTACCTCGAAGGTGCCGAACTTTCCCAGGACGAAATCCGTCGCGCCATCCGTAAGGCGACCCTGTCCCTTAAGTTCCTCGGCGTGATCCCCGGTTCCGCCTTTAAGAACAAGGGTGTCCAGATGATGATGGACGCCGTGGTCGATTACCTGCCTTGCCCGCTGGACCTTCCCCCGATGAAGGCCTACGACGACGACGAGAAGGAAATTGACATCCATCCGGACGATAGCGCCAAGGTTGCCGGTCTCGCTTTCAAGCTCTGGAGCGACCCCTACGTTGGTAAGCTCGTCTTCTATCGCCTTTACTCCGGTACGCTGAACAAGGGCACCGCCCTGTACAACCCGCGTACCCGCAAGACCGAACGTGTCAGCCGTCTGATGGTTCTGAAGGCCGACACCCGCGAAGACATCGAAACCGCCTACTCGGGTGATATTTGCGCCCTGATCGGCGTCAAGGACGTTGCCACTGGTGACACCCTTTGCGACCGGGACCTGGATATCCAGCTTGAGCCGCCGTCCTTCCCGGAACCGGTTATCAGCATGTCGGTCGAGCCGAATTCGAAGGCCGACCAGGAAAAGCTTTCCATGGCCCTGCAGCGCCTGAAGGAAGAAGACCCGACCTTCAACGTCTTCACCGACGAGGAAACCGGCCAGACAATCATCGCCGGGATGGGCGAGCTTCACCTCGAAATCATCCGCGACCGTCTCTTCCGCGAGTTCAAGGTCGAAGCCAACGCCGGCAAGCCGCAGATCGCCTACCGCGAATCCATCACGCAGGCCGCCGACGGCGAAGGCAAGTTCGTCCGCCAGTCCGGTGGTCGTGGTCAGTACGGCCACGCGGTCATCAAGATCGAGCCGAACGAAAAGGGCAAGGGCGTCGAAATCGTCAACGAAATCGTTGGTGGCTCGATCCCGAAGGAATACATCAAGCCGCTTTCCGACGGTATCATGGAGGCTTCCTCCAACGGTACCATCGCCGGTTACCCGGTGATTGACTGGAAGGTCCGCATTGTTGATGGCTCCTTCCACGAAGTGGACTCCTCGGAAATGGCCTTTAAGATGGCCGGTATTTTCGCTTTCAAGGATGCTATGGGCAAGGCCGCTCCGCAGTTGCTCGAACCGATCATGTCGGTCGAAGTGACCACGCCGGACGAGTACCAGGGCGACATCGTTGGCGACATCAACCGTCGTCGCGGGCAGATCCAGTCCATGGAAGCCGGTCGTGGCGGCGTTGCCATCATCACCGCCAACATTCCGCTCGAAACCATGTTCGGTTACGCCACCGACGTGCGCTCGCTCTCCAAGGGACGCGCCAACTACGCCATGACCCCGTCGCACTTCGACCAGGTTCCCTCCAGCGTGTTGAACTCGATTGTCGAGTCCTCACCGCACAAAAACAAGGCCCGTAGCTAAGCCCAGAACACTTACCGCAATGACCGGACAACGCATACGCATTAAACTCAAGGGATTCGACTTTCGCGTCATCGACCAGTCGGCCAGCGACATCGTGGAAACCGCCAAGCGCTCCGGCGCACGTGTGAGCGGCCCCGTTCCGCTGCCGACCCGCATCGAGAAGCTCTCCGTCAACCGCTCCCCGCATGTGGACAAGAAGTCCATGGAGCAGTTCGAGCTTCGCACGCACAAGCGCCTGATCGACATCATGGAACCGACCGCCCAGACGGTGGACGAGCTCAAGAAGCTCAACCTCCCGGCAGGTGTGGACATCACCATCAACGTTTAATAAAACACACTCTTTACTTCTTTCGAGAAGCAGACCATTTACATCACATTTAACCCCTCACGCAGGTCTAGGAAACGGAAGCCAGATATGGTTTCCACCTGCCAATGAGCTATGAGCCTGACACTGATTGGTAAAAAAATCGGGATGACCCAAGTTTATGACGGTGAAAACCGTCTCGTCCCGGTCACTGTAGTACAAGCCGGCCCTTGCCCGGTCCTTCAAATCAAGACTGCCGACGGCAAGGATGGTTACGATGCCATCCAGATCGGTTTCGGTGTGGACCAGAAGGCCCACCGCGTCTCCAAGCCCATCAAGGGCCACCTGAAAAAGGCAGGAGTCGAGGCAGTCACCGACATTTGCGAATTCATCCCCGACGGGGAAGAGGTCAGCCTCGGCGACGCCCTCACCGTTACTCGTTTCGAGGAAGGCCAGAAGGTTGATGTCATCGGCACGACCAAGGGTCATGGTTTCCAGGGCGTCATGAAGCGCCACGGCTTTGCCGGTTCGCCCGCTTCTCACGGCTCCATGATGCACCGCCGCGGTGGTTCCTACGGGATGTGCCAGTGGCCCGGTGAGGTCATCAAGGGCAAGAAAATGCCCGGTCACATGGGCAATGCCCGTCGTACCACCCAGAATCTCGATATCGTCCGTATCATCGAGGACCAGAACCTGATCCTGATCCGCGGCAGCGTGCACGGCCCCAAGGGCGGCACGGTGTTCATCCGCAAGGCGATCAAAACCAAGAAGCAGAAGTAAGGGAAGGGGACGCCAGCTATGAAATTCAAGGTATATTCCGCAGACGCTTCCTCCAGCACGGAGAAGGATTTTGACAACTTCCCGGCGTTCGAAGGCAACAAGGGCCTCCAGGCGCTCAAGGACGTGATCGTGGCCTACCAGGCCAACAACCGTCAGGGCACCGCCAAGGCGAAGACCCGCTCCGATGTTAACCGCACCGGCAAGAAGGTCTACCGCCAGAAGGGCACCGGTAACGCCCGTCACGGCGACCGCGGCGCTCCGATCTTCGTCGGTGGTGGCGTCGCCCACGGCCCGAAGGTCCGCGACTGGTCGAAGCACATCAACAAGCGTGTCAAGACCCTCGCGTTCAAGCGCGCTCTGTTCAACAAGGCTTCCGAAGGCGGCCTCGACCTGATCGAAAAGTTCGAAGTCGAGCAGCCCAAGACCAAGCTCTTCAACAGCCTCATCGGCAAGATCCAGCCCAAGGGCAAGGTGCTCATCGTTGACAGCGAGTTCAACGACAACGCCGCTCTGGCTGCGCGTAATATCGACCGCGTCTACATTGTGGACGCTGACTCGATCAACGCCTGGGACCTGATGCGCTTCGACAAGATCGTCGCCAGCGAAGAAGGCTTTAACCGCATCCTCGAACGCGCCAACCAACGCTAAGGAACTCAAGCCATGATTTCACCCGATAAAGTCATCAAGGAAAAGCGCGTGACCGAGAAGTCCGCCCAGCTCGAAGCGAACCTGAATCAGCACGTCTTCGAGGTGTATCCGCAATCCAAACGCACCGATGTGGCCGAGGCCGTAGAGAAGCTCTACAACGTCAAGGTCGCCCGCGTGAACATCTTCACTGTCAAGGGCAAGAACAAGCGCAGCCGCACCGTTCGCGGCCAGTACGGCAAGACCCCCGACATGAAGAAAGCCATCGTCACCCTTCAGCAGGGTGAATCCATCGAGACCGTCTAACCTTTTCAGCCGCGAAAGCCATGGCCATTGTAAAGACCAAACCCATTACACCCTCACAGCGCTTTCATAGCAAAAGCCGCCAGGAACTCGCCAAGAACAATCCGGAAAAGAGCCTCACCGTCTCGCGTCACCGCAAGAAGGGCCGTAACAACTACGGCCGCATCACTTCTCGCCGTCGCGGAGGTGGCCACAAGCGCCTTTACCGTATCATCGACTTCCGTCGTGACAAGCTGGACATCCCGGCTGAGATTGTCTCCATCGAGTACGACCCGAACCGCAGCGCGAACATTGCCCTGCTCAAGTTTGAGGACGGCGAAAAGCGCTACATCCTTTGCCCACGCGGGCTGAAGGTAGGCGACAAGCTGCTGAGCACCAACAGCCCGGTCGAGGAATTCACGCCCGGCCTGTGCGTGCCGCTCAAGATGATCCCGCCGGCCACCACGATCCACGCGATCGAGATGCAGCCCGGTCGCGGAGCCCAGATCGCTCGTTCCGCCGGTCAGTCCGCCTCGCTCATTTCGATCGAAGGCAAGCGTGCCACGATCAAGCTGCCCTCCGGAGAAATCCGCATGGTCCACTCTGATTGCCGCGCCACTGTCGGTCGCGTCGGTAACGAGGAGCACGAAAGTGTCAGCATCGGTAAGGCCGGTCGTAACCGCTGGAAGGGCAAGCGCCCCCGCGTCCGTGGTGTCGCTATGAACCCTGTCGATCACCCGATGGGTGGTGGTGAAGCCAAGACCTCCGGTGGTGGCCATCCTGTTTCGCCTTGGGGCCAGCTCTCGAAGGGCTTCCCGACCCGCACCAAGTCCAAGCCCTCGAACTCCATGATCCTTGTCCGTCGCAACGGCAAGAAGTTCAAGCGCAAGTAACCCGACAACGATTTTTACGATATGGCACGTTCAATCAAGAAAGGCTTCTTCGTCGATCCGAAGCTGATGGATAAAGTGGAAAAGGCCCAGGCCGAAGGCACACACAAGCCTTTCCAGACCTGGTCACGCCGCTCCACCATCACCCCGGACTTTGTCGGCCTCAACATCAACGTTCACAATGGCAAAGGCTTCATCCCCGTCCACGTGACCGAAAACATGGTTGGCCACAAGCTCGGCGAGTTCGCTCCGACCCGCAGCTTCAAGGGACACCAGCCGCACACCAAGAAGTAGTCATCCACACATGTTCAAGCGCGCACAACTCATCGCTCTTTTCTCCCTGCTGATGGCCGGGAGTGCGGTGAGCCGCGCGCAGGACGCCGCCGTGGAGCAGGGGAGTGCTGACGCACCGGCCAAGGCCGTTGCCGAACGCCCCTTGTTTGTCGAAAATTCGATTTACCCGACGGGCCGCACGACGGTCTTCGGGGTGGCGCAGACCAGCGTCACCGATGTGGTCATCCTCAACAACGGTCTGGATCAGGGGTTTCGCCTCGGCATGGTTTGCCAGGTGAGCCGCTCGGGACAGAACGTGGCCGACCTGATCCTGGTCGATGTGCGCGGTAACCGCGCCGCCGGCCTCATCCTCAACCTCGAATCCGGCGAAGCCATCCGCTCCGGCGACGGCGTCAGCATCAAGACGATTAATATTTAAATTGCAACCAGCATGGAAGTTCAGGCTCTAACCAAGTACACCCGCATGTCCCCGAAGAAGGTCCGCGAAGTGGCCCGTCAGGTACAGGGACGCCCCGCGGCCGAAGCGCTCGATCTGCTTCGCTTCATCCCGCGTAAATCCGCCCGGCTCATCGCCAAGACGCTGACCAGCGCCATCGCTAACGCGGAAAACAACAACAACCTTTCCTCCGACGACCTGATCGTGAAGCGCTGCCTGGTGGAAGAAGGCCCGGCCTTCAAGCGTTTCCGTCCGGTGGGTCGCGGTTCCGCACACCCCATTCGCAAGCGCACCAGCCACATTCGCATCGTCCTGACGGACGAAGTGGCTTCGCCCGCGGCCAATTCTAAAGAGCAATAATCATGGGACAAAAAGTCAATCCGATCGGTTTCCGCCTCAGTGTCCGCCGTAACTGGGATTCACGCTGGTACGCGGACAAGAAGAGCTTCCCGGCCTATGTCGCCGAGGACCAGAAGATCCGCCAGTTCCTCAAGAAGAAGATGAAGTACGCAGCGGTGCCGCGCGTGTTCATCGAGCGTGCCGGCCCCAAGGTCCGTATCAAGCTCTTCACCGCCCGTCCCGGGATCGTCATCGGCCGCAAGGGCAGCGAACTGGAAAAGCTCAAGGACGAGCTCCAGAAGCTCACCGGCCGCGACATCATGCTCGACATTCAGGAGATCAAGAAGCCTGACGTGGTCGCCCAACTCGTGGCCGAAAACGTCGCTCTCCAGCTCGAGCGCCGCATCTCTTTCCGCCGCGCCATGAAGAAGGCGATCCAGACCACCATGAGCATGGGTGCCGAAGGTATCCGTATCCAGTGCTCGGGCCGTCTGATGGGCGCGGAAATCGCCCGCACCGAGCAGCAGCGCATGGGCCGCGTGCCCTTGCACACGCTCCGTGAAAACATCGACTACGGCTTCACCGAAGCCGACACCGTCTACGGGAAGATCGGCATCAAGTGCTGGATCTGTAACCCCATGGGCGTGGATACCCTCTAAGCATCATTCGTCATGGCCAAGCTCCTTCCCTCCAAAACCAAATACCGCAAGGTCCACAAGGGCCGCATTCGTGGCAACGCCAAGGGCTGTGATACGCTCGCTTTCGGCGAATTCGGCATCCAGTCCCTCGAGCGGGGCAAGATGACCGCCTCGCAGCTCGAAGCCGCCCGTGTGGCCATCAACCGCCACCTCAAGCGTAAAGGCAAGATGTGGCTGCGCGTGTTCCCGCACAAGCCGGTGACCAAGAAGCCCGCCGAAACCCGCCAGGGTAAGGGTAAGGGCTCCGTCGAGTACTGGTGCGCCGTGGTCAAGCCCGGTACCGTCCTCTTTGAAGTCGGCGGCACCAGCCAGACTCTCGCCCGCGAGGCCATGCGCCTGGCCGACGGCAAGCTACCTTTCCGCTGCCGCTTCCTCAGCCGCGAAGAGCTCGAACAGTACTAACCCAGCAACATCCGGTTAAACACCATTTTCCCATGAAACCCGCAGAAATACGCGAATTGAGCATCGACGAGATCAAAAAGAAGCTCCGTGACACACGCCAGGAGCTCGTCGAGTTGCGCGTGCGCAAGCAGGCCGGACAGGTTGAAAAGCCCAGCGAGCTACGCACCCTGCGCCGCGACATCGCCCGGCTGGAGACCTTCCTGAAGGCCAAATCCACCGCCACTGCCTAACCCCTTTTCATACGACCATGTCCGAAGAGAGCACACGCAATAACCGCAAGGACCTCGTTGGTGTTGTCACCAGCCGTACCGGCGACAAGTCCATCAAGGTCACCTTCTTCTACAAGATTGCCCACCCGCTGTACCGCAAGGAGGTTAAGCGCAAGACCGTCGTTCACGCTCATGATGAAAAGAATGAGTGTAACATCGGTGACAAGGTGGAGATCATGGAAACCCGCCCGCTGAGCAAGCTCAAGCGCTGGCGTGTGGTCAAGGTACTCGAAAAGGCCCCCGTCGTCGGGAGCATCGGCTAAGGGCTTCAGCCCCCTACAGCCGGAAGCCGATTTAACACTTCACAATTTAAACGGAACCCGCAATGATTCAGCAAGAAAGCAGACTGGAAGTCGCCGACAACACCGGGGCCAAAGAGGCCATGATGATCCGGCGACTCGGCCAGAGTAAAAAGACCGCTTCGGTGGGCGATACGATCGTCGTCACGATCAAGGACAGCACCCCGGAAGCCTCGGTCAAAAAGGGCACGGTCGCCAAGGCCGTGGTAGTGCGCACCAAGGCGCCGATCCGCCGTGCGGATGGCAGCTACCTGCGCTTCGACACGAATGCGTGCGTCATCATTGACGCCAACGGCAACCCCAAGGGGACTCGTATCTTCGGGCCGGTCGCCCGTGAGCTTCGTTCGAAGAAGTTCATGAAGATCATTTCCCTCGCTCCGGAAGTCCTCTAACCCCCGGCACCACACACGAAGATGAAGTACAAAATCAAACGTGGAGACGAAGTCGTCGTCATCGCCGGCGCCCATAAGGGGCAGCGCGGCAAGGTCCTCGAAGTGCTGCGCGAACAGGAACGCGTCGTCATTGAGGGCGTGAACATGGTCAAGCGCCATCGCAAGGCGACCAAGGAAAACGACCCGGATGCGGGTATCGTCGAGCGCGAAGGCTCCGTCCACTACTCAAACGTCATGAAGGCTGACCGTTACGACAGCCGCAAGAGCGCCTAGTGCCGCCAAGGAGACCCATAGTCATGCAAAATACCGCATACGTCCCGACCCTT
Source organism: Ruficoccus amylovorans (assembly GCF_014230085.1). Lineage (NCBI taxonomy): Bacteria > Pseudomonadati > Verrucomicrobiota > Opitutia > Puniceicoccales > Cerasicoccaceae > Ruficoccus > Ruficoccus amylovorans. Next base: position 58,189 of record NZ_JACHVB010000013.1, on the reverse strand, counting down.
AAGAAGGCCTATCTCGACACCGTCGTCCCCGAATTGCTCAAGAGCCTCGGCTATAAGAATGTGCATCAGGTACCGAAGGTGGAGAAGGTCGTCATCAACTCCGGCCTGAACGCCTCCCGCGACAAGAACTGGGTGGCCGAAGTCCAGAAGGAGATCACCTCCATCGCCGGCCAGCAGGCCGTCGTCACGAAGGCCCGCAAGAGCGTGTCGAACTTCAAGCTGCGCGAAGGCATGCCCAACGGCGTCGCCGTCACTCTGCGTGGCAGCAAGATGTACGACTTCCTCCTGCGTTTCATCAACATCGCCCTGCCGAACATCCGCGACTTCCGCGGTGTCTCGCAGAAGTTCGATGGCAGCGGGAACTACTCGATCGGCATTTCCGACTCGACCATCTTCCCCGAAATCAGCCACGACACCTCCGGGCGCGAATCCATCGGGATGGACATCACCATCGTGACCTCCGCCTCGTCCGACAAGGAAGGCCGCGAGCTGCTCAAGCTGCTCGGCATGCCCTTCCGCAAACCCTCTTCCCAGACCGCGGCTGCCACCGCCAACTAATTTACAAGCATGGCCAAGAAAAGCTCCATTGCCCGCAACAAGAAGCGCGAACGCCTCGTCGAAAAGTACGCGGCCAAGCGCGCGGAACTCAAGGCGACCCTCGCCAATCCCGCCACCACCGACGAGGAATTCTGGGAAGCCCAGCGCAAGCTCAGCAAGCTGCCGCGCAACTCCTCTCCGATCCGCGTCCGCAACCGCTGCAACGTCACCGGTCGTCCGCGCGCCTATATCCGCAAGTACGGCCTGTCCCGTATCACGTTCCGCGAACTGGCCTCGCACGGCCACATTCCCGGTGTGACCAAATCCTCCTGGTAAACCTCCAAGCACGACACAGACAATGGCAGTACACGACACCATCGGTGACTTCCTGACCAACCTCCGCAACGCCAGCGCTGCGGGCAAGGATACCTGCACGGTCCGCTATTCCAAGCTGCGTGCCGGCATCGCCCAGATTCTCCTTCGCGACGGCTACGTCAGCGATGTGAGCGAGGTCGAAGAGGTCAAGGGACAACGCAACCTTATTATTACGCTCAAGTACGTTGACGCCTCCTCGGCGATCGTCGGCATCGAGCGCTACAGCAAGCCCGGCCGCCGCCTCTATGCCAAGCACACGGATATTCCGCGCGTGCTCGGCGGACTCGGCACCTCCATTCTTACCACCTCCAAGGGTATCCTCAGTGATCGCGACGCGCGCCGTGAAAAAGTCGGCGGCGAGGTCATCTGCAAGGTCTGGTAATCACACTCACTTCAATTAATAACATACTTTTTTCCTCATGAGCAGAATCGGAAAACTCCCGGTTGCCGTTCCTGAAAAGGTCAAAGTGACCGTTAACGGATCGGAAGTCGCGGTGGAAGGCCCCAAGGGCAAGCTCACCAAGACCTTTGAAAGCTGCGTCAGTATCAAGGTCGAAGACGGCAACGTGATCGTCTCGCCCAAGGATGACAGCCGCCACGCCAACGCGATGTACGGCACCGCCCGTTCCATCATCAACGGTATGGTCGCCGGCGTGCAGGAACCCTACGTCAAGAAGCTCGAAATCGAGGGCGTCGGTTTTAAAGCCGTCCTCAATGGCAAGATGCTCGACTTGGCCCTGGGCTACTCGCACCCGATCAACTACGCCATCCCCGAGGGTATTACCATTACCATCGACGCCGGCACCAAGGTAACGGTCGAAGGCTGCGACAAGCAGGTGGTCGGCCAGGTCGCCGCCGACATCAAGGGCTTCAAGCCCGTCGAGCCCTACAAGGGCAAGGGTGTCCGCATCGTTGGCGAATACGTCCGCCGCAAGGAAGGTAAGAAAACCGCTTAATCGCACGACCCATGAAACTTCAGAAGAAACGCGAACTGTTGCAAAAGCGCCGCTGGCGCATCCGCAAGAAAATCCAAGGCACCGCCGAACGGCCCCGTCTGGTCGTGCGTTTTTCGCACCAGCATGTCTATGCCCAGTGCATCGACGACACCGTCGGCCACACCGTGGCCTCGGCCTCGTCCATGGACAAGGCTCTGCGCGAGAGCGAAATCAAGCCCAACCTCGAAGGTGCCGCCAAGCTTGGCAAGACCATCGGCGAAAAGGCCAAGAGCGCAGGTGTGCAGAGCGTTGTGTTCGACCGCGCCGGTCGTCGCTATCATGGCTGCATCAAGGCTTTCGCCGACGCCGCTCGCGAAGCCGGTCTCGAATTCTAACCCATTTATATCAGCATGAGTAATCAGCCCAGCAGCAACAACCCCCATGAGCGCAACCGCGGTGGACAGGGCCGTGGCGGCCAAGGCCGTGGTGGCCCTGGTCGCGGTCGCGGACCCCGTCGCGAGCGCGCTTCCGAGCCGGTTGAAGAACAGCAGTACGTCGAGAAGGTCGTCCACATCAACCGTTGCGCCAAGGTCGTCAAGGGCGGCCGTCGCTTCAGCTTTGCCGCGCTGGTCGTCTCCGGCGACGGCAAGGGCAAGGTCGGCATCGGCTACGGCAAGGCCAAGGAAGTTCCCGAAGCCATCCGCAAGGGTACCGAGCGTGCCCGCGCCAACCAGGAAGACATTTGCCTGAAGGGCCGCACCATCCCGCACGAAGTGCGCGGTGAGCATGACGGCGGTCTCGTTATCCTGCGCCCGGCCTCCGAAGGTACCGGTGTCATCGCCGGTGGCGGTATCCGTGCCGTGCTCGAAGCTGTCGGCATTCAGGACGTGCTGTCCAAGTCGCTCGGGTCGAACAACCCCGGCGCTATGGTTAATGCCACCCTGGAGGGTCTTCGCCAACTGCGCAGTGCCGAGCAGATCGCCCGGATCAAGCAGGCTGGCACCAAGAAGGAAGAGCCGGCTGCAACGCTGGCTTAATATCCATTCGTCTACGAGAGGAAATCCCTTATCATGAAACTTCATTCCCTGAGCAACAATCCCGGCGCTACCCATCGCAAGAAGCGCAAGGGCATCGGCCCCGGCACCGGTCTGGGCAAGACCTCCGGTCGTGGCCAAAAAGGTCAAAAGGCCCGTTCGGGCGCGAGCATTCGCCCCGGTTTTGAGGGTGGCCAGATCCCGTTGTACCGGACGCTTCCGCACCGCGGCTTCAACAACTACAAGTTCCGCAAGGAATACGAAGCTGTGAACGTCAGCGTGCTCGAAAAGCTCGACGCGACCGAGATCACCGTCGAAAGCCTGAAGAAGGCTGGTATCGTCGCCCGCAAGTCGAAGCTGGTCAAGGTGCTTGGCCACGGTGAGCTGACCCGCGCCATCACGGTGACGGCGGACAAGTTCTCCGAAAGCGCCAAGCAGAAGATCGAAGCCGCCGGCGGCAAGGTCATCCTGACCCAGCCCGCCGAGGAAGCGCCTGCGAAGGGGGAGTAAACTCCCTCCGGGCCTTCGGCCTGTGACCTCAACACTGCTGCACCGATGCTTAACGCTTTCCTCAACTGTTTAAAGATCCCCGAACTGCGGAGCCGGATTCTCTTCACCTTCGGCATGGTGTTCGTTGCCCGCGTGGGCGCGGCCATTCCATTGCCCGGGTTTAATCCGAAGCCGCTTCAGAACTTCTTCGAGTTCCAGGCCTCCGCCACTGACGGGGTCTTGGGACTTTATAACATGTTCACGGGGGGCGCTCTGCTAAACGGGGCCGTGTTTGCCCTGGGCATCATGCCGTACATTAGCGCGTCGATCATCTTGCAGTTGATGGCGGCGGTGGTTCCGACCCTCGCCCGCCTCCAGCAGGAGGGCGAAATCGGGCGGCAAAAAATCACCCAGTACACCCGCTACCTCACTATTGGTATCGCGGTTGTGCAGGGCCTGCTGCTGAACCTCGCGCTGATCCGCTATCCGGACCGCGTTTTCCAGGGCTTCGATGTCAACCAGTGGGGGGCGATTGTGATGATCGACCCGACCTGGTTCCTCATCACCTCTACGATCTTCCTGACCGCCGGCACCATTCTGCTGATGTGGATCGGGGAACAGATTACCCAGAACGGGATTGGCAACGGTATTTCACTGCTGATCACGATCGGTATTCTGGCCCGCTTCCCGAGCGCGGTGGTGTCGGCCTGGCGTCTGGTCACGGCGAAGGCCGGGGCCGAAGCCAGTATGAGTGTGCCCAAGGCAGTATTGATGCTTATCCTGTTTGTGGCCGTAGTAGCCGGTATCGTGGCCGTCACACAGGCGGTACGAAAAATACCGGTCCAGTACGCCAAACGTGTCGTGGGCCGAAAGGTCTTCGGCGGGCAAAGCTCGTTCCTGCCGCTGAAGGTGAACTACTCCGGTGTTATGCCGGTCATCTTCGCCAGCGCCATCATGCTATTCCCGGCTCAAATCCTGAGCAGCCTGGCGGGTGTCTTCAACAGCGCCTTTCTCGAAAACCTGGCCAACACTTTCAGCATGACCGGGGTGGGGTATTACATCACCGAGGCTGTGCTGATCATGGGCTTTAGCTATTTCTGGGTCTCGATCATGTTCAAACCGATCCAGATCGCCGACGACCTGAAGAAAAACGGCGGCTACATCCCCGGCGTACGCCCCGGTGAGCCGACGGCCCGCTTCCTCGACTTCGTCATGACCCGCCTGACCCTGGCCGGTGCTATTTTCCTGACCGTGATCGCCCTGTTCCCGAACCTGATCATGGCGACCCAGCGGATTCCGCAGGACATCGCCCTGTTCTTCGGTGGTACCGGTACGCTGATCGCCGTGGGTGTCATGCTCGACACCATGCGTCAGGTCGAAACCTATTTGCTCCAGCGCCATTACGACGGCTTCCTCAAGAAGGGCCGTAGCCGTTCGCGCTCCAGCTCACGCACCCGCCAGATGGTGGATTCCTCCGAACTCAAGAACCTGGGCACCTTCTGGATCATGCTCGGCATACTCTTCGTGGTCGGTATTGTGTGCTGGGTGCTGCGTACCCAGGCGCTCTAATTTATCATGTTGCGCCGAGCCGGATACCAGCCCCCCGTGAAGACCGCGGCCGAGATTCTCGCCATGCGCGAGGTCTGTGCCGTAGCCGCCACGGTGCTGGACAAGCTCTGTCAGTTGGTCAAACCCGGCGTCAACACCTACGATCTCGACCAGGAAGGCCGTCGCCTGATGGATGAGATGGGTGCCGAGAGTGCGTGCTACAACTACACGCTCGGGCACAAAGTTTTTCCCGCCTACACCTGCCTGTCGGTTAACGACGAGGTGGTGCATGGCATCGGATCGCTCAAAACCGTTCTGGCCGAGGGGGACAACATCACCGTCGATGTTGTCGTCCGTTTCAACGGCTGGATCGGTGACAACGCCCGCACGGTCATCGTGGGGGAGGGGAGCGACGAAATGAAGCGCCTCGTGCGCACAACCGAAGAGTCCTTTTACAAGGGCTTGGAAATGGCCCGGCCCGGCAAGCGGGTGGGGGACATTTCCAACGCCGTCCAACGCTACGTCGAGGGACAGGGGTATTCGGTGGTGCGCGACTTTGTCGGCCACGGCGTCGGTACCGGCATGCATGAGGAGCCTCAGATTCCGAACTACGGACGCCGCAACACCGGAGAGCGTCTGCGCCCCGGCATGACTCTGGCCATAGAGCCAATGGTCAACGCCGGCAAGCCCGCCATCCGTATGTCCAATAACGGCTGGACCGCCCTCACCAAGGACGGCGAACCGGCTGCTCACTACGAGCACACCGTGCTCATCACTGAAAACGAACCGGAAATCTTAACAATTCCGAAAAAATAACTTTGCAATCCGGAAATTTTTGTTAGTCTTCCCGTTTTCCCAAATTCCAGGATCCATCAACTTTAGCATTTTATGCCGCGTTTACTAGGTGTAGATATCCCTGCCAACAAAAAGATCGAGTACTCACTCCAATACATTTATGGAGTGGGCCCTCGTCGCGCCCGCCTGCTGTGCGAGGAAGCCGGCATCGATCCGAACGTCCGCGCCCATGAGCTGAGCGAAGAAGACCTTAACAAGGTCGTCAACCTCATCACTCAGAAGGGCTTCAAGGTCGAGGGTGACCTGCGTCGTGAAGTCACCGGCAACCTGAAGCGCCTCCAGGCCATCCGCTGCTACCGCGGCATCCGCCACCAGCGCGGTCTGCCTGTCCGTGGCCAGCGTACCCAAACCAACGCCCGTACCCGTAAGGGCGCCCGCCGCACCGTTGGCGTGATTAAGAAGAAATAACTTTTCTGGTCCATCCATGAGCGAAGAAGAAAACAAAAAGGCCGCCGCGGCGGAAGAAGTCTCCCAACAGGCGGAAGCCTCCAAGCCTGAGGCTGCTGAAACCGAAGCCGCCAAGGTCGAGGAATCCAAGTCCTCGCAGCCGACCGCCCAGGATCTCCTGAGCGAAGGCCTCGGTGATATCAAAATCCGCAAGGCCAAGGGCAGCAAGAACATCCACAGCGGTGTCTGCCACATCCTGGCTACCTTCAACAACACGAAGGTGACCTTCTCCGACGGCGCCGGTAACGTGATCTCCTGGTCCAGCTCAGGCAAGTGCAACTTCCGCGGCTCCCGTAAGTCCACCGCTTACGCCGCTCAGGTCGTGACGCAGGACGCCGGCCGCGTCGCTATGTCGCACGGACTGAAGGAAGTGACCGTCAAGGTCAAGGGTCCCGGCATGGGCCGCGACTCGGCCATCCGAGCTCTCCAGTCCCTCGGGCTGAACGTCCTCACCATTGTTGACGTGACCCCGATCCCCCACAACGGTTGCCGCGCTCCGAAGCGTCGCCGCGTCTAATTCATTTCTTTTCACACTTTCCGCCGGGGATGGCAAGCCGGCGGGCTTAACCCGACTGCCAATCAGATAGATTACACCACATGGCTCGTTATACCGGACCTACCACCCGCATCAATCGCCGCTTCGGTCAGGCGATCTTCGCGCCCAGCAAGGCGTTCGAACGCAAGCCGCACCCTCCCGGCATCCACGGCCCGCGCCTGCGCCGCAAGACCTCGGACTTTTCGACCGGTCTGAACGAAAAGCAGAAGTTGCGCTACATGTACGGCCTGACGGAAAAGCAGTTCCGCCGCACCTTCGACAAGGCCAAGGCCCAGCGCGGTGTGACCGGTGAAATTTTCCTCCAACTGCTCGAAACGCGCCTCGACAATGTGATCTACCAGCTTGGGCTGGCCCGTTCACGCCAGGCTGCCCGTCAGTTCGTCTGCCACGGTCACATTCAGGTCAACGGCCACAAGGTTGACATCGCCAGCTACGAAGTGAAGCCGGGCGACATCATCGAAGTGCGCGACCGTACTTCTTCGCGCCAGCTTGCCACCCGCAATCTGGAAGACAGCCAGTACCGCACGATCCCGGCTTGGCTCGCTCTCGACCACGACGCGCTTCGCGCCACGGCCAACCGCCTCCCCGTCGCCGAGGAGATGGAGCAGGGCATCAACCTGCAGGTCATCGTTGAGTTCTACAGCCGCTAAACCGTACCGTAACTGGTGCGGTTTACCGCTGTTTCTCCTTAAAAAATCACCCATTCCTTTATACCTATGAGCACTGTCGAAGAAGCCACCGTCGCCGACCAGAATTCCGCTCCCGCCAACTCGCTCAAACGCCTGGGCAAGTTTGAGCTTCCCAAGCGGCTGGTCAAGGATGAGGCCACCGCCACCGACACGTATGCCGCCTTCACCGCCGAGCCGTTTGAAACCGGCTACGGGCACACCATCGGCAACTCCCTTCGCCGCGTCCTGCTTAGCTCGATCGAAGGTGCCGCCATCAGCAGCATCAAGATTGACGGCGTCGATCACGAGTTCCAGAGCATCGACGGCGTGGTCGAAGATGTCACCGACATCGTCCTGAACCTGAAGAAAGTCCTCCTGCTTTGCCATCGTCGCGAAGGCGCCCGCCTTCTTATTGACGTGGACAAGGAAGGCCCCGTCACTGCCGGTGACATCCGTGAAGACTCGAACGTCAAGGTCCTCAATCCCGATCACGTCATTTGCCATCTCGACAAGAAGCGCCGCTTCCTGGCCGAGATCGAAGTCAAGGTTGGTCGCGGTTTCTGCACCGCCGACGAAAACAAGCGCGAAGAGCAGATCATCGGCCTGATTCCGATTGACTCGCTTTTCAGCCCGGTTCGCCTGGTCAAGTACTCGGTGGAAAACACCCGTGTGGGCCAGATGACCGACTACGACCGGCTCATCCTCGAAGTGCAGACCGATGGGCGCATCAGCCCGGACGACGCGCTCAAGGAAGCCGCAGCCATTCTGCGTCACCACCTAGACGTCTTCGACGAGGTCAGCCAGGAGCGGGTCGAGTTCGAAAGCGAAAGCAAGCAGATCAGCGAAGAGCAGAACCGCCTGCGCAAGCTGCTTAACATGAGCGTCAACGAAATCGAGCTCTCCGTTCGTGCGGCTAATTGCCTGAACAACGCCAACATCACCACCGTCGGCGAACTGGCAATGAAGACCGAGCAGGAAATGCTCAAGTACCGTAATTTCGGTAAGAAGTCCCTCAACGAGATCAAGGCCAAGCTCGAGCAGCTCGGTCTGTCCCTCGGGATGAAGCTCGACGAGCGTCTTCTGGAAAAAACCATCAGCGAATAACCTTACTCATACATCTTTAAGTCATGCGCCATAACAAACACCGGCACGTCCTCGGGGTCAAAACGGCCCACCGCAGCGCGCTCATGGCAAATCTCGCGACGGCTCTGTTCACGCACGGCCGCATCAAGACGACCTTGTCCAAGGCCAAGGCCCTGCGCCCCTTCGCCGAAAAGCTGATCACGCTGGCCTGCAAAGCAGCCGCCACCGAAGATCCGGCCCGTAAGCTTCACTACCGCCGCCTGGCCATCGCTCGCATCCGCGACGTGGACGCTGTCAAGAAGCTCTTCGACGAGCGCGCCAGCGAATTCGCCAGCCGCAACGGCGGCTACATCCGCATCTATAAGCTCATCCCCCGTATCGGTGACGCCGCCGACATGGCCCTGATTGAGCTGATCGCCGCTGACGACGAGGGCTACGCCAAGAAGTCCAAGCGCAAGAGCGGTGCCAAGAAGGCGCCTGCCAAGGGCAAGAAGGCTGCCGCCAAGGAAGCCAAGGCCGAAGAAGCCGCCGTTGAGGAGGCTCCTGCCGAAGAGGCCGAAGCTGCCGAAGCCAAAGCCGAAGACAGCGAGGAAAAGAAGTAACGCCGCTTTCGTGCCGGGCATGAAACCTTTCCACTGCGACGCGCCTCCCTGCCGGAGCGCGTCGCTTTGCTTTTAGCCGGACGTGATCGACATTGATTTCTCTGTATTCACATTTCTCTACGTCAGCGCTGGCATGGCGGTCATCCTCGGCCTGTGGTTCTACTACGACCGCCGGGATGTTCGGCTATACGAGCGCATTCGCGTCCGGCATACCTTTCATTGTATCAAGTGTGGCACGCTCTACTCGGAGCGCGGCACGCGCGAAGTCTCTCGCTGCCCGCATTGCGGGTTTGAAAACGCCAAATTGAAATTCTGAGTTAAGAAGCATCCATGTCTCAGATCATCGCAGTCCTCGATTTCGGTTCGCAGTACACGCAGGTCATCGCCCGCCGCATCCGCGAATGTAACGTCTATTCCAAAATCTATCCTTTCGGTGTCAGTACCGCTGAGCTGAAGAAGGACGGGGTTCAGGGTATCATCCTCTCAGGCGGTCCCAGCAGTGTTCTCCTGCCGAAGTCGCCCCGCCCGGACCCGAAGATTTTCGAGCTCGGCGTCCCGGTGCTGGGCATCTGTTACGGGCTCCAGTTGATCGGCCACCTCCTCGGCGGGAAGGTCGAAAAGAGCCGCCAGCGCGAGTTCGGGAAGGGCACGCTCAAAATCCGCAAAAAGGGCAAGCTCCTGGCCGGACTGCCCGCCAGCCTCCAGGTCTGGAATTCGCACGGCGACCGCGTGATCGAGCTGCCGAAGGGCTTCGAGGCCATCGCCTCCACGGAAAACTCCGACGTGGCCGTGGTCCAGGACGCCAAGCGCCAGATTTACGGGATGCAGTTCCACCCCGAGGTGGTGCACTCCGAGCGCGGGATTGAGATTATCCGCAACTTCCTGACGCGTATCTGCGGATGCAAGGGCGACTGGCAGATGTCCGACTACGTTGAGACTGCCGTCCAGGCGATCCGTGAGCAGGTCGGTGACAAGCGCGTCATTCTCGGCCTCAGTGGCGGTGTGGACTCGTCGGTGGCCGCCGCGCTCATCCACAAGGCCATCGGCAAGCAGCTCACCTGCGTGTTCGTTGACAACGGCCTGCTGCGCAAGGGCGAACGCGAAAAGGTCGAGCGCATCTTCCGCGAGCATTTCAAGATCAACCTCAAAGTCGCCAAATCCGGCTCGCGCTTCCTCAAGAAGCTCAAGGGCGTGACCGATCCCGAGCGCAAGCGCAAGATCATCGGCCGCGAGTTCGTCAAGGTCTTCGACGAGGAGGTCACGAAAATCGGCCAGGTGGACTTCCTGGCGCAGGGTACGCTCTATCCGGACGTGATTGAGAGCGTCGCCATCGGGGGCAACCCGGCTGCGCTTATCAAGAGCCACCACAACGTCGGCGGCCTGCCCAAGCGCATGAAGCTGAAGCTGTTGGAGCCGCTACGCGAGCTTTTCAAGGACGAGGTCCGAGCCCTGGGCGAGGAACTCGGCCTGTCGAAGGAAATGGTCTGGCGTCACCCGTTCCCCGGCCCCGGTCTGGGCGTGCGCGTGATCGGCGAGATCAAGTCCTCGTACCTGAAAATCCTGCGCGAGGCCGATGCCATCCTGCTGGAGGAGATGAAGCGTACCGGCTACTACGAAAAGGTCTGGCAGGCGTTCTGCGTGTTTCTGCCGGTCCAGACCGTGGGGGTGATGGGCGACGAGCGCACCTACGACTACGTCATCGCCGTGCGCGTGGTGGAGAGCCAGGATGCCATGACAGCAGACTGGGCGCACATCCCGCACGACATCCTGCAGACGATCTCCTCGCGCATCATCAACGAGGTCAAGGGCGTCAATCGCGTCGTGCTCGATATCAGTTCCAAGCCGCCGAGCACGATTGAGTGGGAGTAGGAAGGGGCTGCTCCGGTAAAACGGAGGGCACTTTTTGTTTCACACATTGTCAGTATAGGCCTATTGGATTGAATTCACCATGACCCGTTACCATACCCTCCTCATTTTTGCCTTCGTATTCACCTCAGCCGCTTTCGGGGGCGAGGTGGAAAATATTCTAACCAAGGCGCGTGAGCGGCTCGGGCCGGAGAAGAAGCTGGAGGCGGTGCAGACGCTGCGCTACGAGGGGCGGGTTTATGGTCCCGATGGCGAAGCGCAGGACTCGCTCGTGCTGACTTTCAAGAAGCCGGACAAGCAACTGTTGGTCGTCGATTCGCCCACCCTGAAGCGTTCGACTGGCGTCAACGGTTTCGAGGGCTTTGTCGAAATCGTCAACAAAGAGGACAAATTCAAGAGCGGAGTTATCGTACTCGACTCCAACCGCGTGCGCCGACTGCTGGCCAACGCGGCCGAAAACCTGTACTTCTTCGAGGGGCCGTTCCACCGCACAGGCGGTGAGATCACACTTGAGGGCACGCAGCAGGTGCGGGGGCGGGATTGCTACAAGATCCGCTTCTCCTACGCCTGCGGCCTGTTCTATATCCGCTACTTTGCCAAGGACAACTACGAGCTCGTCTCCACTATCAACGGCGAGAGCAATCAGGAGATGATCGAGAGCGACAGCGTAACCGTGGACGGCATTGTTTTCCCGAGAAAAGTCGATACCTACGACGAGGAGGGGGATTTGATTCGCTCGGTGGTCTTTGAAAAGATTCTGATAAACGAGCCGGTTGATGATTCTATCTTTGATTTTCCCGCCATACCCGCTTCACTGAAGCCCTAATGGCAGGAAAATTTCTTAACTATGACGCGCCGGGGGTTCCGGCCCGGCTGATCAAGGAGCGCGAAAAGGCGCTCAGCGACACCTCCGTCGCCTCCACGGTCCGCGAGATCCTCGACGCCGTCAGCAAGCTGGGCGACAAGGCCGTGCTGCGCTACACCGAGAAGTTCGACCGGGCGCAGCTTAAGGCGTCCGAGCTGCGAGTTGACCCCGCAGAAATCAAGGCCGCGCCAAAGACCCTGACACCCGCCCGCCGCAAGGCCATCCGCGAGTCCATCGCCGGGGTGAGCGATTTCCACCGGCGCACGCTGCCCAAAGCCTGGCGCGCCAAGAACCGCCACGGCGCCACCGTGGGGGAGGAGTTTTACCCGATTGAGCGGGCCGGTCTCTACATCCCCGGCGGGCAGGTGCCGCTGGTCTCGACTGTCATCATGTCGGCCATCCCCGCCAAGCTCGCGGGTGTCCCGAATATGGTCGTGTGTACACCGCCTCAGGCCGATGGTTCGGTGAACCCTGGCCTGCTGGCCGCGCTGCACTACTGCGGGGTGAAGGAAGTTTACAAGGTCGGCGGCGTCCAGGCGATGGCCGCGATGGCCTTCGGCACGAAGACCATCCCGCGCGTGGATAAGGTTTACGGCCCCGGCAATGCCTACGTGATGGAGGCCAAGCGCCAGCTTTTTGGGCAGGTCGGGGTGGACCTGCTACCCGGCCCGAGCGAGATCCTGGTCGTGGCCGACGCCTCCGCCAACCCGGCCTTTATCGCTTCTGACCTGCTGGCCCAGGCCGAGCACGGCACGGGCAAGGAAAAGGTTTACCTCGTCTCGACCTCGGAAAAGGTTATCAACGCCGTTGAGACCGAGATGAAGAAACAGGTCGTTTCGCTTTCGCACGCCGAGAAGATCAAGGCCGTATTGAAAAAGCACTACACGGCGGTCAAGGTCAGCTCGCTGGAGCAGGCCGCCGAGGCTGCCAACCTCATCGCCCCCGAGCACCTGGAACTCCAGGTGGAGAAGGGCAAGGAACGCAAGCTGATCCGCTCGATCACCACGGCAGGGGCCATGCTCCTGGGCGGGTACACACCGACCGTGCTGGGCGACTTCGTGGCCGGGCCGAGCCACACCCTGCCGACCGACCGCACGGGCCGTTTCTTCAGCGGTCTCCAGGTTTGGGATTTCATGCGGCGCACGAGCATCGTCTGCTACGACCAGCGCAGCGGGGCCAAGGCCTGGCCGACGGTCGAGGCCTTCGGCGAGATGGAGCAGCTTGACGCGCACAGCCGTTCGCTCAAGATACGCCTTGAGTCATGAGCAAGGGCTATAATCCTCTTTCCCGCGCCAATCCCCACATCCGGCGCCTGCACGCGTATGTACCCGGTCAGCAGCCTTCGGGCGGCGACTGGGTCAAGCTCAACACCAATGAGAACCCGTATCCGCCCAGCCCGAAGGTGCTGGAGGCGATCCGGGGCGAGCTGGACGGGGAGGGCACGCGCCTGCGGCTTTATCCGAACCCCTTGTCGATCCCGCTGCGCCAGGCGCTGGCGGCGCACCACGGGCTCAAGCCCGACCAGGTGCTGGCCGGTAACGGGGCGGACGACGTGCTCAACCTGCTCATGCGCGCCTTTGCCGGGCCGGAGCGCGCGGCCGGGATGACGGTGCCGAGCTATTCGCTCTACGAGGTGCTGGCCGAGGTCCAGCAGGCGAAAATGATCGAGGTGGCCTTTGACCGCTCGATGAAACTTGACCCCAAAGCCATTGGCGATTGCGGGGCGAACATCTTTTTCCTTACCTCGCCTAACGCGCCCACCGGGGTGGGGTTTACCCGCAAGGAGGTGGAGGCCGCGGCCTCGGCTTTCGAGGGGATCCTTGTCATCGACGAGACCTACGCGCCCTTTGCCGGCGAGGATGCGGTCGCGCTGTTGGCGAGGCACCCGAACGTGGTTATTGTGCGGAGTTTTTCCAAGGCCTTTTCGCTGGCCGGACTGCGCGTCGGCTACGCGCTGGCCTCGGCGGAAATCATTGAGGTGCTCGACCGCGTGCGCGAGAGCTACAACCTCGACCGCCTCGCCCAGGCCGGGGCACTGGCCGCGCTCGGAGACGGTGCGTACTACCGGCAGGTGACGGCGGATATCCTCACCGTGCGCTCGCAGATGGCCGAGTGGTACGCCTTCAAGGGCTGGTTCTGCTACGCCTCCGCGACGAATTTCCACTTCGTGGAGCCCAGGAACAGTGCGGGACAGTCCGGGCCGCAGGTGGCCGAGAGCCTTTACAACGCCCTCTGTGCCCGCCGCGTGCTGGTGCGTTACTTCCCGAAGCATCCCTTGACTCAGAGCTTCCTGCGCGTCACTCTGGGCACCGAAAAAGAAATGCAGCGCTACCGCGATGCCGTCGATTCATGGCTGAAAATCAATTAGAACGCCGCTCCGAGCGGAAACGCACGACCAAGGAGACCGACATCTCGCTGAGCCTCTGCCTCGACGGCAGCGGCAAGGCCGAGATCGATACCGGCATCCCGTTCGTGGACCACATGCTCGACCTCTTTGCCCGGCATGGGCTGTTTGACCTCACGGTGACGGCCTCCGGCGACATCGCGGTGGATTACCACCACACGGTGGAAGACCTCGGCATTGTGTTGGGGGAAGCGTTCAAGGAAGCCCTTGGCGATAAGAAGGGCATCGTGCGCTACGGGTTTTTCCTCCTGCCGATGGACGAAACGCTGGTGCGCGTCGCGCTCGATTTGAGCAACCGCCCGCTGTTCGTCTATAAGGTGGAGGCGCCCGTGCTCTTTGTCCGCGACTTCAACATCGCGCTCTTCAAGGAGTTTTTCCAGGCCTTCGCCAACAGTTGCGGCGCGAACCTGCACCTCTGCCTCGAGTACGGCGAGGAGCCGCACCACGTGGCCGAAGCGCTCTTCAAGGGCTTTGCACGCGCGCTCGATATGGCTACGCGGGTTGACCCGCGCCAGGCCGACAGCCTCCCCAGCACCAAGGGCCTCCTCACCTAGGCCGGGTTGCACCCGGTGGCTATGAGGGGGACGGGGTCCCCCTACGCCGCCAGAAAGGCGGCTACCCCGGAGGAAGGCGGGTTGGAGCGACTATGCCCCACGCGTGGTGAGCGGACTGTACGGGCAGCTTTTTATCTATAAGCGGCATGCGTCTCATCCTCAAAGCTGAGTATCCGGCGTTTTTCAAGATTGTCCTGGGAACGGCGGCGATGGTGGTGGCGTACGGGATTTTGCATGACCAATACCTGATACGGGTCAGCGCGCGGCATTTTACGGAATTCCATCCCGCGATCTTCGACACGGAGAACATCACCCTGCTGGCCCTTGGGTTTGCCGTGATGGCGACGTTTGGACCGGGACTGGTGCTGGGGTATTTGATGTACGCGGCGGCTCGCCTGGGACAACGGGTAAGGGCGGAGCCTGGCGGGGTTTTCCTGACCGTTCTCGTTCTGCTCCTGTTGCTGGAGTTGATAGCGGTTTCGACCGGGCAACTCGCTCCTTTGCTGAACGAACATGATTTGCTGCCGTTTCCGCCGGAATTGTATCCTGACTCGACACCTGAAATCCTGATCACCCAGACGACGCAACTGGTTGCTTATCTGTTGGCTCCGGTTTTGAGCGGGTTGGGCTTGGCATGGGTTTACTTTAGGCGGGCGAAAGCAGGGGTGAACTGACGCCGGGTTAGCCACCGGAGCGGCTTTCGCGTGAACCCGGATTTGACAAAGTCGTTGCGGGCGCGCAGGTTGGAGGGCTCATGAGGGATAAAGCCCCAATCGTTACAGTGATCGACCCCGAGATGGGAAACCTGCGCAGCGTCTGCCGCGCCTGGGAATGCGCTGGTGCGCAAATCCGTCTGGCGGCCACGCCGGACGGGGTGGAGGAGAGCGCCGCCGTGGTTTTCCCGGGGCAGGGAGCCATCCCGCACTGCATGGCCCGTCTGGAGAAGACCGGCTGGGCTCAGACAATCCGCGAATGGATCGCGCAGGACCGGCCCTTTTTCGGCATCTGCCTGGGGCTGCAAACGCTTTTCGAGCACTCGGAGGAGGGTGACACGGCGGGGCTGGGCATCTTTCCGGGGCGGGTGAAACGCTTCCGGCTCGGCCCCGAGTACAAAATCCCGCACATGGGCTGGAACGCCGTGCGTTTTCGGGGCAGTCCGCCCCCGTTGACCGACGGGATCGATCTTGAGCGCGACCAGTTTTACTTCGTGCACAGCTACCATGTCGAGACCGCGGAGCAGGGGCTGGTCTGGGGAGAAACTGCGTATGGCTACCCCTTTGTCAGCGCCATCGCGCATGGGAACTGCTATGCAACCCAGTTTCACCCGGAAAAAAGTCAGGCCAAAGGCTTGCAAATGTATGCCAATTTCGTGAAATCTCTCTAAAGAGACGTATTACTTTACCTACGTTATCAACCCAGTTACTAACAAGAATTGCTCATGGAAGACACCGCCACTATTCGTATCGCTAATGAGAATTACACCTTCCCCCTGATGGAAGGAACCGAAGGCGAGAAGGCGATTGACACGCGAACCCTGCGCTCGAAGAGCGGATACATCACCTATGACGAAGGCTATGGCAATACGGGCTCCTGCGAAAGCTCGATCACCTTCATCAACGGTGAAAAAGGCATCCTGCGCTACCGCGGCTATCCCATCGAGCAATTGGCGGAAAGCTCGACCTTCATTGAGGCGGCCTACCTGATCATTTACGGCGAACTGCCCCAGCGCCGCCAGATGACGGAATTCTCCGGCCGGGTCTTGCGCAACGCCCGCATCGATGTCGGCATGCACCGCATCTTCGAAGGCTTCCCGCACAGTTCGCATCCGATGGCCATGCTTTCGGCCATGCTGAACTCCCTGGGCTGCTACTACCCCGAGATGGCGACCAACAACCGTGAGCGCGACCTGGAGTGCTTCGACGAGGCCGCCTCGCTCCTGCTTTCCAAGGTCCGCACCCTCGCGGCCATGTCCTACCGCATGAAGAGCGGCCTGCCCTTCGTTTACCCGAAGCACAGCATGGGCTACTGCCAGAACTTCCTGCACATGCTCTTCTCCGAGCCCTACCACGACTACGTCCCGCACGACGACGTGGTCAAGGCGCTCGACCTGATCCTCCTCCTCCACGCCGACCACGAGCAGAATTGCAGCACCTCGACCGTGCGCATGGTCGCCAGCGGCGGGGCCAACCTTTTTGCCTCGGTCTCGGCCGGGGTCTGCGCCCTGTGGGGTCCGCTCCACGGTGGGGCCAACATGGCCGTGGTCAGCATGCTCCAGAAGATCCACGAATCCGGGGATGACGGCAGCCGCTTCATCGAGGCCGCCAAGCGCGGCGAAGCCCGCCTGATGGGCTTCGGGCACCGTGTTTACAAAAACTACGACCCGCGCGCCCGCATTCTTGGCGAAATCTGCGAAAAGGTCTTCGCCGCCCTGAACAAGAAAAACCCGCTGCTGGACATCGCCCGCCGCCTCGAAGAAAAGGCCCTCAACGACTCTTACTTCGTGGACCGCAAGCTGTACCCGAACGTGGACTTCTACAGCGGTATCATCCTTGAGGCCATCGGCATCCCGCTGGACATGTTCACGGTCATCTTCTCCATCGGGCGCATGCCGGGCTGGATCGCCAACTGGAAGGAAATCGCCGAAGGCACAGGCCGTATCCACCGTCCGCGCCAGATCTACATCGGCAAGAACAAGCGCGACTACATCATGATGAAGGATCGCGCCAAGGTCGCCGAGTAAGCCTCGCCGCGCCCATTCCGATACACGGATTTTTCTCATGCTCCGGTCCGCCTGCCCCGCAGGATGGCCGGAGCATTTTTGTTTCCGCGGTTGAAAATTCCAATTCTGCTCCTGTTCTTTTCAGGCGGATTGCTGTAGAATCGTGGGCATGACAACGTTGCCGTTGACGGGATCGTGCCTGTGCGGGGGAGTGGCCTTTTCCGTGAGGTCGGAGCCGCTGGACTTCCGCTACTGCTTCTGTGAAAGCTGCCGCAAAGCGACCGGAAGCGCCCATGCCTCAAACTTGATTGTCCCGCTCGACGGGCTGATCTGGACACGGGGTGAGTCCTTGATCGGGCGCTTCGTCGAGCAGCGGGCGAACCCGGGCTTTCCGGTCTGGTTTTGTCGTAGCTGCGGGTCGTTCCTGCCCCATATCGGGCGCTCGGGGAAGGTTTATGTCGTTCCCGCCGGATTGATCGACTCGCCGCCAGGCCTGCGGCCCCGGCTCGTCATGTGCCGGGACGAAGCCCCGGACTGGTATCTGCCCGCCGGGGAGTTGCCGGACGCGGAGGGGTAGGGCGGGAACTCAGCTTCCGGCTTTGACGGCGGCCTGTTTTTTGGGGTCCACCAGGAGGTCTTCCATGCCGAGGCCGGTCAGCTCGCGGATGCGCTTGAACAAGTACCACATGGCCAGGAACATCAGCGGCAGGGTGAGCACGGTCATGACGACCCAGGTGATCCAGGTCTGGGTGCCCAGTTCGGCGTTGTAGGCGGCCTGGTCGATGTTCGGGTCGGTCTTGACCACCAGACGTGTGACGGTGAAGTTGACCGCCGCGCTGACCAGAAACGACGAGGCGAAAATCCAGGTGCAGCGCACGAGGATGTCCTGAAAGACGGACTGCTTTTCAGGGGTGTCCAGATGGGCTTCGAGCTTCTCGGTCTCCATCACGGTCGGGTTGAGCAGGAACATCCGGATGACGGGCTTTTTCGTCTTGAGCGAGGCGACGACGGCCACGCCGAAGATCAGCGGCAGGAGTGTTTCCTTGACCGCGAAGACCATCGGGCTGAGCTTGAGCAGGCCGATGCCGCCGGTCAGCAGCACGCTGATAAAGCCGAGGATGGAGAGGCCGTTGACCTTTTTGCGGATCTTCAGATCGTACAGAAAGTAGCCGATGGGGAAGGCCAGCGCCGCGATCAGCACCTGCGAGTCGCTGAGGAAGCCGAACCACTTGTCGCCCTTGGTCAGTAGCAGGATGGGGGCGGCGAGGTTGAAAATGAGGTTCAGCCAGGGGTTTTCCCTGCGCTCGGAGGCTGGCTTTGGAGTGGACTCTTGGGCGGTGTCGCTCATGCTTGGGGACAACCTTCCTGCTGCCTCGTATGAACGCAAGCCCTATCCGTTGCCTGATCACCGCCGGCCCCACTCGTGAGTACTTCGACCCGGTCCGCTTTATCAGTAATCCTTCCAGTGGAAAAATGGGCTACGCCCTCGCCGCTGCCGCCCGTGACGCCGGTTGGCGGGTGGACCTGGTCAGCGGGCCGGTGGCCCTGCCCGCACCCGAAGGGGTGGAAGTCGTGCCGGTGGTCACGGGACGAGAAATGCTCGCCGCCGTGCAGGAGCTTTTTCCGCTCTGCAATATCCTGATCAAAGTGGCGGCGGTTTGCGACATGCGTCCGAAACGGCGTTTCCCCGACAAGGTGAAAAAGGACGAGCTCGCGCTCACGGTGGAGTTCGAGCCGGTCGAGGACATTCTCAAAACCGTGGCCGCCGGGAAACAACCGGGGCAGATCGTGATCGGCTTCGCGGCCGAGACACAGAATGTCGAGGCCTACGCGCGTCGTAAGCTGGCCGAGAAAAAACTCGACTGGATCGTGGCCAATCGGGTTGGCGGGGCCAGGAGCGCCTTCGAGTCCGACCGCAACGATGTGCTGCTCATTGGCAGCGACGGCGAGAAGCTCGCCTTCGGTCCCGGAGCCAAGACCGACATTGCCCACCAGTTGATCGGCTACCTCAACGCCTACCACTTTGTTCACTGAGCCGATGCCAGAGAAAAGCACCCACCTTGACCGCATTCTTGGCCGGATTGACGACTTGGATTCGGACAATCTGGCTACCCTCGTGCGCCGCCTCGTCCGCGAACGCGGCTTGCTGGAGACAGTTTTCAACACCATTCAGGAGGGCATCCTCGTGGTGGACCAATCGGGGCGAGTCGAGTACGCCAACGCCGCCGCCGCGCACCTCATCGGGCTGAAGGAGAAAGACCTCGGGCACGCCGTGCTTTGGAAGGTCATGCCCGATTTGAGCCAGATCCTCGATTTCGACCGTGAGGCCAGCCCGGCCATGATGCCCGCCTCCTCGCGCGAACTTGAGATCACCTATCCGGAGCCGCGTTTCGTGCGGCTCTACGTGGTGCCCTTCGAGACCGAGGAGGAGGAGGAGCGCCAACTGCGTTACGCGATCATCATTTCCGACATCACCGAGGAGAAGACAACCACGGAGGAGCGCATCGCCAACGAGCGCATCTCGTCTATCTTCGATCTCGCCGCGGGAGTCGCCCATGAACTGGGCAACCCGCTTAACTCAATCAACATTCACCTCCAGCTCATGCGTCGCCAGCTCTCCCGGTTGGGGCGCGAGCCCGCTACGGAAAAAATCAAATCCTCGCTCGAAGCCTGCACCAACGAGGTGCAGCGGCTGGACGGGATCATCACGCACTTTCTCCAGGCCATCCGCCCGCAGCCGCCGGACCTGCGCGAGACGGACCTGATCGAAACCCTCTACGACGTGCTCAATCTCCAGGGCCCCGAATTACACAATCTCAACATCCACGTCGATGTCGAGGTACGGGCAGACCTGCCGCCGGTCATGGCCGACCCCGAGCAGCTCAAGCAGGTGTTTTTCAACATCACCAAAAACGCGATGGAGGCGATGGACGCCGGAGGCGATCTCAAGATCACCGCCCACGCCGACGACGATTACGTGACGCTCATTTTCGCCGACACCGGGGTCGGGATCTCGCAGCAGGATTTGCCCCGGGTTTTCCAGCCCTACTACACGAGCAAATCCGGCGGCCACGGCCTGGGGATGATGGTCGTCCAGCGCATCATGCGCGATCACGGCGGCCAGATCGGCATCGACAGCAAGCCCGGCACGGGAACTGTCATCAGCCTGCGCTTCCCGCAGCGCCACCGCCGCATGCGCATGCTCGAGTCCCGCTAACAGGAGATAGCGGCCAGGCTGAGGGGGGCGAGCGCTTCGGACCAGGGCCCGCCGTAGATGTTGTTGCCAAGGTGCTTGGAGAATTTGCCAAAGAGCCAGGGCGAAACCGGTTGGGAGGCGCTACGGCTTATATCCACGGTCAGGCCGGTCTGAGAATTGGGATGGGGAAAAAGGACTTATTCCGCGGTTTGCAGCAGAAGAGTCTCCGTGCGTGAGTCGTTGGCGGGGTGGGAGTCCTCGCCGTTGATGCTGACGGAGGCCCGGATCTCGACACCAGTCCCGGCGGAGAGCAGTTTGGTGCTGACCGGGACCGGCTGGGTGGCGATCTCGCCCGGCTTGAGCGCCCCGAGAAAGTAGCTTTCGCGCTGCTCGCCGACCTGGACATTCAACTGAACCTGACTGAGGTACTCGGTGCCGCGATTTTCCACCGTGATGTCGATCTGGTTGTCCGCTCCGGCCAGCGGTTCGGTCGGGAGGTTGTAGCTGGCCACGGCGGCATCGAATACGCCGCGCCGGTTGCGCTCGAGGATGCGCTCAATGTTGAGCACACCCTCGCCGGTGAACTCGTCCTTGCCAGGCAGGGCGGCATCGTTGGCGTTGTCGAGGACGACACGAACGGCTTCGGGACCGCTCAGGCGGGGGTCTTGCTGGAGCACGAGCGCGACGGCGGCCGCCACGAGCGGGGTGCTGAACGAGGTGCCCGAGACGCTGGCAAAGCGATCGCCGGTCCACGCCACCGGCACCTGCACGCCGGGCGCGGCGATGTCCACTTGCGGGCCGTAGTTGGAGAAGGAGGCAGGCTGCGAAAGCGCGTCAACCGCCGCCACCGCGAGCACCCCGTCGTAGGCGGCGGGGTAGGCGACCTGCCCGGCTCCGTCGTTGCCGACCGAGGCAACGAGTACGACCCCGTGTTCGCGGGCATACTTGATCGCTTGTCTCAGGACCGCGCTGTCGCCATAGGCACCGAGGCTCATGCTGATGACCCGCGCCCCCAGATCGACCGCCTGAACCACTGCCGCCGAGACGCGAAAGGTGTCACTGAGGCCGTCGTCATTGAGCACGGGCAGGCTTAGGATGGTCGTGCCCGCGGCCAGCCCGAGGACGGGGGAGTCCTGCCCGGCGATCAGTGAGGCCACCGCCGTTCCGTGCCCGACGGGATCGCTCTGGCCGACGCGCTCGGGAGAAAGGATGCGGGCGTCCTCCAGGTTGACATGGTCGCTCATCACGCCGGAGTCGAGCACGGCCACGGTCACCCCTTGGCCCCAGCGCGGGTCTGGCTCGGGCACGCCGAGAAAGCTCAGCACGGTCTCGCCGAAGCCGAGGTTGGCCGCGTTGAGGTAGGGCGAGTCGCCGACCGGTGGAGGCGGCGCGATGGGGAAATTATACCCCACCTGGCCGGGGCTGGCGCCGAGGCGTTTCCAGGCCGGGTCGGTGGTGCCGATGCGGATGGCGTTGAGGCCGGGCAGGGTGTTGAGGATGTCGATCCCCTGTTCGCGCAGCCAGGCCAGGGCCTGCTGATACTCGGCCTGGCTGTCAAAAACCAGCGCCACCTCGCCGCGAATCGCCCCGGGCGGCGGTGGCGGATAATCGGGGGTGGCGAGTCCGGCGGGTGTTGAGGGGGCGGTGGAAACAGCGGGCGAGAAACCGGTGTCCGCGTTCGGAGTGAAAACTGCTTCCGGCTGTAAAGCGGACGGGCCGGACGGTGCTTCACGCGAGGAGCGTCCCAGCGACCAGGCCACCCACGCGCTGAGAGTGAGCAGGAGGAGGGCGGCGGTGAGAGAAAGCGCTTTTTTCATGGTGATCGCGCAGGGGTCTAACACCGCATGGTGGCGAAAGTTCGCCCGGCTGGCGACTGAATTTGCCGCTCGCTTTTCGCCGGCAGCGGGGGGCTGCCGGAGGCGTTGTTCACTGAGGAGGCTCGGCTACGGAGTCTTGACCGGCGCGGTGTTACCGGCGAAGAGCTGCTGGTAAATCCTGTTGGAGGGGGCGGGGAGCTGGCTCAGCGAGTAGTTGGCGGCCTTGACCTTGTAGGGGCCGTAGCGGTAGCAGGCAGCCAGCAGGGGATAGGAGAAGTGCCCGTTTTGCTCCAGAAAGTTTTTGCAGAAAGCGAGGTAGTCAATGGCGACATAGACATTGGTGTGCCAGTTCCAGGCCAGTTGGTAGGAGGTGTTGCTGACTTCGTCCCAGGCGATTTCGCTGAGCTGCATCATCCCGTTGGCGTAGCCGGAACTGGCCCGCGGGTTGAGGCTGCTCTCGGCCCAGGCGATGGCGTACACGAACTGAGGGTCGATCCCGCGCTTGGGCGCTTCTTGGGCAATGTACCTCCAGACGCGTTCCGGTGTCGCGGGGCGGGGGGCGGAGGGCCGGGAGGAGAGACCGTTGAGCAGGCCAGTGAGGGAGCCCAGGGTGAGGCAGGTTAGGCAGAACCAGGTGGGGTGGTTAATCAGTTTCTTTAGAAATTGCTTCATGCGCTTGGTCGGAGGCTCAGGGAGAGCATTCGATGAGGGTGTGACGCGCATTGAAGAGAAGGCCCCGCGCTTTGTCAGCGAAATAGCGTTTCTTAAACCGCGCACTCGGGCTGGCTCGTCCAGAGAGGACAGTGAAAACTGTCCGGCGGAGACGCGATTCAGGCTTGGAATGCCGGGGGTGAATGCCAATGGTCGGGGCAATGGAATTGATCGACAGCCATTGCCACCTGGAGCGTTTTTACCGGCAGGGAGAGCTGGATGCCGTGCTCGCCCGTGCGGCCGAGGCCGGGGTTGGCCGGCTGATCGCGATTGGAACCGGCAAGGACGACTGGCCGCTCTACCAGCAATTGGCGGCGGAGCACCCCGGCCGGATTTACTGGGCCGCCGGGCTGCATCCCTCCGATGTGGGCGCGGATTGGGAGGAGCAGGTCGAAATGCTCCCGCAGTACTGGAAAAATGGCCCCCGCCCGGTGGCGGTAGGCGAGATCGGGCTGGACCGCTTCCGCCTGCCCGGCAATGCCGAGGAGGCCGCCGCCGTCATGGTCTGGCAGGACAAGGCTTTCCGGCGGCAGCTCCAGTTGGCGAAGGAGCTGGACATGCCGGTGGTTGTCCACTCGCGCCATGCCTTCGAGGCCAGCCTCGCCGTGATCGACGAGTGCGGCTTTCCGTGGGAGCGCGTGGTTTTTCACTGCTTTGTGGACGGGGCCGGGCCGATGCGGATGCTCAACGAGCGCGGCGGGCGCGGCTCCTTTACCGGGATCGTCACTTACAAGAATGCTCCCGAGGTGCGCGAAGCGTGCCGCGGGCAGGGGCTGGACCGACTGATGGTGGAGACGGACGCGCCCTACCTGGCGCCGGTGCCTCATCGAGGAAAACCCTGCGAACCCTTTATGGTGCGCGATACGGCGGCGTTCATCGCCGGGGAATTGGGCGTGTCGCCGGAGGAACTCGCCGCTATCGCTACGGCCAACACCGAGGCGTTCTTTAATCTTTAGGCCGTGTCTTCAGATTATCTCACGTCGCCCACACAGCCTAGCGCTGAGGCATGGCCAGGGGGCCGTGGCTCATATCGCCGGCGCGCTTGAGTTCGCCGCGCATGGTGAGCAGGGCACGGTTGTCGCCGACCGGGACTTCCTCGTAGCCCTCAACCGTGAGGACGGGGCCTTCCGGGCCGTCCGAAAACGTGTCGGTCACTTTGCGCGCGAGCGGGTCGGCGTCGTCTGCCGGGAGCCAACTGATTTTGCGCCCGTCGTCGCTGACTTTGCCGATAAAGAAGTGCTGGCGTCCCTCCTGGTCGGTTTCCGAATAAATGTTTCCAGCCTCAATATAGGTACGAGATTCGGAAGCGGAGAGTGTGCCCATCGAGGCGAGCACGGCCTGGCCCTTGAGCACTTTGATACCGTCGATCTCGTCCCACCAGTATTGTTGCTCAATCTGGATGGTCTGGATGACGCGGGTCAGGCTGCGGATTTCAATCGTGCCCACCCAACGGCCCTGGTAGCGGTCGAGCACGGCGTTGAGTCGGGCCGTCCGCTCGGCGGGAGACTCGTCCTGAGTCACCGGGGAGGACACAAGGGCGCTGTTTTCCTGCGCGGTGGCGTCGGTCTGGGCGTGAAGCGGTGCGAGGGCGCAAGCGGAGGCCAGCAGGGCGAAAAGGGAGCGGGTGAGCATAGCCCATAAGCATGGTGGAAACTGTCCGCTTGGCAAGCGTCGCCGAAGGTCTACAGAAATGATCACGGAACTCTGGCGGCATTGCCCCATCGAGTACACTCAGGGTTCGATGGGCCTATCTCATTCCTCACCCAGTTTGACATTTAGGAGATTTAACAGGAAGGCCGGAAAGTAAGGAAGGCGATGCTTCCAGTCCTTTGCGACTTTGTGCCTTTGCGGTTTTAAAAAAAAGAACCGGTCAATCCGCAAAGCAAAGTCGTGCCGTCGTCGCATTGCGAGGAGGCTTTATTTCCGACCGCTTTAAAACACAAGCGCGGCCACCAGGCCGAGGCCGAGCAGCAGGACGAGCACACTGAGGGCGGCGGCTTCGCGGCGGGTGAGTTTGAGGAGCATACCGGAAAACTGGCCGAAACGGCGGGCAGGCTCAAACGAAATTCATCGACTTGAAGGGGCGTTCGATCACCTTGGACGGGTCGGCCTGCATCCAGTTTTTCAACACCGTGGAATAGACCTGCCGGAAGTCGGTCGTGTAGGTGAGGTCCTGATTCTTCTTCACGTTGAGATCGGGTCGGGTGCCGACGAGGGGGTTTTTGACGCCCGCGCCCATGACAAAGAGCGGCGCGGCGGTCCCGTGATCGGTCCCGATGCTGGCATTTTCACTCGGGCGGCGTCCGAACTCGGAAAAAGTCATGGTCAGGACCTGGTCCTGCAACTTGTGCCGCTCCAGGTCGAACTGGAATGCCGCCAGCGCAGCGGAGAGGTCGCCGAGGAGCTGCTGGTGGCGTCCGGACTGGTTGGCGTGGGTATCGTAGCTGCCCTGGCGCACGAAGTAAACGCGGGTCTCCAGCCCGGCGGCAATGAGCGCGGCCACGCGCTGGAGCGACTGGCCGAGGCTGCTGCCGGGGTACTTGGCGAGGGGCTTGTATTTACCCAGCACGTCGTTGACCTGGCGCTGCGTCACGATGGTGTCCATCAGGGTGTGCTGGAGGTAGCCGGCGTTGCCGGAGTTGGAGGATGCCTCGATGACGTCTTCGAGCAGGTCGATCTCGCGGTCGGCGGCCTTGCCGACGGAGCCGTTGGCGGGCATGCCGAAAATATTGTGCGGGACGGAGGACTGGCAGGACTGCGGCATCTCGTCGCCTATGTGGACGGCGTTGGGCTCGGAGGAACTGGGCTTACCTGAGCACTCGGCGTCGAAGTAGCGTCCGATCCAGCCGGTCTGGGTGGTCTGGTCGCTGTCCACCGCCGTTTCCCAGATTTCGGTCGAGCGGAAGTGGCTGCGGTTCGGGTTAGGATAGCCGACGTTCTGGACGATGGAGAGTTTGCCGTCCTTCCACAGCTCGCTCATCTTACCCATCGCCGGGTGCAGGCCGGTCAGGTCGTCGAGACGGATAACCTTGTTGGCCGGGATACCGAGCTTGGGCCGCAGGTTGTAATAATGGTCGTCGGCAAAGGGGATGACGGTGTTCAGCCCGTCGTTACCGCCGGCGAGCTGGACGAGCACGAGGATGCTGCGGTCGCGCTCGGCGGCGGGCACCTGGGCGGCGGCGGCGCGGGTCAGAAAGGCCGGGACGAAGCCGCTGAAGGCGAGCAGCCCCAGTCCGCTGGCGGAGGAGCGCAGGAATTCGCGACGGGTCAGCGGCAGGCGGGGGCAGGGATCGTTCATGGCGGACCTTTAACAGAGTTGATACTGGGGGGACTGGAGGATGGCCTGGATGACTTCGCGGACGCACTTGTACTTGCCCCCGGCGTTTTTGGCCAGGTGGTCTTCGAGGTACAGCCGGAATTTCTCGCTCGGCATCTGTGGCAGGTAGGTCTGGCACAGGTGATTGGCAACGTAGCTCGGAGTCTTGTCGTAAAGGTACTTCATGTCCGCGCCAGAGAGATGGAAGTTCTTGTATCCGGCGGCACGGAACTCGTTGAGGTCGGCCAGCGCATCAGCATTGAGCTGGTCCTCGTTTATGCCCCAGAAAATCGTCTGCGCAAGTTGACGGCGGGCCTCCAGAGTGGTGGCGTTGATCCAGTGGCGGCCTCCTACCCAACCGCGGACGTTGGGAGGGTTGAAGAACTCCTGCCCCATGGCGCGGAGGGGGCTGAGGGTACGGTTAATCAGCGGGGGGATGTCCAGCCCGTTGTCCTGATACATGCCCAGGTAATACTGTATGGGGCTTTTGATCAGGTTCATCCGGTACTCGGGGGCGTAAAAGATCCGGCTGGCAAAGAAGGTCTTGAGCAGGAAGCTCATGTCGAATTTTCGAGCGGCCCAGGACTGGCCCAGCTCATTGACGAACGGTTCCGGAAGGGATGCCTCACTGAGGTAGAACTTCACCATCTCGCGCGGAACGAAGGTACGGGCTGCCGGTTGGGTGTACACCAGGTCGATGACCTCGTCGCCGGAAAAATTGCCGGTCTGGCCAAAGACGGTCTTTTCGCCGTTGTCGTGGTACTTCTCGACGAACTTGAAACCCTCCTTGTCAATCCGGTAGCCGGTGAAGGCGCGGGCGGCCTGCTTGATGTCCTGCTCGCTGTAGTTGCCCTCGCCCAGTGTGAACAGCTCGAACAGCTCGCGGGCGAAGTTCTCGTTCGGAGCGCCCTTGGTGCTGCGGTCGAGATTGAGGTACTTGATCATGGCCGGCGAGCGGCTGACCGCCTTGGCCAGGTCGGGGTAGGGGCCGAGCCCCTTGGAGCGCAGGAGCGCCTGATGGTTATAGAGCCGGTCGGATTCCTGAATGCTCTGCCGGTCCACCACGAAAATATCCTGCAGGAAAAGAACGTACTTCTCCTGCACCGAGTGGGCGGGCTCGCGGGCGAACTGGAGCCAGCGCATGCCGAAATCCTGGTAGGCGGCGGTGCGCTGCTGACGCTGTTCGCGTCTGAGTTTGCGCTTTTCTTCCTCGTCTTTGGTTTCACGGATCATGGCCGACATGGCCGGGTTTTGTTCCGTGTAGAGGCGGGTGTCCTCGGGGCGGGGCATGGGGGAGAACTGGCCGAACCACTGGTCCAGGGTAGCCTTGAGCCCCTGCTTGCGCACCCGCTCGACCTCGTCGGTCGTGGAAGAAAAACCGGCCCGCCGCAGCAAATGCCGCGTTTCGTCTTCGCCCCACTCGTCGGGAGGCAATGCCTGCCAAGCCTGGCGCGGCGTGAGGTTTTTTATGCTCGTAGTCACCGCTAGTTAGTATTAACCTCAGTCGTCAGATTTAGTTCCAATAGTCGTCCTGTTATTTTAACCACAAATCTCACAAACGCAAAACGTAAATAATTCTTATGCGCAACCCCATCCGCTCTTCGTTCCTTTCCCTGACTGCCGCCTTGATCGCTGTTTTCGCCTTCAACGGCTGCGATACTGTCAACACCTCCGAGAACGCCGGAGTAATCGCCTCAATGGAAACCTTCCACATGGGGGATGTCAGCGGCTCGCTCAGCCACTTCGGTTCACGCAACCAGCAGGATGCAGTCGTGCTGACTCAGGAGATGGTGGCCCGCCGGCTCGAAGCCCTCGGCTACCGGGAAGTTCCCACTTCGGAACCGGCCGATATGACCATTCTGCCCGGCTGGAGCTTCTACGAGCAGCGCAACCCGGCCCTGAAGAACTCCGAACCGGTCAGCTATGAGCAGTCCCTTTACCAGTCCGGCAGCCAAATGATGGGCCGTCTGGGGGTGGAAGTGCTCGGTGGCAGCGGTCAAGTCCTGTGGAGCTCGATGTCGAGCTGGAGCGTGCAAGCCTCGACCAGCACGACTTCGGATTTCTCCTACGCCGCGGAAATGGCCCTGCGCGGTTTCCCCGAAGCAGTGCGTGACGAAACCGTTAAGGCAACGGCCAGCCCCATCGGGAGTGCCGGTGACGGCGGTTTCTGAAAATAACGCAGGTTATTTATTAACCACAGAGAGCACAAAGGGCACAGAGCTTTTTTAAAGGGATAAGCCCCTGGATCGTTTTCGTGTCTTCTTGTGTTTTTGTGGCGATAGGATTTTTTTACGGCCCTCAAATCTCGCGCGAGGTGCGGTAGAGGCGGGGAACCCGTTTGGTGATGGAGCAGAAGGCTTCCCACGGGACGCAGTCGGCCCAGTTGCTGAATTCCTGCACATCGATGGATTCGTCCCCCTGCCGCCCAATCAGCGTGACTTTGTCGCCGGGGGCGGCCTCAGGGTTGTCGGTCAGGTCAACAATGGTCTGGTCCATCGTCACCCGGCCCAATACCGGGCAGCGTTTCCCCTGAATGATGACCTGAGCCCGGTTGCTGGCGGTGGTCGGCAGGCCGTCGCCGTAACCGGCGGTGATGACGCCGAGGCGGGAGTCACGCTGCAGGTGGAAGGTCTGCCCGTAGCTGATCCCGGTTCCGGCGGGCAGATGCTTGATGATGCCGATGCGGGTGTGAAAGCCCAGCACCGGTTCGGGCTTGAGGGAGGCGAGGATGGAGTTCGGGCTGGGCAGGCAGCCGAATTGCAGCAGCCCGACGCGGACCGCGTTGAAGGGCGAGTCCGGGCTCAGCGTTTCCAGACCGGCGCTGTTGTGGGCGTGGATGAGCAGCGGGCGCGTATCGAGATCAGGGAGGGACTTGAGCGCCTGCAGAAAGCGGCGGCTCTGCAAGCCGGTGAAGTCCGGGTCGGTATCGGCACTGGCAAAATGGGTAAAAATCCCGGCCAATCGCAGGTGGGGCGAGTCCATGATTTGCCGGTAAAGCTCGACCACCTGCTCATGCCACACGCCGAGACGGCCCATCCCGGTGTCGATGACCATGTGGACGGGGAGCCGGGTACGGGCGCGCTCTCCGGCGGCACTGAGACGGGAGACTTCCTCGGCAGTGGAGACGGTGGCGGTTAGCTCGTACTCGGCCAGGTGGTCCTCCTCTTCGGGCAGGACAGGCCCGAGAACGAGGATCGGCCACCCGCGTCCGATTTCGCGCAACTCGGCGGCCTCGTAGACGTTGGCCACGGCAAACATGCTGGCCCCGCTCTGCATCAACCGGGTGACCATTCGGGGCATGCCGTGCCC
This sequence comes from Ruficoccus amylovorans, assembly GCF_014230085.1. Classification (NCBI taxonomy): domain Bacteria; kingdom Pseudomonadati; phylum Verrucomicrobiota; class Opitutia; order Puniceicoccales; family Cerasicoccaceae; genus Ruficoccus; species Ruficoccus amylovorans. The sequence continues at coordinate 28,303 of NZ_JACHVB010000013.1, read as the reverse complement.
GTAGGCGTCGGCTTTGACCACGGCCACATACTGCATGTGTGGCGGCAGTGCCGCCCTGATCCGTCCGAGGTTGCGCTCCAGCGCTCCCATGTCGATTTCCGCCCAGCAACGATATTTTTTCATGCGTGGACATAAGCAGAACACGCCCGCCCTCGCCACGCAACGAAGCAATGAAAACGCCTCGTTATTTTCGCTCCCGGCTTGTTTTTTTATTTAACCACAGAGGACACAGGGGGCACAGAGCGCTGCCGCTATGGATGGAGGGCGCTCACTTGAGTTATTCTAGATCCTAACCGGCAGACGCCTACAGACCAAGGCCGGGAGGCAGGCCCTTACCTCCGCCTCCGAGGCCGGAGAGGTCGGGCATGCCGCCTTTGCCGCCGCCCATACCGCCGAACTTTTTCATCAACTTGCGTCCCTTGGAACCGCCCATCATTTTCATCATCTTGCGCATCTGGCCAAACTGCTTGATGAGCTGGTTGACATCGCGCACCGAGGTGCCGGAGCCGTCAGCGATACGCTTGCGGCGGCTGGCGTTGAGGATCATCGGTTTGCGGCGCTCCTGCACGGTCATGGACAGGATGATGGCCTCGGTCTGTTTGAGCCGGTTCTCCTCGGCGTCGCCGATTTCGATCCCGCTCATGCCGGGCATCATTTTCATCAGGGAACCGATGGAGCCCATCTTTTTGACCTGGCGCATCTGCGCGAGGAAGTCCTCGAAGTCGAACTCCGCGCGCTGCATTTTCTCGGCCAGGCGCTGGGCTTCTTTCTCGTCGATGTTTTCCTGTGCCTTTTCAACCAGCGAGACGACATCGCCCATCCCGAGGATGCGCTGGGCCATGCGGTCGGCGTGGAAGATCTCAAAGTCGTCCATCTTCTCGCCCGTACCCATGAACTTGATGGGCACGCCAGTGATGGTCTTCATGGAGAGGGCCGCGCCCCCGCGGGCGTCGCCGTCGAGCTTGGTCAGAACGATGCCGGTCAGGTGGACCGCGTCGTTGAAGTGCTGGGCGACGTTGACGGCCTCCTGACCGAGCGCGGCGTCGGCCACGAGCAGCACCTCGTCGGGGACGATCTTGTCGCGTAGCTTTTTGACTTCCTCGATCAGGTCGTGGTCGATCTGGAGCCGCCCGGCGGTGTCGAAAATGATCAGGTTTGCGTCCTGTTCCTTGGCCCACTCCATCCCGGCGCGGCCGATCTTAGGCACGTCTTTGGAGTTGCGGTCGGTGTAGCAGCGAAAGTTCTCCTGACGGCAAAGGGTCTCAAGCTGGTCGATGGCGGCGGGGCGGTAGATGTCGCAACCGACGAGGGCGGGACGGTAGCCTTCCTTGGCCAGGCGCTTGGCGAGCTTGGCCGAGGTGGTGGTCTTGCCGGAGCCGTGGAGGCCGACGAGCATGATGCGCAGAGGCTTCTTGTCCAGCAGTTGGCCCGCGCCTTCGCCGAGCAGTTTGACCAGTTCGTCATTGATGATTTTGACGATCTGCTGTCCGGGGGTGACGCTGGCCAGCACCTCCTGCCCCATGGCGGCGGCCTTGACATCCTCCACGAACTGCCGCGCGACCTTGAAGTGCACATCAGCCGAGAGCAGGGCGGTGCGCACCTCCTTGAGGGCTTCTGCCATGTTCTCTTCGGTCAGTTTGCCGATGCCGCGCAGGTTGCGCAGGGCTTTCGACATGCGGTCGGTCAGGTTTTCGAGCATGAACCCTTCAGGGTAGGACTCTGGCGGCTTCTGCAAAGGGAAAAATGCGTCCCGGCAGCGAAACTTTCACCCGGTGGACGAGGGCTATCGTATTGAATGGTACAAATTTCCCGCCGACATCTTTGCGCTGGCCGGATAAAAGGTAAAAAGCCCCCGGACCGCCCGCCCCGGGCTTTTTCGTCGTCAACCGTACAATCCTGCCAGCCCATCCCGCCACAGAAAAGCACTCCGCGCAGGAATTTCGACGTCTGGCCGCCGTGAAAACAGGCGATTTTTGCCCGCGCCCTCTCAGGGGTTGCATTTTTCGGGAGCCACGATTAACTCCCACCCTTTGCCATGAAAATACTGGTAGCCGACAAAATATCGTCCATCGGGATCGAATACCTGAAACAGCAGCCTGGCTTCGAGGTCGTCGTGGCCTGGGAGGTCATTCCAGACTGGAAGGCGTCCCCCGAACAAGTCAAGCAGCTCATCGGAGACGTCGAAGGCGTCGCCGTGCGCTCCGAAACAAGGATCTCCGCGGACATCATCGCCGTGGCCCCCAAGCTCAAGGTCGTTGGCCGTGCCGGGGTCGGGGTGGACAACATCGACATCGAGGCCGCCACGGAGCGCGGTATCATCGTCATGAACACGCCCGGCGGCAACACTATCGCCACCGCGGAACTGACCTTTACGCACATGCTTTGCGGCACGCGGCCGATTGCGCAGGCCGCCGCCTCCATGAAGGCGGGCCGCTGGGACCGCAAGCTGTACTCCGGTTGCGAGCTTAACGGCAAGACGCTCGGCGTTTGTGGCTTGGGCCGCATCGGGGCCGAAGTGGCCAAGCGCGCCATCGCCTTTAATATGAAGGTGCTGGCTTTCGACCCGTACCTGACCGAGTCCCGCGCCGACGCGTTGGGCATCAAGAAGGTCGAGCTCGACGAGGTGCTGAGCCAGTCGGACTACATCACTGTGCACATGCCGCTGACGGCCGACACCAAGTACATGATCGACGAGTCCGCCTTCGCCAAGATGAAGGACGGCGTGCGCCTCTTCAATGTCGCCCGTGGCGGCATCATCAAGGAGTCGGCGCTGGCCGAGGCCATCAAGAGCGGCAAGGTCGCCGCAGCCGGGCTGGACGTTTACGAGAGCGAACCGCTGGCTGAGGACAGCGAACTGCGCGGCCTCGACAAGCTCGTGCTGACTCCGCACCTGGGCGCCTCCACCAAGGAAGCTCAGGAAAGCGTCGGGGTGGAAATCGCCCACCAGATCGCCGAAGCCCTTCAGGGCGGGATGGTCCGCAACGCCATCAACATGCCCTCGGTGGACTCCAAGAGCCTCGAAGTGCTCCAGCCCTACCTCACGCTGGGGCAGGCTTTGGGCAGCTTTGTGCAGCAGCTTGCTCCGCCCAACGTGGTCAAGCTCCGCATCACCTACACCGGCAAGATCACTTCGCTGGACACACTCCCGCTCGACCGGGCCGTGCTGCGCGGGTTCATGCGTAAGATTTCCGACCACGTTAACGACGTTAACGCCCCGAAGAAGCTTCAGGAACTCGGTATCGAGCTGGAGACGGTCAAGAGCAACCAGGAGGCCGAGTACACCGAACTGGTCGAGGTGCAGGCCCTCTGCGCCGACGGCAAGACCCGGACTGCTTCCGGCACGCTCTTTGGCAAGGTGCAAAATCCGCGCATCGTCAGCATCGACGGACACGGTGTCGAAGCGACCACCAGCGGCATTCTGCTTGTTTTCAAGAACAAGGACGTACCTGGCATCGTGGGCTTCCTCGGCACCGAGCTGGGCAAGGACAATGTCAACATCGCCAGTATGTCCCTGAGCCGCGACCGTGGCGAAGGCTGGGCGATCAGTGTGTTCGAGCTTGACAGCGTGCCCTCGGAAAAGGCGCAGGCCGACATCCTCAAGCACGAGGCGATCCTGAAGTTCAGGATCATCGAGTTGTAGTTGTTTCCGGATACGCAGCGTTCTCTCCCCATGCCCAACCTGATCGAAATCATCGGAGTGGCCCTCGTCGGCTACCTCATCGGATCGGTGTCCTTCGCCGTGATCATCGCCCGTCGCATGGGCGTCGATATTCTTCGGGAGGGCAGTTGCAACCCCGGCGCGACGAACGTCAAGCGTGTGCTGGGCAAGCGGGCCGGGAACCTGTGTTTCGCCCTGGATTTCCTCAAGGGGCTGGTGGCGGCTGGTTGGCCGTTGCTGCCCTTTGTGGGAGCCAGTGAGCCGGTCCACCTCGGCATTGTCGGGCTGATCGCGGCCATTCTCGGGCACAGTTTCTCGCTGTTTCTGGGCTTCAAGGGCGGAAAGGGCGTGGCCACCACCATGGGCGGCCTGCTCGCGCTCGCGCCGATCGTGCTCGGGCTGGGGATCGTGGCCTGGGTCGTGTTTTTCTACACCACCCGCTATGTGTCGCTGGCCTCGCTGGCCTTTGGCATTAGCCTACCGGTCTGCGGGCTGTTCTTTGTCCACGACACCTGGTTGATGGTTTTCCTCGTCGCGCTGGCGGTGCTCATCGTTGTGCGCCACCGCTCAAATATCCAGCGCCTGCTCAAGGGCACGGAAAACCGTTTCGTGAAGAAATAGCGTTGGCGGCTGCTTTGGTCGCGCTCGTTTTTATTGCCCGTTCCGCAGAAGTGGACGGGCTTTTTTTACCGCAGAGACGCAAAGACGCAGAGATTATCTTCAGGGAATGCTACAACCACAATGGCCCTGGGGTTGTATAATAGACCACTTATACCAGCTTCCAAGAGACATTGATAATGTGAGAGTTTTAACGGGAAGGTCGGAAAGAACGCCAAGTGAGCTCGGAAGAGTAGCCTTCCTCACTTCCCGTCCTTCCTGTTAAAAAAAAACAGTCACAACAGGAGGCTTACCGATTTTATCATTTCAGTATACAACGGTCTGAATCAGGGGGTTACGACGGGCTATTGAAATGCGCAACGCACGCGGACAAACAAGCCTCTGTGCCTTTTGTGCCTCTGCGGTGAAAAAAAGGCATCAGCACTCAACGAGACTCACCGGTTTACCCGCCGGGCAGTAACGCCCCCACAGGTATTTCCGCCCGCTCAATCCGCCGCGCGGTAGGTGGCGGAGTTTTTCGAGTCCTCGTCCACGGTGACTTCCGTGACCCAGGCGCGACCACCGGAGTCGGCCCGCACGAGCCGGTCGAAGACACCGTGCAGGTGCATGGCCAGTCCTTCGCAGGAGCAGCTTGCGACCAGATAGACCTTGAACGCCTCGGGGCAGCCGCTGACGAGTTGCTCGCGCAACGGGTCGTCCTCGTTGAGCACGCAGGCGTGGTCGAGGTTTTCGTCGATCCAGGCGCGCAGGTACTTGAGTTTGCCGAAGTCAACCACGAAGCCGTTGGCGTCGGGGGCGGAACAGGCGAAGGTCACGTGGAGCGTCCAATTGTGCCCGTGCAGGAGCGCGCAGTGCCCGTCGTGGCAGTGCTGGCGGTGGGCGAAGGGGATGTCGGTAAAACTTTTGCGGCAGGTCAGCATGGCGGCAGGTTCCAGTCGTTAGCGATAAGGTCGGCGAGGGCGGGGGCGTTGTCGGCGTAGGGGGTGGGGTCTTCGACGCCGGCCAGGTGGAAGGCCTCCCGGCGCTCGATGCAGGTGCCGCAGCGGCCGCAGTGCTTGTCGCCGCCCTGGTAGCAGGACCAGGTTTTTTCAAAAGGCACACCCAGCTCTGCACCCCGGGCGACGATGCCGGCCTTGGTCATCTGGACGTAGGGCCGGTGGACGAAGACCTCGTGCCAGTCGGCCATGCGGATGGTCTTGTCCAGGGCGTCGGTGAACTCTTCCCGGCAGTCGGGATAGATGGCGTGGTCCCCGGCATGGGCGGCGTAGGCGACGCAATCGGCCTTGCGGGAAATGGCCCAGCCCGCCGCGAGGGAAAGCAGGATCATGTTGCGGTTGGGGACGACGGTCTGCTTCATCGACTCCTCCGCATAGTGCCCCTCGGGCACGGCGATGGCCGGATCGGTCAGGCTGGAGCCGCCAAGCAGGCTGACGACGCCGCTCAGGTCGGCCACCCGATGCTCGATCCCGAGCAGCTGGCAGAGGGCGGCGGCGCAGGTGATCTCCTTGTCGTGGCGCTGGCCGTAGTTGACGGAGAGCGCGGCCACCTCGTGGCCGTTTTTCAACAGCTCATATAAAAGTACGGTCGAGTCCAGACCGCCGGAATAAACTACTATCGCATTCATGGTGAAATTCAGTGTGCGGGCGGCATCCGTGCCGCCCGGCCCCTGGGAATTTCCTAGCAGGGAAGAACGTATCGTGCCGGAAATCGCCCCCGAGTCGATGATAAACGCGAGGGCGATCCTGTGGCGCGGCGAAGCTTATTGCCCGCCGTTGATCGACTCCTGCATCTGCTCGGCCTCGTAGGCGTTGATCTGGCCGTTGCCAGCCCAGTCTTCCACTTGCTGCGACTGGTTGGCGTCGAGGGTTTGGACCTTGGGAGCGTTTTCGTCGGCTTCGACGTTTTTTTCAAATTGTGCGCAGCCCGCGAGCAGGCAAACCGGGAAGAGAGCGAGGACCATTTTGTTGAACATGGCGGCGAGCATGGGCAGGCTCTGTCACTGGCACAAACCAAATTTGCGGCGCGTAGCCGCACTGGACATCATCATACCGCTTCTCTCCAGGGTTGAAGCTTTACGGTTCTTGCGAAGGAACGAAGTTCCGTCTCAAACGTTTTGGGTGAGAGCGAGAGAGGGTGTTTTTTGAAAAAACACCCTCTCGTATAACCCTCAAAGCTACTTGGGACCGGTCGCTTACGCGCCGACGCCGAACTTGTCCGTCAGGTAGCGCTCGGCGGAGATGGCGGCGCGGCAGCCCATCCCGGCGGCGGTGATGGCCTGGCGGTAAACGTGGTCCGAGCAATCACCGGCGACATAGACGCCCTCGATCTCGGTGTGCACGCCGCTGGCGTGGTTGGAGACGATGTAGCCGTCTTCGTCGGTGGGGATTTCGTCGCCCAGGAATGCCGTGTTGGGGATGTGCCCGATGGCGATAAAGAAGCCCTTGGCCTCGATCTCGGAGACTGCGCCGCTTTTGACGTCCTTGACGCGCACGGCGCGCATGTTGCCGGACTCATCCGCGAGGACTTCCTCGGGGACCGTGTTCCAGCGGACCTCGATCTTGTCGTGGGCGAGGGTGCGATCGGCCATGATCTTGGAGGCGCGGAACTCGTCGCGGCGGTGCAGGATGGTGACCTTGCTGGCGAAACGGGTGAGGAAAAGTGCCTCTTCACAGGCCGAGTCACCACCGCCAACCACGATCACCTCCATGCCCCGGTAGAAGGCACCGTCGCAGGTGGCACAGGTGGTAACGCCCTTGCCGCCGTACATCTCCTGTTCGCCGGGGATGCCGAGCAGGCGCGGGCGGGCGCCAGTGGCGATGATGAGCGTACGGGTCTCGTAGGTCTTGCCGGAGGACTTGAGGATTTTTACGTCGCCCTTGAGTTCGACGGACCCGATCACGTCGCTGGCAAACTTCGCCCCAAAGCGGGCGGCTTGTTTGCGGATGTTATCGGTCAGGGTGTAGCCGTCGATCCCCTCGGGGAAGCCGGGAAAGTTTTCCACCTCGGAGGTGGTGGTGAGCTGGCCGCCGGGCTGGGTGCCCTCAATCACGAGCGGCTCCAGGTTGGCACGGGCGGCGTAAATGGCGGCGGTCAGGCCGGCGCAGCCGGTCCCGATGATGATGACGTTTTCCATGATGCGAATTTAAGGGCTTTGGGGGAAGAATTGGAAAGGAAAAACGGCCCACCCCGCGGGGCATTAGCGCCGCGTATGGGCGGGCCGTTAAATGGTTATTTGCTGAGGTACTCGGCCACACCTTCGTGGGTGGCGTTCATGGCTTCCTTGCCCTTTTCCCAGTTCATCGGGCAGACTTCGCCGAACTGCTCGAAGTGCTGGAGCGCGTCCACCATGCGGATGGCCTCGGCGATGCTGCGGCCCAGCGGCAGGTCGTTGACGATCTGGTGGCGCACGACGCCTTCCTTGTCGATCAGGAACAGGCCGCGGTAGGCGACAAGTTCGCCGCTGGCCACGAGGCTGCCGTCCACGTCGATGTCGTAGTCGCCGGTGAGCACGTCATAGGCCGAGGAAATGGTCTTGTTGGTGTCGGCCACGATCGGGTACTCGACCCCTTCGATGCCGCCCTGCTTGCGCGGGGTGTTGACCCATGCCCAGTGGCACTGCTCGGTGTCGGTCGAGCAGCCGATGACCTGCACGTTGCGCTCCTCGAATTGGCCGAGCGCGTCCTGGAAAGCAATCAGCTCGGTCGGGCACACGAAGGTGAAGTCCTTCGGGTAGAAGAACAGGACCACGTACTTGTCCCCCAGGAACTGGTCGAGGGTGAAGTTCTCGACGATCTGCCCCTTGACACAGGCGGCGGCGTTAAAGTTCGGAGCTTTTTTTCCTACTAGAACTGACATGTCTATATGCGTATTGGTATGAAGTGGCGGCGGTTGGTGCCGACCGAAGCCCAACATCGAATCCGGCTTGCTCCCGCTGTCAAGCCGGGGAAGACATCTGCCTAGTCTATTCTATTATGACTACGATAGGCGCAGCCTATAGCGAGTCGGCCAAAAGCCTACCGGACGAATCGCGGGCATCGGCATAAAATTCTCCGGTGATAATGCAAGGGACATGGTTACTCAGGGCTGTGGCTGGGCGTCGGCGCGCTTGTGGCGGCACTTATCCTCCAGCAGCTTGGCCACGAGGCCAGTCCAGCCGGTCTGGTGGGAGGCACCGACGCCCCGGCCGTTGTCGCCGTCGAAGTACTCGTTGAAAAGCACCAGGTCGCGGAAGTGCTTGTCACGGTACTGCCCGGCGTGGAGCCGGTGGACGGGCCGGTCGCCGTGCTTGTCGGGCAGGAAGATCGCACACAGGCGGCGGGAGAGTTCGGCGGCGGCCTGTTGGAGGTTGACCCAGTTGCCGGAGCCGGTGGGCAGCTCGACCTTGAGGTCGTCGCCGTAGTAGTGGTGGTACTTTTCCAGCGCCTCGATCAGCAGGTAGTTGACCGGGAACCAGATCGGGCCTCGCCAGTTGGAGTTGCCGCCGAAGAGCGCGCTGTCGGACTCCGCCGGTTGGTAGGAGACGCTGAAGTCCTTCTCGTGGTAGTTAAGCCGGAACGGGTTGTCGCGGTGGACTTTGGAAAGCGAGCGCAGGCCGTAGGGGGAGAGAAACTCGTTCTCGTCGAAGAGGTAGCGCAGCACCCGCTCCAGGCGCGGGCGCGAGGGGATGGCGAGCATGAGCTTGGGGTCCTCGTGCCGCCCGCCCTCGAACTCCAGGCAGGACATTTCCTTGGAGAAAACCTCGTTGTGGGTGAGGAACCATTGCAGGCGCTTCTTGAAGCGGGGGAGCTTTTCGATGGTGTTGACCTGGAGCACTTCGGCCGCGCAGATGGGCAGCAGGCCGACCATCGAGCGGATGGCCATCGGGATGGTGGTGCCGTCGGCCTGGAGCATGTCGTAGTAGAAGCCGTCCTGCTCGTTCCACAGACCGGTGCCGCCGAGGGTGTTCATGGCCTCGGCGATGGCCACAAAGTGCTCGAAGAACTTCGAGGCCACGCCCTCGTAGGCCGGGTCGTTGGCGGCCAGTTCGAGGGAGATCGAGAGCATGGTCGAGCAGAAGAAAGCCATCCACGCGGTGCCGTCGGCCTGCTCCAGGTGGTAGCCGTCGGGCAGGGGCTTGGAGCGGTCGAAGGCCCCGATATTATCCAGCCCGAGGAAGCCCCCGGCGAAGAGATTTTTGCCGTGCGGGTCCTTGCGGTTGACCCACCAGGTGAAGTTGATGAGCAGCTTGTGAAAGCACTGGGCGAGGAAGTCCAGGTCGCGCGCGCCGCGGCGGCCCGTCATCTTGTAAACGCGCCAGACGGCCCAGGCGTGGACGGGCGGGTTCACGTCGGAAAAGTTCCACTCGTAGGCGGGAATCTGGCCGTTGGGGTGCATGTACCACTCGCGTAGCATGAGGATGAGCTGCTTCTTGGCGAAGTCCGGGTCGATCTTGTCGAACGGGATCATGTGGAAGGCCAGGTCCCAGGCCGCGAACCACGGGTACTCCCACTTGTCGGGCATGGAGATGACGTCGCGGCAAAAGATGTTTGTCCACTCGGCGTTGCGCCCGTGTTGCCGCGACTCCGGGGGCGGGGGCTCGCCGGGGTCGCCGTCGAGCCAGTCCTTGACCACATAGTGGTAAAACTGCTTGCTGTGCAACAGCCCGGCGTAGGCCTGCCGGATGACCTGCTCCTCGTGCGGGTGCAGGCCGTCCTCGCCGATGATGGCGCGGTAATACTCGTCGGTCTCGCGGATGCGGGTCTTGAAGGCCCGCTCGAACTCCGGTCCGAAGGGCTTGGGCGGACGCTTGTCTTTCAGGCTGAGGCGCAGGCGCAGGGTGCGGGTTTCCCCGGCCTTGAGCGTGAGCCGGAAGTGCGGGGCGGCCTTGGTGCCGTGGGCGTCGGGGTTGACGGCGTCGGTCTCGCCCGCGCACAGCAGGTGGTGGAAGGCGTCCTTGGTGAAGGGGCTGGCGTTGGACGAGCCGAAGAGCTTTTCGTTGTTAGACTCGTTTTCGGTAAAGAGCCAGTCAGCCGGCTCTTCCTCGGTTTCCAGAATGAAGGACTCTAACTCGTCGTGGTGGGCCTCGGCACAGCGGGGGCCGGACTGCGCGATGCGGGGCTTGGGCGTGCAGCCCTCGTGCGAGCAACCCCAGCTCCAGGTATTACGGAACCACAGGGTTGGCAACAGGTGGAGCGGAGCGGCGTCCGGGCCGCGATTGACCACGGTGATTTTGATCAAAAGGTCATTCGGGGCGGCCTTGGCGTACTCGGCGAAAACGTCAAAGTAGCGGTCGCTCTCGAAAACGCCCGTGTCGAGCAACTCGAACTCGGGCTGGTTGCGGCCCCGGCGGGCGTTCTCGGCCAGCAGGTGCTCGTAGGGGTAGGCGGCTTGCGGGTACTTGTAGAGGCTTTTAAAATAGCTGTGGGTGGGGCTGGAATCCAGGTAGTAGTAAAGCTCCTTACAGTCCTCGCCGTGGTTGCCCTCCTTACCAGTGAGCCCGAAAAGTCGCTCTTTGAGGATGGGGTCTTTCTCATTCCACAGCGCGAGTGCGAAGCACAGGCGGCATTCGCGGTCGGTGATGCCGAGCAGGCCGTCCTCGCCCCAGCGGTAGGCGCGGCTGCGCGCCTGGTCGTGCGTGAAGTAGTCCCAGGCTTCGCCGTCGGCGGAGTAGTCCTCGCGCACGGTGCCCCATTGGCGCTCGGAGAGGTACGGGCCCCAGCGCTTCCAGTTCTTTTCGCGGTCGTGGGCTTCGTCGAGGCGCTGTCTTTCGGGATTATTCGGCATGGCGGGGTGAGGCGTGTGCTTGAAAAGAGAGAAACCCGGGCGGGCATGTGACAAAAGCATGGCAGCGGGAAATTCGCGGGCCAAGGCGAAAGTTTTTTACTCGCGCTTGCCCTTGGGCGAGTTCGGGTCGAATTTTGGCTGGCAAAGTTTTAATACGTGCACAAAGTTTCACGCCAGCTTGAGCGATAATTTCCAGTCCAGTCTCTTTGAAAATTCCGCCTGCGGTGAGGGCGAGGGCGAACCGGGTTCGCCGGTCTCCGCCGTGCAGCGTCGCCGCCCGCTGGCGGTGCGCATGCGTCCGCGCGACCTCTCCGAAGTGCTGGGGCAGGAGCACCTGCTGGGCAAAGGTTCGCTGCTGCCCAAGCTGGTCAAGACCGACACCTTCGGGAGCCTGCTTTTCTACGGCCCGCCCGGCTGTGGCAAGACCACGTTGGCCGAGGTCATCGCGCAGGAAACGGGGGCCAAGTGTGTACGGCTCAACGCCGTCATGTCCAACGTGGCCGAACTGCGCGACGTGCTCCGCATGGCTCGCTACGACAGCGCGCACGAGACGATCCTTTTCATCGACGAGATTCATCGCTTCAACAAGGCACAGCAAGACCTCCTCCTGCCGGACGTGGAGGCGGGCAACATCCGGCTCATCGGCGCGACCACGCACAACCCGGGCTTTTACATCATCGACCCGCTGCTGTCGCGCAGCCACCTTTTCCGGCTGGAGCCTCTGCCCGAGTCGGCCACCGTGGCGCTCCTGCGCCGGGCGTTGGAGGATGGCGAGCGCGGTCTCGGCTCAACGCGCTGCACAGCCGGGGACGCGGTGCTCATCGGGTTGGCCCGGCTCTGCGATGGTGACATGCGCCGTGCGCTCAACGCTTTGGAAACGCTCGTGCTCAGCCAGCCGACCGGGAGCGAGATCACCCCGGCCGAGCTGGAGGTTTTCGCCCGGGAGCGGCAGATCCGCTACGACGCTGACGAGGACGAGCACTACGACACGATTTCCGCCTTTATCAAGAGCGTGCGCGGCTCCGATCCCGACGCCGCTCTCTACTGGCTGGCCAAGATGGTCGAGGGTGGGGAAGACCCGCGCTTCATCGCCCGGCGGCTTATTATCCTCGCCTCCGAGGACATTGGGCTGGCCGATTCACGTGCCCTGCCACTGGCCACCGCCGCGCTCCAGGCGGTCGAGTTCATCGGAATGCCGGAGGCGGCGCTCACCCTGAGCCATTGCACGCTTTTTCTCGCGCTGTGCCCGAAAAGCAACTCCGCCACCGAGGCGATTTTTCGCGCCCGTCGTGCGATCAAGGAAGGCCCCGTCCAGCCCGTGCCGCTCTGGTTGCGCGACAGCCACAGCAAGGTCGGTAAGCAACTCGGCCACGGTGACGCGTATATGTATTCCCATGATAGCCCGGACCACATTTCGGGGCAGGAGTACATGGTCGATCCGCTGCCTTTGTATTTGCCCAGCCACTACGGCGCGGAGGCCGCGCTGGCCGAACGCCTCGAAAAGTGGAAGGCTCTCAAGGCAGAACGCCGCCAGGCCGGGGACGATGCTTCCAAAGCGGACCCGGCTGACTGAGCGACGGATCGGCTGGGCAGGGAAGTTGCCCCGTAAGCCACCGGGTGGTCGAATGAAGAGGCTCACACGGAGGCACAAAGGCACGGAGATAAGTGGTCGTGTCGGTTGGGTGAGTCCACTTCCAAGCAGACTTGATAAATCAGGGATTTAACAAAAAGGCCGGGAAGTCAGGAATGGGATGCCTCCTGTCTTTCTTTGCGTTTTTTCCGAGCTTCCTGTTGAAAAGCTTGATCTGAAAAGCCTTTTATCAGTACCCCTCAGACGAGGCCATGAGTGGCGGATAGTCCATCATCTGTTCCTCGGCGGGGAGGGTGATGGTGGCTGAAGTGCCGGGCAGTTCAGCCATCTGGCGCAGGCAGCTCATGCGCATGGCCATTTCCTCAATGGAAGCCGGCTGGCCGGCTTCGAGCACGGCAAAGGGATTATTTTGCGAGACCACCTCATACTTCATGACGGGGGTCACGACCCAAGCCTGTTGCTCACCTATACGGGTGGCGACGACGGCGTGCGGGTTGCTGTTTTTCAGGCTCATCAGCCGCTGGATGAGCTGCTCACGCGACGGGGCCGACTCCATCACCACGACGATCTGTCGGGCGTCGAGTTTGTCGCGCAGTTGGGAGACGTCGCGGGCGATGGTGTCCAGTTGGAGCGAGTCGCTGCGGGTCACATAAATAAACGCCCCCACGGACAGGGCCACGGCGGCCGCCATCCCCCCGATCTGGGTCAGGTAGGCGAACAGCTTTTGCGAGCGTGAGGGCTCGGGGATGATGTCGTCAGCCGGATCGGGCACATAGCTGTCGCGGATGATCTGGCTTTCGGCGGCGCGGAGGCTGCGGTACTGCTGAAAGGTGGCGCGGCGCTCGGCGCTGCTGGCCAGTTCCTTTTTGAGTGCAGCAAAGCCCTCGGGGGAAATTTCCTTGTCGAGGTAGAGGTTGACTAGCTGCTCAAAGCGGCTGTCGGTCATTTAAAATCACTCCCCATCTGCTCGCGGAGGCTTTCGCGGGCGCGGGCGATGCGACTTTTAACCGTTCCTACGCTGATGCGCAGCTCTTCGGCGATTTCTTCGTAGGAGAGGTTGTGGACGTTGCGCAGGACGAGGATTTCGCGGTGCTTTTCATTAAGCTGCTGCATGCAGCTCGAAACGCGGTCCACGAACTCCTGGGTCAGCGTGGCTTCGCCGGGGTCTTCGCCTTCGGCAGGGAGGACATCGGCCAGGGTGGCGTCGCTGTCCTGAGTCAGATTCTGATCCAGGGAAAAGGACGCGCTGCGCTTGCGCCGCCACCAGTACCAGTAGCGGTTGTGGGCGAGGTTGGTGGCGATCTGGTAAAGCCAGGTCGAAAAGGCGGAATCGCCACGGAAATTTTCGAGCCCTTTCTGGGCACGGATAAAGGTGTCCTGCGTGACCTCTTCGGCGTCTTCGCGGTTTTTGAGGAGCTGGAAGGCGCGGGCGAAAATCCGGTCCCAGTAGAGGGTCACGATTTCACCAAAGGCGCCGTTGTCGCCGTCCTTGACGCGGGCAACCAGAACCTGATCAGCGGGTGGAGTCTCCATAACAATAGCAATCGGTTAGAGTAAGAGAACCTTAACGAGGGGAGAAAGTTCCATGAGAATGGCATAAAAGCCCGCCTTTGGCAAGTATGCGAAGGCTTCATTCTCCTCCTGAGGTAAAGGCCTCGTTTTGCGCCCGGGAGGTACGCTGAACTTGCCGGATTCAGGACAAAAAGGCACGGAGTGGCGGGTGCCGGGGGACTTCCTATGGCACGGGCTTGTCGGACTGGTCGAGGTCGGAGACTCCGTACTGGCGCAGATGCTCCTCGCTGTCTGGCTCCACATGTATCAGAACGTCAATGACTTCACTGTGGCGGGAAAGGATGTTCTCGCGGACCCGGCGGGCGATTTCATGGCCTTCGTCCACGCTCAGGCTGCCATTGACTTGCAGGTGCAGGTCTACGTCGATCATGTCACCCACCCGGCGTGCCCGGAACTGGTGGTAGCCGACCGCGCCCGGTACGGGCAGGATGTGCTCGCGAATGTCGTTGATAACTTCACGGGAGGGGGCGGCGTCGAGCAGGTCATTGCAGGTCTGGGCGATGATTTTTACCGCCTCCACGCCGAGCCAGCCGCCGAGGATGATCCCGACGAGCTTGTCAAGGAAGGCCAACTGCGGTCCGGCGATGAGAATCGCGATCAGCGCGACGAGCACGAGGGCCGAGGAAAGCGAGTCTGTGCGGTGGTGCAGGGCGTTGGCCATGAGCAGGCGGGACTTTTCCCTGCGGGCGATGCTGCGGGTGCGCAGAAAGAGCCACTCCTTGGCCGCGAGCGAGGCTGCTGCCGCCGCCAAAGCGGGCCAGGTCGGGTCGGTGGCGTCACCGTCGATCAGTTCGTGGACAGAGCTGATAATCAACCCCGCGCAGAAGCCCAGTAGAGCCAGCCCGATGAAAAGCGAGCACAGGCTGGAAAAGCGGTGGTGGCCGTAGGGGTGGTTGTCGTCGCGGGGTTTGGCCGCCATTTTCAGGCCGAAGAGGGCCACCACGTCGGTCGAGAGGTCCACCAGCGAATGCAGGCCGTCGGCGATGAGCGCGGAGGAGTGCGCGAAAAAGCCGACTACACACTTGAGTGCCCCCAGCGAGATATTCATCCAGACGCTGAGCCAGGTTATGCGCAGACCCTCTTGCTTTTTCTCCATGAGAGTCTAATCTTTCACGGATCTGGCAGCCCGAGACAAGGCTGGGATAACAGACCTGCGGATTATTTTTTGCAGGCTTGAATGTTTGTTTTTCCGGTCCGAACATGCCCTGAGCTGCCCATCGAAGGCCATTAGCAATGACAAAAGAATCCTTATCCTGCCAACCGCTTGAGATCGCGGGCCGGAGCTTTAACTCCCGCCTGCTGGTCGGCACCGGCAAATTCTCCTCCAACACGGCCATGCGCGACGCGCTGCGGGCCTGCGGGTCCGAACTGGTCACCGTCGCCCTCAAGCGAGCCAACCTTGAAGCCAAGGCCGATCCCTTCGCGGACATCCTCGATTTTCTGGAGCCCGACCGCTACCTGCTCCTGCCCAACACGGCCGGGGCAATGGACGCCGACGAGGCCCTGCGCCTGGCGCGGCTGTCGCTGGCGGCGGGCCTGCCGCAGTGGATCAAGCTGGAGATCCACCCCGACCCAAACTACCTGCTGCCTGACCCGGTCGAGACCTACAAGGCGGCCAAGGTGCTGGTGGACGAGGGCTGGACCGTGTTGCCTTACATCAACGCCGACCCCGTGCTGGCCGCCCGCCTGCAGGACATCGGCTGTGCGGCGGTCATGCCGCTGGGCTCGCCCATTGGCTCGAACCGGGGGCTGGAAACCCGTGCGCAGATCGAGATCATCATTGAGCAGGCCCGCGTGCCCGTCGTGGTGGACGCCGGACTGGGCGCACCTTCCCACGCCGCCGCCGCTCTCGAAATGGGGGCCGACGCCGTACTGGTCAACACCGCCATTGCGGTGGCTTCGGACCCGTGCCGCATGGGACGGGCCTTTGCCGACGCCGTCGAGGCCGGTCGGGCCGCCTATGAGATGGGTCTCGGACCACAGTCGGGCAAGGCTGTCCCCACCAGCCCGCTGACGGCCTTCCTCGGCTAGTGTTCCGTAGCAAGTTCATGCATTAAATTTGGGGGCTGTGCGCCCCAAACCCCGCAGCAGACGAAGTCTGCACTTTCGATGCTGCCGCATCGCGTCTGGGATTACTGCCTTCAGCGTCGCTGAAGGCAGTAATCCCAGAGGAGCATCCAAACTGAGTTGGCACCCCCAAATTATACCAGGAACTTGACTAATGATACTCTCGGGAGCGTTGCGAGAAAAGTTGTGCGAGCAGCGTGGTTCGGTCATGGCCTGTTTCCGTCGTGCCTTTTCCCGCGACGAAAGTCTCCCTGCAGTGACTTTCGTCGTGTCCCGAAGCCAGATTGACGGTTTCGGGACATTGGGCACTTGCCACGCGGGAAAGACAGCGTAAGATACCTCTCTATCCCGCGACACACGGTTTTCTTATGCCGCAGAAGATACTCGTACTCGACGACGAAGAAAATTACGCAAAAATGCTGCATTCCCTATTGGAGCAGCATCACTTTCTCGTCGATTCCGCGACCAAGCCAGAGGTGGCTCTGCGGGCCTTGCAGGAACATGGTTACGACCTGGTGATTTCCGATTACAAGATGCCGGTCATGGACGGAGCGGACTTCCTCCAGAAGGCCCGCCAGATCAATCCCGACCTGCCCGTGATCCTCGTCTCCGGCCTGATGAACACACCCGAACTGGTCAAGGTCGCCAATATGAGCGTGACCCTGGTGCTGGAAAAACCCATCGACATCCAGCACTTCCTCGGGCACGTGAAGCGTTTCGTTCAGCCTTTGGCGGAAGAGGAATTTCACCGCCAAAAAAGCCTCCAGGCCGCACAGCAGGACGCTGTGGCCGACCGCGAAGGGCGCAGCTACGTGCGCAGTTACCCCAATGACAGCCGCTATGTGGCGGACGAGTCCGCGGGTATGCAGATGTTTCTGGATGAGATCTGGCTCTCGTCCCGCGAGCAGGCCCATGTCTTTATCCAGGCCCCGTCCGGAGTCGAGTTTGAGCTGCTGCTGCGAGAGATTTCCCGCTGGCAGGAGCAGCCGGCGGACCGCCTCATCCTCGTCGATGTCGCCTCCGATGTTTCCGTGCGCACGCGGGATTACCTGCGCGGACTGCAACCGGGCTTCAGTCCGGTGGTAGGCGTGTCCGGCTATGCGCAGGCCAGCTTCGAACGGCAGGAGGCCTGGGTAGATGTCTTTCGCGAAGTGCCCGAGCCCTTCCTTTTCGTCCATTTGATCGATGAATCGCTTTTCTTCGAGGGATCGCCCAGGATCAACCCCGAGCTGAAAGAGCTTTTACTGGAAAAGCACAGTGTTTGGCCCCCGCTGAAAGAGCGCCTGAGCGACCTGGCCGTTTACACGCAGTACCTGCTGCGCACGCACGCTGAGAAGTCCGCTCGTCCGGGGCGCGCGAATCTCTCCGGCAACGCCTTGGCATGCCTGCTCGGCTATGATTGGCCGGGTAACTACCGTGAGCTTTCGGATGTGATCCGGCGCACGGTTGCCCTGGCCGAGGAAGGCCCGGTAACGGGCGCTCAGCTTGCGGCTATCCTGACCCGACTGGGGCGTACAGCTCCGGACGGCGATATACTGACGCTGAAGCAATACCTGCGCCGCGAGCAGAATGCGCTTTTGACGCTCATGCTTCAGGACTCCGACGAGGATTTGGGCAAGCTCCTCCAGCGTCTCGGTGTCGAGCCCGCCCTGGCCTCCGCCGCGCGCAAGCCCCATGAGCTCGGTTTGCTTTATCCCGAATTACTGAGCCCGTCCGCCTAGGCCTCCAACCTCTTCAACCCCGCATCTCATGGCTCTTGCACGCATCCAGGCCGCGATCGTCAACAATCTCAAGGACCTGAATCGCCTGACCCAGCAGCAGGCCGACCAGATCATCCATACCGACAAGGAGCTCTCCGGCGACGAAGTCGAAAAGCTCCTGATGAAGGACTTTGAGATCAGCGAGTTCCAATTACTGGTGGCCAAGAGCCAGGCCTGCGGGCTGAGCCCCTTTAACGCTCACCATTACCGGCGTGATGATCGGACCTTCGAAAGGCTCGATCAGGACTTTTGTAAGGAGAACAAAATCCTCCCCGTCGGTGTGGTCGGCGACTACATGGTCATCGCTCTGGCCAACCCTTTCGACCTCTCCGTTCGCAACCGGGTGCAGGAAATCACACGGCGCAAGGTACACGCCCTGCTGGCCATTGAGCGCGACATCCTGCACCACCTAAAATCAGACGACACGCCCGAAATCCACGTAGCCGAGGGCTTCGGTGATGTGGTCGAGGCGCTCGACATCGAGTTCTCGATGGCCGAGTCCGAGATCGACGACGATGCCGACGCCGAGGAGTCCGCCCCCATCATCCAGCTCGCCAACCGCATCATCGAGGATGCCTACTACTCCGGTGGCAGTGACATCCACATTGAGCCTTCGGAAAAAAGCTGCCGCGTGCGCGTGCGGGTGGACGGCGTACTCAACGAAAAACTCACCCTCCCGCCCAAAGTGGCCGGGGCGCTGCTGGCCCGCCTCAAGGTCATGTCCAACCTCGACATTGCCGAAAAACGCCTCCCCCAGGACGGGCGTATCGTTTTCCAGCAGTTTACCAAGAAGCCGATCAATATCGACCTTCGCGTCTCGACCGCCCCGCTCAACCACGGCGAGGGCGCGGTCATGCGTATCCTTGACAAGACCAAATCGACTTTGCCGCTGACGGCGCTCGGCTTTGAGCAGGAAAACCTCACCATTTACCGCGACCTGATTACGCGCCCCTACGGGATGATCCTGCATTGCGGCCCCACCGGTTCGGGTAAGTCGATGACGCTCTATTCCGCGCTCAACGAGATCAACTCGCCCGAAATCTGCATCCGCACCGCCGAGGACCCGATCGAGTACACGCTCAATGGGCTCTGCCAGATGCAGATGCAGCGCAAGATCGGGCTCACCTTTGCCAACGCGCTGCGCTCTTTCCTGCGTCAGGACCCAGATGTCATCCTGGTCGGGGAAATCCGCGACAAGGAAACCGCCGGGATCGCGGTCGAGGCCGCGCTGACCGGACACATGCTTTTCAGCACGCTTCACACGAACGACGCCCCGAGCACCATTGCCCGTCTGACGGACATGGGTATCGAGCCTTTCATGCTCTCGGCCTCGCTGGTCTGCGTCTGCGCCCAGCGGCTCATGCGCCGGGTCTGCAAAACCTGCCGCCAGTCCTACGAGCCGGTCGGGCGAGAGCTGGACATCCTCGGCAAGGCGCTTGGCTGGAAGGAGGGCGACGGCAACATCTACCGCGCCAACCGCACCGGCTGCCCGAGTTGCAACGGCAAGGGCTACCGTGGCCGAATCGGCATCCACGAGCTGATGCAGACAACCGAACTGCTCATTGAGGCGATCAACAAGGAAGTCGAAACCGCCGAGATCAAGCGCATCGCCATGTACACGGGCATGTACACGCTGCATCAGGACAGCCTGAAAAAAGTCCGCTCTGGCATCACCACGATGGAGGAAGCCATCGCCACCGTCCCGCCCGACCTCGAAGACCTCGAAGCCATGGCCGAGGAGTTCCAGCTCAAGGACCAGCTCAAGGCCAAAGCCCGCGCCGACCGCAAACTTCAGCTCGGCCAGGGGGCGGAGTCTCCATAGCCCGCACCTTCTGGCGGTAAGCGAGCTGCCTGCTTCTAGCTGATTACCCTATCTTTCTTTGGATACAAGGGGCGGGATTAGGCCCGCCTGACACATCTTACGATCAAGGATGAGAGCCGCATAACTGAACTGCCGCATTTTCCGGCCCCGAGGCTATCCACCAAAATGGTGGTCGTTACTGGACTCGAACCCACGCCCGTGGTTCCGCAAGCCATTCGAGGGTAGGGGATAACAAAAATTCGGGAAATGCGTTAACTCCCGAAGCCGCTCCCGGCATATTCGACGGAGGTAAATTCTTCGGTGAGCTGGCCGAGGTCCTGAACGCATGGCCGGACCTACCGGCACACATACGGCGGTCGATTCTCGCGCTGGTCGAGGTTGGTCGGGCCGAGGGGGAGCCGCCCCGTGTAGAGCAAGACAGCGTGCCTCAAGGCTCGCTTGCTCAAGCGCGGAAACAGGCGGCGGGACTGGCTCTAGGCCCAGCCTGTGACGATCACCCGCCAACCGGGGGAGGTGCCCATTGAGCCCCCACAAAAAAGCCCCCGCCATGCGGCAACACGGCGAAGGGCAAACATCGGAAGTGGAAAACCTCTCGAATGGTGCTGATTACATTGAGCAGGGGAATCGCTGTCAAGCTCCCGCGGGGACCGACGGGGCAGTGCGGAGCACGCCGGAGGGCGTGCCCGCACTGCCCGGCGGCCCCGAGGGCGGCGCAGCCGCCCTTCCTTGTCTAAAGAAAAACAACTCAATAACAGAGGTAGCCCATGCGCTGAGACCGCACCCGCCGGAAATGATCCACAAGTTTGACGGGCAACGGATCTGGCTCAACCTGCCGGACGGGACACAGCAGCGCTTTGGTCCCCCCACTCAGGGTGAACTCAAAAAGAACTTCGCGCTGGAAAAGAATATCGAGTACATGGCCAATCACTTCAGGCTCGAACGGTTGGGCTTCCTGACCCTGACCTTTGCCGACAACGTGACAGACTTTCGCGAAGCGCAACGCCACTTCAATTCGTTCCGCTCAAACATCCTTGGCAAGAACTTCGAGGCCTCGGTTGTCGTGGTCGAACCCCAGAAACGCGGGGCTGTGCATTACCATCTGGTGGTTGTCTGCCAGACGGATATTCGCACAGGCTTTGATTTTACGGCTTTTCGGGAGTGTCAGAACGAATACCGCACCAACGGCAAGGCTGCCCGTTTTTATGCGCTGCTTAAGCAATACGCCTCCACGGCTTCCCCTGAACTGCGTCACCTTTGGGCACACCTGCGAGAAGTGGCCGGACACTACGGCTTTGGCCGGTGCGAACTCCTGCCCATCCGCTCCAACGCCGAAGGCATTGCCAAGTACGTCGGCAAATACCTGGAGAAGGGCAGCCAGTTCCGGGGCGAGCAATTCAAGGGTGCTCGCATGGTCCGCTATTCGCGGGGCTGGCGTGCCGTCTCACAAAGTTTCGCATGGCTCGATACCGGCAGGGAGTGGCGTAAGCTCGTCGCCCAGCTCGCTCACATCCTCGGGTGCGAGTCAATGGATGCCCTCTGCCTTCGCCTCGGCAAGAAATGGGCCTATCACGCCCTGAATCTCCTCAAGTCGTTCCCCGATGCCACACCGCTGGAGCTGGCGATTGTCTTGGGAGGGCAGGCGAAAGCATTACGCAACAGCCGCAAGGTGAAAGCGCCTCAAAGCTTTAATCAGGGCAGTAGTTTCCTTACCGCTGAGGGGAGTATTGCGCTTAATTTTGGTCTGTAGGGTGTGCACGTTGATCCCCGCTTCCCGCGCCAGAGCGGAAAGGTTCACGATAGCAGACAACTCCTTAAGTCGGTGAATGTTCAAGACGCTCTCGGTCTCGAAATAGCCGAGCACGTCCTCGCCATCGTCAAAGCGTTCTTCGAGATTATCGCGGTTGGTGCTGCTCATAGAGGTCCCTTTCGTTCTGGCGGGCACGACGCACGCTGATAATGCGTATGTCTTCCCCGCGTTCGGTAAAAATTGCTGTCCAGTGTTTTGAATCAATGGCTCCGATGGCCAAAAAGCGGTCTTCGTCCGGGAAGCGCGAAGGCAACACAATCAGTCCGGCATCGTCCCAAAGCTGTTGGGCTTCCTGAAAGCTGATGCCGTGCTTTGCCTGATTGATCGCGTTCTTGTTCTCATCCCATTCAAAGGCCACTACTACACGATGAGCAAAATTTTGTTCAAGTCAAGATTGTGCCGTGAAATGTTGAGCCGTGGGGGTACGCTTTTTAGGGTCAGTAACTCGAACCCGCCGGTTGACAGCGATTTATGGGATTGATACAAGTGCGGCCTTGAATAGGCAACTGACAACGTTTCTAGGCTTCATGGCGGGCTGGATTGGCCGTCGCCAGCAATTGGTGATCGACTACCTGCTGGAAGAAAACCGTGTTTTGAAGGAGCAGTTCGACGCGACGGGTAAGAAGCTTCGGTTGACCAACGCCCAGCGCCGGAATCTGGCCATCAAGGGCAGAAAGCTCCGTTGGGCGCAGTTGATGCAGTACGCCAGCCTCGTGAAGCCCGAGACCCTTTATGCGTGGTACCGCCGGTTCGTGCAGCTCAAATACACGGCCAAGACGAGGGTAAAGACCGCCGGGCAGAGCCGCATGGAGGCGATTCGAGAGCTTTGCTTGAAATTCGCGGTCGAAAACACCAGATGGGGCTATGGCCGGATTCAGGGGGCACGTCGCCCATACTTAGACTTCCAACGATGGAAGTTCGCTTTACTCACATTGTGTTCGCGGCACACATCATCCACGTTACGGCCTTCGTCTGCCTCACGCAAGATCGCCACGACCTGCTCTTCGGTATATCTTTTTCGCTTCATGTTCTGGTCGGGTTCTACCCGCCAGGGGCTCAAACGCAATGGTACGGTTCTAGGAGGTCACGCCACCCTTGGAATAACTTTCCGATAGACCCAATTTTCTTTTTCGATTCGTAGGCTACGTGGCATAAATCAGAGAGTTGAGAACAATGTACTATGTCCTTGTGCCGAACCACACATATACGTGAAACTCATATTTGCATCACACCCTTGCGTATTAGAGTTGGATTCTCCCCCTGACTTAAACAGGGGGCAGATTGAGACTGTCTAAGCTATTTATAAAATTAAAAACAACCTGCATGGTCAGAATTAATCATCTTTCAACTGGTTTTTGTATCGTAGCATTTTTTCTAGGAGCGTGCTCCATACTGCCTAGTAACCATTACATGGCTTTGTCGATTCCACAAAACTCGTCCGTTTTTTTAAATCTCGCTCAGCCATGGAACAATGAGTTAGACGCGAATTTTAAACCCACTATAGTGGAGCTGAGTTGGCGTTCTGACGCCCTGATTGTCAATGCGCAGCTAACTGATTCCGACGTGATGAGTGCCGCGACTGCAGACAACCAGAGGATGTGGGAACTCGGGGATGTTTTTGAAGCTTTCCTCATGATCGAGGGCCGAGACGATTATGTTGAATTGCACGTTACCCCTAATCACTTTCGGATGCATGTTGCCAAGCCAAATGTCCAAGGTCAACTCTCGCCAGAAGCGGACCCCTTGGCCTTTGAGGAGATGCTCGTTGCCCCTGTGGGATTTTCAAGCCATGTAACGCGGTCAGAGAACGGATGGAAAGTCTCGATGGCAATACCTCCGGAGGTTCTTGGATTGGAGAGGTTTTCAGAGGGGCTGCGCCTAAGAGGAAGTTTTTGTCGTTATGATGCTGCTAGTGATCATGCGCTTATCCTTTCGACTAGTGCTTCTCATCCTGTCATCGCATTCCATCGTCCTGATGAATGGGCGGAACTGGTGTTGGAAATAGAGTGATTGAAATCTCAGGATATTTACCAATTCACAATATCTGCTTGGAACTCTTGAATTGAGAGATAAGCCGCAGTTACTCCGGATATTCGAGCTACCTGCGCTCAGTTGACGAGGTCTCGTCGCAGGGTCTGCTTTTTTCAAATCTAATTCTGCGGGAGATCGTCTTTCTTCGGAGAGTCCCATTAAGTTAAATGTTTAACTCGCTGGCGACTTGTGAGTGGCTGTTGTACTCCACATAGTTACATGCACGACATTTTATGAGAACGTACACCATCAGTCGTCATCGTTATTCAGCTTTTACGCTTTTAGAACTGCTCGTTTCAATTGCAGTTATAGCGATTCTAGCAGCAATCATCATCTCAGCTATGGGTAAAGTCTCCAGTCGAGCACGTAGTGTGAAGTGTCAAAACAATCTTAGGCAGGTTGCTTTAGCAACGTTAACTTATTCTAACGAGAGTGGCGGATCACTCGCACCAATGATGTCGCAGGACTGGGCATCTTATGGCGGTGAGAAGTACCCTGATGCGCCTCTGAATAGATACCTGGATCTACATTCAGACGTATTCTTATGCGACGGTGACATAGAATGGCAGACTGGAATTTATGATTACCAGAAAACGAGTTATGCGGTAAACCAAGCATTATATTTTAATGGTGATGCTGGTTTTATTGTCGGGGAGGGTCCTAAGCTTATTAACATTGAGTATCCATCCAGAACTATTCTGTATGGCGAGACTCTAATGTATCAGGATCCTCGCGGCTTTACGTGGAACACGACATCATGGCATGGCGATCACGGCTCACACCTCGTAAATGTTGTTATGGTAGATGCTTCTGTTGCTACGTTTGTGCCAGAGTCCAGTCCTAGGTCTGGAGTGTTCTCAGATGGTTGGGCAGATGCAGATCGAAGGTATCGCTGGAAGTGAATCTGATGAACGACCTATGTATAAATATAATTTAACATTTATTGCTGTTATGCTAAGTATGTTTTCTATAAGCTCTGCTTTGGACGTTAGATCAAGTCTTTGCGATAATGGTCAATCGCTGCCAGTGTGGGAGCAAGGCTCCTTAATCCAAAACGAAACCGTCCTGTTTCGAGAAGATACCAGCGGGGGATATTATGCAAATTTGCTATTTGAACCTGATGAAATTATCTCTGTTCGTGCAGTAAATGGCACAGTTGAGTATGACGTCGGTATGTTTACAATTAATGGTCGTTCAATTTCGATTAAAGGCAAAATTCTGCACCTCGACGAGTCTGAGGTTTACCCCACTGATTCTGCAAGTGGTACTCAGCCTCATATTGAAGTAGGTCGACTTATAAAATACGGAGAGAGGGATACGTTTCATTCAAAGCAAGTAAATGTGACGTATACCACTTCGAGCGATTGGGATGGTCCGTTGCCGAGTTCACAGTGTAAATATCTCCAGCGGTTTAATCAACGATTGGCGGAGTCTTCGACTGTCAAAATTGTCCTACTAGGTGACAGTATATCCCATGGTGCGAATGCTTCGGCAACGACTCCCGTTTTCCCGAACCAGCCTCCGTATATAGAACTTGTTGCCAATCGTTTGGGTTCGCAATGCAAGTCAAGTATTGAAGTGGCGAACTTGTCGGTAGGCGGAAAAAATATTTTTTGGGCTGAATCCCAAGTCGGTTCTGTTGTGAAAGAGAACCCAGATTTAGTTATCATTGCATTCGGAATGAACGATGCCTCAAGCGATATGTCTGTACGCGACTTTGTGATTACATTATCGAGGATTATTGATGCTATCAAAACATCGGACTCCGATGCTGAGTTTTTGGTCGTATCAGGTATCACTCCTAACCCTGATTGGTCTATGAGTAAAATGGATAGGCGCCAGCCATTTCACCAAGCAATGAGGGTCTACTGCGATGAGAATGATGTCGCGTTCTGTGACGTTTATTCTGTGTGGAATTACCTCGTTGATCGGAAAGGTTACCTTTCTCTTTCAGGTAATGGTGTAAATCATCCAAATGATTATGGTCATCGTCTTTACGCGGATATTATCCTGAAGGCGATAACCAAATGAACGTTGTAAAGCTTTGATTCGCAGTTACCCCTGCCTTTAATCGCTTAGATGACGAGCTTGTCGAGAAACGTCGAACTACGTCATGTGTAGATTGCAAGACTGCTCGGCATTGTGCTTTCAATGTCGTTGATCCCGGGGCATTTTAGTCTGCACGCGCAAAAGCTTCTTGAGTATACGCCTTCGTTACATATTGATTGTGAGGTATGCGTGTAACTCTTTTAGATATTGCAAAAGCTGCAGGAGTGAGTGTCGCTTCGGTTTCCATGGCTTTGAGGGGGCGAGGCAATCTCTCTTCAGCCACACGCGAAAGAATCAAGGCGTTAGCTGAGGAGATGGGATATGTGCCAGATCCAGCTTTATCGTCATTGAGTAATTATCGAAAAGGAAATCATGTCGTAAAAGCAGCTATCGGATTTGTCACTTCTTGGCCTACGCGTGATGGTTGGAAGGAGTCATTTTTTTTGCAAAAAATGCACAAAGGTTTGGTGGATGAGGGGCTTCGGTTTGGTTACAATATTGAAGATTTTTGGCTAGGAGAGAAGCAGATGACTGCAAAGCGCATGTCTCAAATTATTTTTACTAGAGGCATTCGAGGTATTGTGTTACCGCATCAGCGTAAACCTAGAACGCGCATAAAACTTGAGTGGGATAAGTTCGCTGTTGTGGCTCATCGTTCTGCATTAATCTTGCCTAGATTTAATTATGTAAGTGCGGATGAATATCAAGGTGTGAGACTGGCATTTCATCACCTAAGGCATCACGGCTATCGTGTACCTGGACTGATTATGAGCCGTACTTATGATGTACTCTCTGCGAATCTTTGGCGTGCGGGTTATCTTGTCGAGGTTCAAGCTTATCATCCCAAGAGTGTTGGAATTCCAGTTTTCTATTTGGAGCAAGATTCTGATTTGAACGAGTTGAAGAAATGGTTGTTTACTTATAAACCGGATGTTTTGTTGGGCGCAAATTATGTATTCAGCTTGCTTCTGCAATGTGGCGTTTCCATCCCTGATGAGCTTGGTTTTATCTCGTTGGATTTGGTAAATGCAGATGGAACAATAGCAGGTATTGATTCTAATGCGGAATTATTAGGTAGGCATGCGGTGCATATGCTTCATCTTGATATGCAAACTTCTAATTTTGGAGTCCCGGAAGTTGTTCGTGGATTAAATGTTGATGGTAGTTGGGTTGATGGGGCGACTCTTTAATATTCGATTTCAAGAGTTATTACCACTGGTTGCAAGAACACCTGGCCTAGTCCACCCGCCGATAACCGTAGCGTGGGTTGATCTGGCGTGACCTCCTAGAATCGTACCATTGCGTTTGAGACCCTGGCGGGTAGAACCCGACCAGAAGTATGAAACGAAAGAGATACACCGAAGAGCAAATCGTGGCGCTCCTGCGCGAGGCAGACGAAGGCCGCAGCGTGGACGATGTTTGCCGCGAGCACAATGTGAGCAAAGCGAGCTTCCATCGTTGGAAGAGCAAGTACGGACAGATGGAGCTGCGCGATGTGAAGCGTCTGAAGGAGCTTGAGCGCGAGAACGCCGAGCTGAAGAAACTGGTGGCCGACCAGCTTTTGAACATCAAAGTACTGGAGCAGGTAAACGCAAAAAAATGGTAAGCCCGGGGCACAAGCGCGAAGCGGTGCGCGAGGTGGCCGAGTCGGGAACGTGCTCGTTACGGGCCGCCTGTCGGTATCTTCGTCTGCACTGGTCGAGCTTCTGCTACCGGGCTAAAACCGCCACCGACAAGATGGTTCGCCTCGTGCGTGCGATCATCGCGGTGAGCCGGACCAACCCGCGCTACGGTTATCGTCGCGTACGAGCGCTGCTGGCCAACGAAGGCTGGCAGGTCAGCCGCAAGCTGGTACAAAAGGTACGCCGGGCTGAAGGGCTGGGCGTGAAGCCGCCGCGCCCCCGGCAACGGCGTCAGGGCAAGTCCACCGGCAAGATCCCGACCGCGGCGACGCATCCGCGGCACGTGTGGAGTTGGGACTTCGTGGCGGATCGCACCGACAATGGAGCGCCTCTGCGGGTGCTCAGTCTGATCGACGAGTTTACCCGCCAGTGCATCAGCCTGACGGTGGCTCGCGGGCTGAAGTCAGCCGACATCGTCGCGGCCTTGGACAAAGCCATCGCCAAGCACGGTGCTCCCGAGCACATCCGTTCCGACAACGGGCCGGAGTTTATCGCTACGGCGACCAAGGACTACCTGGAATCCAAACGCATCAAAACCCTCTACATCGAGCCGGGCTCGCCCTGGCAAAACCCTCACGTGGAGAGCTTCCACAACCGCCTGCAGGACGAGTGCCTCAAGCAGGAGTGGTTCCTCTCCCTGACCGAAGCGCGCGTCGTCATCGAAAACTGGCGACGCAAATACAACAGCCAGCATCCGCACAGCCGTTTGGGCTTTATATCCCCCGACGCCTTTGCCAAACTCTGGCATCAAACCAAGGCAGTGCTTGGCTCCGTTCGCCCTACGGGCTCACTGCACCAAGCACTCCCGCAAACCATAACCCAACCAACATAATCCTACCCAGCCAGCGTCTCATCGCTCTGGTACGAAAAGTGGGGGCCGACCA